>JALOLH010000103.1 GCA_025456065.1 Candidatus Nanopelagicales bacterium | reverse complement strand
GGCGGGTTCGCCGCCGCCTACCGGACCCTCAGCGCGCTCGAGGAGCGTGGCCGGGTCCAGCGGGTGTACGCGGTGGACGGCCTGGGCGCGGCGCAGTTCGCCCTGCCCGGCGTGGTCGACCAGCTGCGCGAGGTCGAGCGGGAGCTGGCGGACGGGGCTCGGGAGACGCTGGTGCTGGCGGCCAGCGACCCGGCGAACGCCTACGGGGCGGCGCTGGACTGGCCGGCGAGCGAGTGGACCGGTCCCGGCGAGAGTCCGCACCGACCCAGCCGTGCGGCAGGCAGCACGGTGATCCTGCGCGGCGGTGAGCCCGTGCTCTACGTGGAGCGCGGTGGGCGCAGCCTGCTCAGCTTCCCGCGTGGTCCCGGGCGGGCCGAGGACGACGCCGAGGGCCGTGTCGCGGAGGCGGCGGCCGCCCTCCACGACGCCGTTCGCAGCGGACGGGTCGCCCCACTGCTGGTGACCAGGATCAACGGGATACCGGCGCTCGAGGTGAACCCGGCGATCGCGCCGATCGCGCACGCCCTGGTCGCGGCCGGGTTCAGCCAGACGCCACGTGGGTACCGGGCCCGGCCCTGAGAGCTCGGGACTGCGTGGGCTCCGGCCCGGAAGGCACCCGCCCCGCGCGGGCGACCGTGCCCGGGTTGCGGCGGTCCGAGGTCCCGCGGGGACAGCCCCGCTCGACGGTCCGGGGGCGCCGCTCGCGGTGAGGGGTCAGGCGGCGCGGCTGGCCGGGGTGCGCTCGGCGGCGGTCTCCTGCACCGCGACCTCGTCGCTGACGGCACCCAGCAGCTGCGAGAGCGGGACGTCCAGGGCGGCGCAGATGGCGGCCAACAGCTCGCTGGACGCCTCCTTCTGGCCCCGCTCGATCTCCGAGAGGTAGCCCAAGGACACGCGTGCGGCAGCGCTGACGTCGCGCAGCGTCCGGCCCTGGTCCTGACGGCGACGCCGCAGCTCCTCGCCGATCACTCGACGCAGGATCACCATGGCCGTCCCCTTCCTCCGGTCCTCAGCGTACAGCCCGATCCGTCGCATCGCGCTCGAGTGCCCCAACCCCGTGCCAGTGCCCGCCTGTTCCCGCCCCCCGGGGGCCATGTCGCGCCCGCTCGGTGCCCGTCGGGCAACGCCCGCACCTCGCCGTCATCCCCGGCTGGGCGGTTCCGGCAGGGCGAGCGCCGCGGCGGCGGCCAGCGCGGCGTGGACACTCGCGGCGCGGATGGCCGCGCGGTCACCCGCGAGGTGCAGCGAGCGGACCACGACGCCGGCTGGTCCCACGGCGGCGACGTGGACGGTGCCGACCGGCTGCCCACTGGCGGAGTCCGGCCCGGCCTCGCCGGTCGTGCCGACACCGACCGTGGCCCCGAGCCGATCGCGCACCCCCTCGGCCATGGCCAGCGCCACCTCGGCGTCGACCGCCCCGGTCCGCGCCAGCAGCGTCGGATCGACCCCGAGCACGTCCGCCTTGACGTCGGAGGCGTAGGCGACCACGCCGCCGCGCACGACCGTGGAGGAGCCCGGCACTGCGGTCAGCGCGGCGAGCACCAACCCGCCGGTGAGCGACTCGGCCACGGCGACCGTGCCGCCGGATGCGGCCTGCCCGGCGACGATCGAGGCAGCCAGGGCGGCCGTGCTCGGCTCGGTCATGGGCGGGGAGCGGCCGGCCCGGGAGGTGGTGGCGGGCCGGACGGGGGTGGCGGGCCGGACGGGCCGGCGGGCGGGCGATCGGTCGCACTGGGGGAAGCCGGTGGGTCGGTGGCCACCGCATCGGGTTCCGGGAGCGAGGTGCTCGCCAGATGTCCGGCACGGGCGGCCCGTGCAGCCTTCGAGTCGCGGCGGGTCCGGTAGGCGCGACCCATGTAGTCCAGACCGGTGACCAGGGTGAGCACGACGGCGATGGCCATCACGACGATCCGCAGCCACCACAGGATCGGCGTCGCCTCGGTGATCGGCAGCAGGAACAGGACGATGGCGAGCATCTGGAACACCGTCTTGGCCTTGCCACCCCGGCTGGCCGGGATGACGCCGTGCTTGAGCACGAGGAAGCGCACGAGGGTGACCCCGACCTCGCGGACGATGATGACCGCGGCCACCCACCACCACAGCTCGTCGAGCACCACGAGGCCGATCAGCGCGACGCCGGTGAGTGCCTTGTCCGCCAGCGGGTCGGCGATCTTGCCGAAGGTCGTCACCAGCCCCTGCTTGCGTGCGAGGTGCCCGTCCAGCCAGTCGGTGTACGAGGCGAACACGAACAGCACCGTGGCTGCCAGCCGCGTGCCGGCGTTCTGGCCGTCGTCGTACATGAGCAGCCACCAGAAGACCGGGATCAGCAGGATCCGCAGGATCGTCAGCATGTTGGGCACGTTCCACAGCTGCGCCCAGCCGGTCACGACCCGCTCCCGACTCCACATCTCGGGCTGGTCGCCGGTCGCAGCCGAACCGGGAGGGACCGACGTGCCGTCCGGGACAGCGCTGCCCGGGGCGGGATCAGAGCCGGACAACGGACACCTCCACGGCCTGCAGGTCCACACCCTCGCTGGCCACCACGCGTGCCCGCAGCATGGCCCCGGGCGCGACCCTGTGGCGCAGCTCCGGGGGCACGTGCACGGTCGTGGTGCCGTCCTCGGGGCCCTGGTGCTCGGCGCGGCCCTCGGCACGCAGCCCGTCGACCACCTCGACCAGGACGTCCACGGGGTCACCCACGCGCTGCTCGGCCCGCTGCGCCATCACCTCGTCGGCGACGGCGGCCACCTCGTCGACGCGGGCCCGGATCTCGGCCTCGTCGAGGTGTCCGCCGACCCCAGCCGCCTCCGTGCCGTCCTCGTCCGAGTAGCCGAAGACACCCACGGCGTCGAGCTGCGCCTCACCGAGGAAGGCGCACAGCTCGGCGACGTCGGCCTGCGTCTCCCCCGGGAACCCGACGATGACGTTGCTGCGGATCCCCGCCCGCGGCGACCGCTCCCGGATGGACCCGATCAGGTCCAGGAACGACTCGGTGCCGCCGAAGCGGCGCATCCGCCGCAGCAGCGCGGCGCTGGCGTGCTGGAAGCTCAGGTCGAAGTGGTCGGCCACCACCGGCAGGCCGACCATCGCGGCCAGCAGGTCGGGGCGCACCTCTGCGGGCTGCAGGTAGGCGACCCGGATCCGGTCCACGCCGGGCACCTCGGCGAGGCGCACCAGCAGCCGCTCGAGCGCGCGGGGGTCGGCCATGTCCTTGCCGTACGAGGTGGAGTTCTCGCTCACGAGGACGAGCTCGCGCACGCCCTGGTCGGCCAGCCACCGCGCCTCGGCGACGACCTCGTCGGGCGGTCGCGAGACGAACGCTCCCCGGAACGACGGGATGGCGCAGAAGGCGCACCGCCGGTCGCAGCCGCTGGCGATCTTCAGGGAGGCGACCGGTCCGGCGGAGATCCGCCGGCGGATCCACCCGGGACCCACGGCCCCGGCGGTCGGCTCGGTCCCGGGGGGCGCGTCGGTCCCAGGGGTCGCGACGGCCCCGGGCGTCGCACCGGTCGATGCGGCCCCGACGGCCCCGGGCGTCGCGACACCACCGTCCGCACCGGTCGCGGCACCCACCCTGGCAGGGGCCGCGAGCGTCCCGTGCCCCGGCACGTGCCACACGCGGGCGTCCGAACGCGCCACGGGGGTCAACGGCAGCAGGGTGCGGCGGTCCCGCGGGGTGTGGCTCGGCAGCCGCTCGCCGGCCAGGACCCGGCGCAGGTGGGCGCTGATGTCGGGGTAGGCGTCGAACCCCAGCACCGCATCGGCCTCGGGCAGCTCGGCGGCCAGCTGCTCGCCGTACCGCTCGGCGAGGCACCCGACGGCGACGACCGGCCGGTGCCGTCCGCCCGTCACGCCGGTCCCCGCCGCCAAGAGGACCTCGATCGACTCGCGCTTCGCCGCGTCGATGAACCCGCAGGTGTTCACCAGCACCGCATCGGCCTCGCCGGCGTCGTCCACCACCTCGAACCCGCCTGCCGTCAGACGGCCGGCGAGCTCCTCGGAGTCCACCTCGTTGCGCGCGCAGCCGAGGGTGACCAGCGCCACGCGAGCCGTGCCCACCGTTGCAGCGTAGGCCACGCCCGGCCTCAGTCGACGGGCCGCAGGTCGGCGAGCACCGCGTCGAGGTCGTCCGGCTTCACCAGCACGTCGCGGGCCTTCGAGCCCTCCGACGGGCCCACCACCCCGCGGCTCTCCATGAGGTCCATCAGCCGGCCGGCCTTGGCGAACCCGACCCGCAGCTTGCGCTGCAGCATCGAGGTCGAGCCGAACTGCGTCGTGACCACGAGCTCGATCGCGGCGACCAGCAGGTCGAGGTCGTCGCCGATCTCGTCGTCGGCCTCGCGGCTCGCCCTCGCCTCGGTGAGGACGTCGTCGCGGTACTGCACCGCCATCTGCTTCTTCACGTGGCCGACGACGGCCCGGATCTCGGACTCGGGCACGAACGCGCCCTGGATCCGCATGGGCTTGGACTCGCCCATCGGCAGGAAGAGCCCGTCACCCTGGCCCACGAGGTTCTCGGCCCCGGTCTGGTCCAGGATCACCCGGCTGTCGGTCTGGCTGGAGGTGGCGAAGGCCAACCGCGAGGGCACGTTGGCCTTGATCAGGCCGGTCACGACGTCGACGCTGGGCCGCTGGGTGGCCAGCACGAGGTGGATGCCGGCGGCCCGAGCCAGCTGCGTGATGCGCACGATCGCCTCCTCGACGTCGCGCGGCGCGACCATCATGAGGTCGGCGAGCTCGTCGACGATCACGAGCAGGTAGGGGTATGGGGCGAGCACCCGCTCCGAGCCCGCGGGCAGGGTGAGCGCGCCGGCCCGCACCGCGCGGTTGAAGTCGTCGATGTGCCGGAAGCCGAAGTGCGCGAGGTCGTCGTAGCGGGCGTCCATCTCGCGCACGACCCACTGCAGGGCCTCGGCCGCCTTCTTCGGGTTCGTGATGATCGGGGTGATCAGGTGCGGGATGCCCTCGTAGGCGGTCAGCTCCACCCGCTTGGGGTCGACGAGCACGAGGCGCACCTCGGCCGGCGTCGCGCGCATCAGGATGCTGGTGACCAGGGCGTTGATGCAGCTGGACTTGCCCGCACCCGTGGCGCCCGCGACCAGCAGGTGCGGCATCTTGGCCAGGTTGGCGCAGACGTAGCCGCCCTCCACGTCCTTGCCCAGCCCGACGAGCAGCGGGTGGTGGTCGGCCTGCGCGTTCGGGGCGCGCAGCGTGTCGCCCAGGGAGACCATCTCGCGGTCGGTGTTCGGGATCTCGATGCCGATCGCGCTCCTGCCCGGGATCGGCGAGAGGATCCGCACCTCGGAGGTGGCCACGGCGTAGGCGATGTTCTTGGCCAGCGCGGTGACCCGCTCGACCTTGACGCTCTGGCCGAGCTCGACCTCGTAGCGCGTGACCGTCGGACCGCGGGTGTAGCCGGTGACCCGCGCGTCGATCTCGAACTGCGTGAGCACGTCGGTGAGCGCGGCCACGACCCGGTCGCTGGCCGCGCTGCGGGCCCGCGGCGCCGAGCCGGCCTTGAGGATGCTCGGCGCGGGGAGCCGGTAGTCCGGCGCCCCGGGCAGGCGCAGCTGCTCGGGCTTCTCCAGCGCGACCGTGTGGTGCCCACCCTTCCCGCCGCGCGGGGCGCCGGCCGGGACCGCGGCGACCAGGGAGGCCAGCGCCGGGTCGCCAGCGGCGTCCTTCGCCCGAGCGGGGTCCATCGAGACGGTCGCGTCCGGGTCGGCCCCGGCGAGGTCGACACCGGCCAGGGCGTCGAGGAGGGTGGTGTCCTCCCCCTCGGGGGGGGCCGCGTCCTCGTCGGTCGCGCCCGTGCCGGCTGGCGCCGCGGCCACCGCGGAGACGAACGCCTCGTCCCCGGCCAGGGGCCCGTCGAAGGGGGTCGGCGCCGGGGTGGTGGGCCGGCGCAGGCCCCGGACGAAGCTCGACGCGCGGGCGCGCAGCCGGCGGGCGCGGCTGACGGGCACCGGGCACGCAGTGCCGTCAGCGGCCGGCGCGGCGTCCGGGTCGGCCGCACCGGCGACGTCGGCGTCGGCACGGGCGGCACCGCCCGCCGCGTCCGCATCGCCGTCGGCCTCGCGCAGGTCGATCTCCCCCAGCGCGGCGTGCTTCGCGGCCCCGTCCACGGCCATCCCGCCCTCGGCCGGCGCGAGGTCGGGGGGCGTCGCGGCACGGCGCAGCAGCACGGCGTCGCGCAGGGCCGCGAGCCGCTGCGGGACGGCTGCGACCGGCGTCGCGGTGATCACGAGCGATCCGAAGAGGAGCAGGGCGACCAGCCAGAGCGCTGCCAGCCAGGTGCCGACCGCGGCGACGACCGGCGCCGTCACCAACCAGCCCAGCCAGCCGCCGGCCGCCCGCATCGCCTCGGCCCCGTCGCTCGGGTCCGGCGCCCCCTGGGCCAGGGCCCAGATGCCGCACGTCGCCGCCAGGACCACCCCCCACCCGATCGCGAGCCGTCCGGTCACCGCGCTCTGGTCGGGGTGGCGCAGCACCCGCAGCGTCGCCCAGAGCAGGAACATCGGTACGACCACGTCGAGGGCGCCGACGAGCCCGGCGACCAGCGCCGTCACGGCCCCCGTCAGCCACCCCTCGACCGAGAACCAGGTGACGGCCGCGACCACGATCGTCGCGGTGAACAGGGCCAGGCCGATCCCGTCGCGGCGGTGGGTGGCGTCCAGGTCACGTGCGCTGCGGCCGATCGCACGCGCGGTGCCCCCGAGCGCCGCGGCGACCAGCAGCCAGATCCTGGCCAGGACGCGCCCGATCGCCCGGAGCAGCCGCGTCAGCGGGCCGGGCTGGTGGCGCCTGACCGGCTTCGGCGCGGTGCGGGGGACCGACCGGGCCCCGCCGGCCCGCCCGGTGCCGCCCCGCGCCGCCGTCGCGCCACCGCGCGCACCACCGCCGCGCCCGGCGGGGCGCGACCCACCCGTGCCGCGGGTCGTCCGGGCGCGCGCAGGTGACTTCGTTGCCATGTCGGCGAGGGTACCGGCGGGGGTCGGCGCCGCCCGGCCGCCGCGCTGAGCCCCGCCCGGCGTGTCGGGCTGCGGTCCGGTCGCCGATCCGGCCCCCGCCGCCCTTCCTCATCCGAGCCGCCGGTCGGCGCCGAGGCGGCCAGGGGGCGGGAGGCGGTGCGGGGTGCCCCGGCGCGGGCTGCCGGGCGGGTGCCCCAGCGCGG
>JALOLH010000038.1 GCA_025456065.1 Candidatus Nanopelagicales bacterium | reverse complement strand
GACTTCGAGCTGTTCCATCCCGACCGGATGGCCTCGCGCATCCTCGACATGGGCGACGTGCTCACCCTCATCGAGCAGGCCGAGAAGGCGTTCGACGCCCAGGAAGCCGAGAAGATGGCGGGCAAGGTGCTCGCCGGCGAGGACTTCACGCTCGACGACTTCCTGTCCCAGATGCAGGCGCTGCGCAAGATGGGATCCCTGGGCAAGCTGCTCGGGATGCTGCCCGGGATGGGGGAGATCCGCGACCAGATCGAGAACCTCGACGAGCGCGAGATCGACCGGGTGCAGGCGATCATCCAGTCGATGACCCCGGCCGAGCGGGCCGACGTCAAGCTGCTGAACGGCTCGCGCCGGGCGCGCATCGCCCGGGGCTCGGGCGTCTCGGTCGCCGAGGTGAACGGGCTGGTCGAGCGGTTCCTCGATGCCCAGAAGATGATGCGTCAGATGCGCTCGGGCATGGGGCTGCCGGGGATGCCCGGCATGCCCGGGGCCGGTGGGTCGAAGAAGGCGAAGGGCCGCGCGGCACAGCCACAGGTGCGGGGCAAGAAGAGCCGCTCGGGCAACCCGGCGAAGCGTGCCCAGGAGCAGGCGGCGGCTGCCGCTGCCCCGGCCGCGCTGCCCGGCGGGTTGGCCGGCCTCGGTGGCGACCCCGCCGACTTCGATCCCTCGATGCTCGACCCCGAGGCCCTGGCCAAGCTCGGCGACCTGCCCCCGGCGTTCAAGGACCTGCTGAAGTAGGCCGGCCCCCTCTCTCCGATGGTGATCCATTCGGGTTGTGCGGCTTCTTGGCCGCGCAACCCACATGGATCATGCGGCGAACGCGCGCACCCGCGCGGGCGGTGCGGGCGGGCGGCGGGGGCGCCGCGACGGGGCACGGGCGGTGGCACGGGCCGCGACGGGCACGGGCCGGCGAACGCGCGCACGGGCCGCGACGGGGAACGGCCGGCGGAGCGGCGGGCGGCGAACGCGCGCACGGGCGGGCGGGCTGTGCGGGCGGGCGGCGGGGGCACCGCGACGGGCGACGGGCCGGGGCACGGGCCGCGACGGGGCACGGGCCGGCGGTGCTGCGGCGGGCCGCGACTCACGGGCCGCGACGGGGCGGCGAGACCAGCCACGGGCTGGCGCCCCGGCATGGCAGCATGACCCGGTGCCCCGGACCCGCCTGACCCTGGCCGAGGCACGGCGGGCCGCCCTGGCCGCCCAGGGGTTCGACCGCCCACGCCCCGAGGTGCCGCCGACGAGCCGTCAGGTGGTCGACGTCGTCCGCCGGCTCGGCGCCGTGCAGATCGACTCCGTCAACGTCCTCACCCGTGCGCACTACCTGCCCGCGTTCTCCCGGCTCGGCCCCTACGACCGGGCGCTGCTCGACGGGGCGTCGGGCAGCGGCCCCCGGCGCTTGTTCGAGTACTGGGGGCACGAGGCCGCCCTGCTGCCCGTCGCGACCCAGCCCCTGCTGCGCTGGCGGATGGACCGGGTGCACGACGACGCCTGGGGCGGCATGGTCCGCATCCGGCGGGAGCAGCCCGACCTCGTTGCCGAGGTGGCCCACGTGGTGCGTGCGCACGGTCCGCTCACAGCGGCCGGGGTCGAGTCGATCATCGCCCACGAGGAGCAGCGCAGCCGGGAGCACTGGGGGTGGAACTGGTCTGCGGTCAAGCGCGCGCTGGAGTACCTGTTCTGGGCCGGTGAGGTGAGCTCGGCCGGCCGGGACAGCAGCTTCCGCCGACGCTACGCGGTGCCTGAGGCGGTGCTGCCGCGCTCGGTGCTGGCCGTCCCGACGCCGGCCCCCGAGGAGGCCCACCGGTCTCTGGTCCTGATCGCCGCGCGGGCCCTCGGGGTGGCCACCGCGGCGGACCTCGCCGACCACTTCCGGCTGCCGGTCGCGCAGGCGCGGACGGCGATCGACGGCCTGGTCGCCGACGGCGAGCTGGTCGAGCTCGCGGTGCCGGAGTGGCCCACCGCCTACGCCACGCCCGACCTGCGCGTCCCACGGCGGGTCCACGCCGCCGCCCTGCTGGTCCCGTTCGACCCGCTCGTCTGGTTCCGGCCCCGCACCGAGCGCCTGTTCGGGATGCGCTACCGGATCGAGATCTACGTCCCGGCCGCACAGCGGGTGCACGGGTACTACGTGCTGCCGTTCCTGCACGGGGAGCGGCTCGTCGCTCGGGTCGACCTGAAGGCCGACCGCCCGGGGGGACGGCTGCTCGTGCAGGCGTCGCACGCGCACGGCGAGGTCGGTGACGAGGCGCTCGCCGCGCTGGTCGCCGAGCTGCGGGGGCTGGCGGGGTGGCTCGGGCTGGCCGACCTCGTGGTGGCCCCGGTGGGAGACCTCGCCGGGCGCCTGGCTGCGGCGTCCCGCCGCTGACGGCCGCGCCGGACGACCGCAGGCGGGGATCCGCGCACGATCCCGTCGTTCTCGCCGCACCTGCCACAGCCGTCCGCGGCCAACGGGCACCACACCGTCGTTCTGGAGGCCGACGGGACCGCCAGACCGACGGGCTCGTGCGCATGGCTGGTCCGCCGGCGCCTCGGGGCAGTCGAATCCGACGGACTCGGGCGCACGGTGGTGTCGAGGGCGCGTCGGCGCGGCCGGGTCCGACGGGTGCGCAGACGCGTCCTTTGGGCATTCGTGGGCGCGGATGGCACAATGGCCGGCGTCCCGCGCCGGTCGTGGCCCCTCTCACCACGCTGGCGCGATCCACGCGGTCCCTCGCGCCGGTGCCCCCATGCCAGCGCGCGGACCCACCCACGCAACGGAAGAGAAACGACACACAGTGGCTGTCAAGATCAAGCTCAAGCGCATGGGCAAGACGCGCAACCCGCAGTACCGCATCGTGATCGCCGACTCGCGGACGGCGCGCGGCGGCCGGGCGATCGAGGAGATCGGCGTCTACCAGCCGCGTCAGGAGCCCAGCCTGATCACGGTGGACTCCGAGCGCGTGCAGTACTGGCTGGGGGTCGGCGCCCAGCCGACCGAGCCGGTGCTGGCCATCCTCAAGGTCACCGGCGACTGGCAGCGGTTCAAGGGCGAGCCGGGGGCGGAGGGCACCCTGCGCGTCGCCGAGCCGAAGGCCGACAAGCGCATGGTGTTCGAGGCCGCGGTGCGCTCGGCGGAGGAGGCCGGCAAGGCTTCGAAGCCGAAGCCGCCCAGGGCGGAGCGGGTGGCGCCCAAGGAGTCCGTCGAGGTGCCGGCCCCGGCTGCGGTGGTCGAGCCCGCGGCTGCCCAGGTGAGCGCGGACGAGCTGGCCGGGGCTGCCGAGGAGGCCGCCGAGGCGGCGTCCGCCGCCAGCGAGGCGACCGAGACGCCCGGCGCGGACGAGGCGGTGCAGGAGACCGCGGCGGCCGTCGAGGCCGCACCCGATGCCGCCGCGGTGGGGGCCGACGCGGCCGCCGAGGCGTCCGCCGAGGAGACCCCCTCGGCATGAGCGGGGTCATCGAGGACTCCCTCGAGCACCTCGTGAAGGGCATCGTCGAGCACCCGGAGGACGTGTCCGTCCGGGCCCGCCGCCGGGGCTCGCGGGACCGGGGGCAGTCGGTCACCTACCAGGTCCGGGTGCACCCGGAGGACATCGGCCGGGTCATCGGCCGGGGCGGGCGCACGGCGACCGCGATCCGCACGGTCGTCAGCGCGATCTCCGGCGGCCGCCCGGTCCGCGTGGACTTCCTGGACGCCGACGAGCGCTGATGCGCGTGGTGGTCGGCCGGATCGGCCGGGCCCAGGGCATCCGCGGCGAGGTCACGGTCGAGGTGCGCACGGACGACCCCGACCAGCGGTTCGCCCCGGGTGCGGTCCTGTTCCCGTCCGGCCGGGTCGGGTTGCCCGCGAGCGTCACGGTCGACGGGCACCGCTGGCAGAACGGCCGCCTCGTGCTGCGGTTGGCCGGCGTCGGGGATCGCACCGCGGCCGAGGGGCTGCGCGGAGCGGTCCTCGAGGCCGACGTGGCCCTGGTGGCCGGCGAGGACGACGAGTACCACGACCTGGCGCTGGTCGGGCTCCAGGCCCGTTCGGCGGCCGGCGCGGTGCTCGGCACGATCGCCGAGGTGCTGCACCTGCCCGGCCAGGACGTGCTCGCCGTGGCGCGGCCGGACGCCCCCGAGCTGCTGGTGCCGTTCGTGCGCGCCATGGTCCCCGTGGTGGACGTGCCGGCCGGCTTCGTGGTGCTCGACCTGCCCGAGGGGCTGGCCGAGCTGGCGACCCCGGACACGGTGCCCACGGAGGCTTCGGGCGGCGAGGCGACCTAGTGCGCATCGACGTCGTCACGATCTTCGGGGAGTACCTCGCCCCGCTGCGCCTGTCGCTGGTGGGTCGCGCGATCGCCGACGGCCTGATCGACCTCGCGATCCACGACCTGCGCGACTTCACCCACGACCGGCACCGCACCGTCGACGACGCCCCGTACGGGGGAGGGCCCGGCATGGTCATGCGGCCCGAGCCGTGGGGCGAGGCGCTGCGCCACGTCCTGGCGCTGGGCGACCCTGCCGCACCGGTGCGGCTGGTCGTGCCCACGCCGAGCGGCCGGCCGTTCACGCAGGCCACGGCGGACGCGTGGTCGGTCGAGCCCAGGCTGGTCTTCGCCTGCGGGCGCTACGAGGGCATCGACGCCAGGGTCGTGCCCTGGGCCCGCGGGCTGACCGCCGGCGGCCGGGCCGTGGTCGTCGACGAGGTGTCGATCGGCGACTACGTGCTGGCCGGCGCCGAGGCCGCCGTGCTCGTCATGGTCGAGGCAGTCGCCAGGCTCGTGCCCGGTGTGCTCGGCAACGAGGCCAGCCACGCCGACGACTCGTTCGCGGCGGGCGGCATGGAGGGCCTGCTCGAGGGCCCGGTGTTCACCCGGCCACCGGTGTGGGAGGGCCTGGCCGTGCCGGAGGTGCTCACCTCCGGCGACCACGCCGCCGTCGCGCGGTGGCGGCGCGAGCAGTCGCTCGAGCGGACGCGGGTCGTGCGCCCGGACCTGCTCGACGAGCCACCCGGGTGATCGTCGTCCGGGATACGGACCCCGGTGTCCCATCCCGTCGACCGGGGTGTCCGCACCGGCGCGACGAGCACGTCGGCGGCGGGACACCGGCCCAGGGCGCCGTCGCGCGCGTTTCGGGCGGGGCCGCCGGATGTGGCAGAATCGGGGGGCTGTCGCGTCGCGGGGCTGCCACAGGGGCATCGCGACCCACGCGCCAGCGCCCATCCGGCCCACGTCCGCGGGCGACCTGTGGCTCCCGCCAGGAAGCGACCATGAACAAGCTCGACGTCGTCGACGCCGCCTCGCTGCGCTCCGACATCCCCGACTTCCGCCCCGGCGACACCGTGAAGGTCCACGTGAAGGTCGTCGAGGGCAACCGCTCCCGCATCCAGGTCTTCCAGGGCGTCGTGATCCGTCGCCACGGCGGTGGCCTGCGCGAGACGTTCACCGTCCGCAAGATCAGCTTCGGCACCGGCGTGGAGCGGACCTTCCCGCTGCACACGCCCATCATCGACAAGATCGAGGTCGTCACCCGCGGCGACGTCCGGCGCGCCAAGCTGTACTACCTGCGCGAGCTGCGCGGCAAGAAGGCCAAGATCCGCGAGAAGCGTGAGAACGGCTGAGCCGCTGCCCGCGACCGACCGCACGGAGGGCCCCCACCGGAGGATCCGGCTGGGGGCCCTCGGCGTTGCCGCGGGTGCCGTCGTGCTGGTGCTCGGGGTGCACGCGCTGGTGGCCGAGGTGCGGACGGTCGGGTCGGGCTCGATGGCCCCGGCCCTCGAGCCCGGCGAGCGGGTCCTCGTGGCCAAGACCGGGTTCGACCGGTGGGCGCTGCCCCCTGGCACCGTCGTGCTCTTCGACGCGGCCGACCTGTGGGCCGCGCGGGACGATCCCGCCGGCACGGTGTTCGTCAAGCGGGTGGTCGGCGTCGGCGGCGATCGGATCGCCTGCTGTCAGGACGGCCGGCTGCTGCGCAACGGCGAGCCGCTCGACGAGTCGCACGTCATGGGCCGACCGACCGACCAGGTGCGCTTCGACATCGAGGTGCCGGCCGGGCACTACTGGCTGCTCGGCGACGATCGGGCCGACTCGGCCGACGCGCGGGAGCACTTGGGTGACCCTGGCGGTGGGAACGTGCCAGCATCGCGCATCATTGGCACGGTCGAGGCGGTCGTGTGGCCCTTGGCATCGATGCGGCAGGTGGAGGGGTCCGATGAGTGAGCCGGCAGAGGGCAGCCCAGCCACGCCACCGGCTCGCGAGACCCCGGGTGAGGAGCGGCACGCGGGGCGGGGTGGTGGGGGCGGGTTCTGGCACGCCCTGCGCGAGCTGGTGATCGTGGTCGTCGCCGCCCTCGTCATCTCGGCCCTCGTGCGGACCTTCCTGCTGCAGGCCTTCTGGGTCCCGAGCGGCTCCATGGAGCAGACGCTGGTGCGCGGCGACCGGATCCTCGTGTGGAAGCCGGGCGTCGAGCCGTCCCGTGGCGACGTCGTGGTCTTCCGCGACCCCAACCAGTGGCTGGCCGACCCCGTGGCGCCCACGGGCGTGGCCGGCGTGCTGAACCAGATCGGGACCTTCGTCGGCATCCTGCCCAGCTCCAGCGGCGACGACCTGGTCAAGCGCGTGATCGGCGTGGGCGGGGACACGGTGGAGTGCTGCGACGCGGACGGCAGGATCGTCCGCAACGGCGAGTCCCTCGACGAGCCCTACCTGTACCCCGGTGACCGGACCGACCAGATCCGCTTCTCCGTGACGGTCCCGCAGGGCCGCCTGTTCATGATGGGCGACCACCGGTCGGACTCGGCCGACTCCCGGTACCACCTCGAGGAGCAGGACGGCACGGTCCCGGTGGAGAACGTCGTGGGGACCGCCGAGGTCATCATGTGGCCGGTGTCCCGCTGGGCCACCCTCCCGGACTACAACGGGACGGACGGGGGGGACGCCGGGTGAGCACGCCGGCGCCGACGCTGCGGGTGGAGCGCTCGCTGCTGCGCGCCGGGGCCCCGGCGCTGGCCTGCGTCGACGAGGTGGGCCGCGGGGCGCTCGCCGGTCCGGTCACCGTCGGCGTGGCGGTCGTCTCGATGCAGACCGGGACGGCGCCCCGCGGGCTGCGCGACTCGAAGCTGCTCACGCCGGCCGCGCGCATGGCGCTGCTGCCGCGGCTGCGGCGGTGGCCGGTGGCGCACGCCGTCGGGCACGCAGGGCCCGACGAGGTCGACGCGGTCGGCATCCTCGCGGCACTGCGCGTGGCCGCGGCGCGCGCCTTCGCCGAGCTCGGGGTCCGTCCGGCGCTGGCACTGCTCGACGGCAGCCACGACTGGATGACCCCGCCGGCGGACTGCGACGCCCTGTTCCCGGACCCGCGGTCGGCCAGGGCCGCGGCGCTCGCCGACCTCGATGCCCTCCCCTCCCGCGTGGTCACGCGGGTCAAGGCGGACCTGTCGTGCGCCGGGGTCGCGGCGGCCAGCGTGCTCGCCAAGTGCGCGCGGGACGCCATCATGATCGAGCTCTCGGGCCGCCACCCCGAGTACGGGTGGGCGCTCAACAAGGGGTACAGCGCCCCGGAGCACGTCGCCGCGCTGCGTGAGCACGGCCCGTGCGCGCTGCACCGGCGGAGCTGGAACCTCCCCGGCCCGGGGCTGGAGGCCGAGGAGGGCGGGCCCTGCGTCGACCTCGTCGATCCCGAGCCGGGGACCCGCACCTTGTCCACAGCCTCGCGCTGACCCCTTGGCGGTCGCCGATCGCCGGGGGAGGGTTGCCCCGGGGGTGAGGCGCCGATGGGGGATCGTGTGGTGCTCGGCGGCCGCGGTGAGGACGTGGCGGTCGCCCATCTCGAGCTGGTCGGCATGCAGGTCGTGGCCCGCAACTGGCGGTGCCGGCACGGCGAGCTCGACGTCGTCGCGCGGGAGGGCGACACCCTCGTGTTCTGCGAGGTCAAGACCCGGCGCGGCCTGGGCTTCGGCACCCCGCTCGCGGCCATCACGCCAGCCAAGTGCGCCCGCCTGCGTCGGCTCGCGAGCGCCTACCTCACGGCGGAGGGCCGGCACCGCGGCCCCATCCGCTTCGACGGCGTCGGCATCCTCATGCGCGCCGACGGGCGCGTCGAGGTCGAGCACGTGCGCGGGATCGCCTGATGGCCCTGGCCCGGGCCCACGGGGTCGTGATCCACGGGGTGCAGGCCCACCTCGTGGAGGTCGAGGCCCACCTGTCCTCCGGGCTGCCCGGGATGAGCATCGTCGGGCTGCCGGACGCCGCGGTCGGCGAGGCCCGCGACCGGGTCCGTGCCGCGGTGCTGACCAGCGGTGCCCGATGGCCGCAGGCACGCATCACGGTGGGCCTGTCCCCGGCCTCGTTGCACAAGCGGGGCAGTGGGCTCGACCTGGCCATCGCGAGCGCGGTCCTGGCCGCCGACGGCCAGCTGCCGGCGGAGGCCGTGGCCTCGGCCGTGCTGTTCGCCGAGCTCGGCCTGGACGGGCGGGTGCGCCCGGTGCGCGGCACGGTGGTAGCCGCCGTGGCGGCGGCACGGGCCGGGCGCGGGCGCCTCGTCGTGGCGGCGCCCAGCGCCGCGGAGGCCGCGGTCGTCCCCGGGCTCGCGGTGGTCGGGGTGACGTCGCTGGGGCAGTGGTCCCGGGTGGCCGTGGGGGCCGAGCCGGCCCTGGACCCGCCCACTGACGGGGCCGAAGCCCGCTCGGCTGCGCCGGGGCACGAGGGGACGCGGCGGCCCGCGGCGGGGGAGGAGCCGGACCTGGCCGACGTGCGGGGCCAGGCCGAGGCCGTGGCCGCGCTCGAGGTGGCGGCCGTCGGCGGGCACCACGTGGCGATGATCGGGCGCCCCGGCGTCGGCAAGACGATGCTCGCCCAACGGCTGCCCACGATCCTGCCCGACCTCGACGACGAGGACGCCCTCACGGTGACGGCGATCCGATCGGTCGTGGCCGACGTGCCAGGGCTGGTCCGGCGGCCGCCCTTCCAGGCGCCGCACCACACTGCCACGGTGCCCGCCCTGGTCGGGGGAGGCCGCGGTGGTCAACCCTCGCCCGGGGCCGTGACGCTGGCGCACGGCGGGGTCCTGCTGCTCGACGAGGCCGCGGAGTTCGGCGCGTCGTGCCTGGAGGCCCTGCGCCAGCCCCTGGAGTCCGGCACGGTCACGATCGCGCGCGCCGGCTTCACGGCGACGATGCCGGCACGCTTCCAGCTGGTCCTCGCCGCGAACCCGTGCCCCTGCGGCCTCGGCGACGGCACGGGCGACGCGTGCCGCTGCCGGTCGACCGACCGGCGTCGCTACCTCGCCCGGCTGTCCGGGCCGCTGCTGGACCGCGTCGACATCCGCCTGGCGCTGCGTGCGCCCGGCCGATCGATCTGGGCCCTCGATGCGGTTCCCGAGACCTCGGCCGAGGTCCGTGCGCGGGTCGTGGCCGCACGTGCCCGTGGCCGGGCGAGGTGCGCTCGCCTCGACCTGCCCGGGCTGGGCAACGGGGAGTACCCCGGGGGCCTGCTGCGCGGGCTGCTGGCCCCCAGCCCGGAGGCCACCACGCTGCTCGGCGAGGCCGTGGCGGCGGGTCGCCTCAGTGCGCGCGGCGCGGATCGGGCCCTGCGGGTGGCGTGGAGCGTCGCCGACCTGGGGGCGGTGGCCCGACCCGGGCTGCCGGAGGTCGGCCGCGCACTCGCCCTGCGCGACGGCGGTGCCCTCGATGGATGAGCGCACCGCCAGGATCGCGCTGGCCTGTGCGGTGGAGCCGGGCACCCCGGGCATGGCCGAACGGGTCGCGGAGCTCGGCCCCGCCGCAGTCCTGCACGAGGTGCTGCGAGCCGGCGGGCCGCCCCCCGGCACGGTGCCGGGGCGGATCAGCCCGGAGGACGTGCCCGCCATGCTGGCCACGATGGCCCGGGCCGGGATCCGCGTGCTCGTCCCGGACGACACGGAGTTCCCGAGCCAGCTGTCGGACATCCCGGAGCCGCCCCTGGCCCTGTGGGTCCGTGGCCCGCTCGACCTACGGGTCGCCGCGATGCGGTCGGTGGCGGTGGTCGGTTCGCGCGCCTGCACGCCCTACGGCGAGCGTGCCACGGGCGCCATCGTCGCCGGACTGGCGGGCACCGGCTGGACCATCGTGTCGGGGGCGGCGTTCGGCATCGATGCCGCCGCGCACCGATCCGCCCTGGCGGTCGGCGGGGCCACGGTCGCGGTCCTCGCGTGCGGGGTGGACCTGGCCTACCCGCGTGCCCACGAGGCGCTGCTGTGCCGCATCGCCGACGAGGGGGCGGTCGTGTCGGAGCTGCCTCCCGGCAGCGCGCCGCTGCGGCACCGCTTCCTGGCCCGCAACCGGCTGATCGCCGGCCTCACGCGTGGCACGCTCGTCGTCGAGGCCGCACGTCGCAGTGGCGCGCTGGCGACGGCCAACCGTGCCCTGGAGATCGGTCGCATCCTGATGGTCGTCCCGGGCCCGGTGACGTCGATGGCGAGCTCGGGCACCAATCGCCTGCTGCACGAGCAGGTGGCCCGGGCCGTGTGTGACGGGGAGGAGGCCGCAGCCCTGCTGGCGGCCGTGGAGGGATCCTCGCCGTCCGCGGTCCCTACCGCGGGCGGGGCCAGCACCGTGTCCGCGCCCGCGCTTTCGGAGGAGGCACGGCGGGTGCTCGACGCGCTGGCACGGCGGGGTGGTCGTTCCGTGGAGGAGGTCGCGGCCCGCAGCGGCCTGCCCGCGGTGACGTGCCTGGCACACCTGGGGATCCTCGAGCTGCACGGACACGTACGGCGCGCCGCGCACGGATGGCGGCGATGCGGGTGAGCACTGCGGGAGCATGGCCGCGTGGACCTCCCCGCGAGCCTTGCCGAGGCCGTGGCGGCGTTCGCGGTGCACCTGCGCGACGAGCGTGGCCGCAGCCCGCACACGGTCCGGGCCTACGTCGGTGATGTCCAGGCCTGCCTGGCGTTCGGGGCGCAGGCCGGCATCGAGGACCTCACCGAGTTGGACCTGCGCACCCTACGCGCATGGCTGGGCTCGATGGGGCGTGCCGGAGCGTCCCGGCGGACGCTGGCCCGCCGGGTGGCGTCCGTCCGGGCGTTCACCACCTGGGCAGTCCGCCAGGGCCGCCTGCAGACCGATCCCGCAGCGCGCCTGAGCGCGCCGAGCCCCCGGCGACCGATCCCCGAGGTGCTCAAGCCGGGGCAGGCGTCCGCCCTGCTCACCGTGGCCGAGCTGCGCGCTGACGACGCCGATCCCGTGCACGTCCGTGACCGGGCGATGCTCGAGGTCCTCTACGCGTGCGGTGTGCGGGTCTCCGAGCTCACCGGCCTCGACCGAGCCGACGTGGACTGGGAGCGGCGCACCGTGCGGGTGCTGGGGAAGGGCGCCAAGGAGCGGGTGGTGCCGTTCGGCGGACCGGCGGCATCGGCCCTGCGGACGTGGCTGGAGCTGGGGCGGCCCCGCCTGGCCGGGACCGGCTCGGGTGACGCCCTGTTCCTCGGGACGCGCGGCGCGCGGATCGACCCCCGCGTCGTGCGCCGGGTCGTGCACGCGTTGCTGGGGCACGTCCCCGACGCCCCGGACCTCGGCCCGCACGGGCTGCGGCACTCGATGGCCACGCACCTGCTGGAGGGCGGCGCGGATCTGCGTTCCGTCCAGGAGGTGCTCGGCCACGCTAGTCTCGGGACGACGCAGATCTACACGCATGTCTCCATCGAGCGCCTCAGGAGCAGCTATGAGCGAGCACACCCTCGCGCCTGACGGCTTCGACGGCGGCGACGGGGAGGGCGAGGGAGGGCTCTCGGTGGTATCGCCGGGCGCGGTCGACCCTCGCAGCGAGCTGGACCCGATCGACCCCGACGACGCCGCCGCGGAGATGGCGCCCGAGGGCGCCGCCCTGGCAGCCCTCTGGGCGGACTACAAGCGCACGGCCGATGCCCGGCTGCGGGAGCAGCTGATCCTCCAGTACGCCCCGCTGGTCCGCTACGTGGCCGGCCGCGTCGGGGTCGGCCTGCCGGCCAACGTGGAGCAGGGCGACCTGGTGTCCTACGGCGTGTTCGGCCTCATCGATGCCATCGACAAGTACGACATCGGACGGGCGATCAAGTTCGAGACCTACGCGATCAACCGCATCCGCGGGGCGATCATCGACGAGCTGCGTTCGATCGACTGGATCCCCCGGTCCGTGCGGACCAAGGCCCGCGACGTGGAGCGCGCGATCGCCGTGCTCGAGGCCCGCCTGCAGCGCACCCCGTCCGAGGCCGAGATCGCCGAGGAGCTGGGCCTGCACGTCTCCGAGCTGCGCAAGGTCTTCAGCCAGGTGTCGTTCGTCCACGTGGCCGCGCTCGACGAGATGCTCGCGTCGAACGACCGTGCTGACGGGGCCACGCTGGGGGAGCGGCTCGAGGACGATCGGACCGATGCGCCGGGGGACGCACTCGACGACGAGGAGACCCGGTTCTTCCTCGCGCGCGTGATCCACACCCTGCCCGAGCGGGAGCAGATCGTGGTGACCCTCTACTACTACGAGGGGCTCACGCTGGCCGAGATCGGCCTGGTCCTGGGCGTCACCGAGAGCCGGATCTGCCAGCTGCACACGAAGGCCATGATGGCCATGCGCACCCGCATGTCGACCGTCGACGAGGACTGAGCTCGCACGGAGCCCCACCCGGCGGCGGCCCCGACCCCGGCGGCCACGCTCCCGCGGAGCCCCACCCGGCGGCCACGCTCCCGCGGAGCCCCGACCCGGCTGTGGAGCCCGGACCCCGGCGGCACCCCAACCCTCAGGATTCCGGCCTCACCAGGGCCGCAGCACGGCCGTCGCGCGGCCGAGCACGAGTCGCGGGTCGAGGTAGACCCGTCCGCGCTTGAGCCCGAGGTGCAGGCACCGCCCCGTGCCGCAATGGCCCGATCCCGGTGACACCCGCCCGAGCCGGGCCCCGCGGCGGACCCGATCCCCGGGCCTGACCTCGGCTGCCACCGGCTCGTAGGTGGTGCGAAGGGCGCCGTGGTCCACGACCACGACCCCGCGTCCGGCCAGGGTCGCGGCGAACACCACCCGCCCGTCGCCGGCGGCCCGCACCGTGGTGCCGGGCGTCGTGCGCAGGTCGATGCCCCGATGGCCCCGGAGCCAGTCATGCTCCGGGTTGTCGAAGGCGCGCGTGACCCGCACCGGCCAGACGGGGGCGGTCCAGTCGGTGGCCCGCGCACCGGACGAGGCGCTGGCCCGCGTGGGTCCGACCACGAGGGGGAGGATCACCAGGCTGAGGATCACCGGGGGGAGGATCACGAGCACTGCGATGGGCCGCGCCCTGCGCGACGTTCTGGCCATGGTCGGCATCGTGGCCCGGGATGCCCCCGCCGCACCCCGGCGTCGGGGGATCTGTGGACAGTCTGGCCCGCAGGAGGTCGGGACGGCGCGGCGCCCGGATTTCCTGCGCGAGGCGACGGCGCCGTAGAATCGGCGGCACGGATCCCGCAAGGGTCCGAATTCGCATGCCCCGACTCGACGGGCGTCGGACCGGTCTGCGCCGAGCGCAGCCCGACACCCGGGGGCATCAGGACGAGCCGCCACCCGGCGGCACGTGACAACCGACCGCGCGGCCCGCCGCGCACGAAAGAGGATCTCGCATGGCCGTCGTGACGATGCGCCAGATGCTGGAGAGCGGTGTCCACTTCGGACACCAGACCCGGCGCTGGAACCCCAAGATGAAGCGCTTCATCCTCACGGAGCGCAACGGCATCTACATCATCGACCTGACCCAGTCGCTGTCGGCGATCGACCGCGCCTTCTCCTACGTGAAGGACACGGTCTCGCGTGGCGGCACCGTCATGTTCGTCGGGACCAAGAAGCAGGCCCAGGAGGCCGTGGCGGAGCAGGCCACGCGGGTCGGGATGCCGTACGTGAACGAGCGCTGGCTGGGCGGCATGCTCACCAACTTCCAGACCGTGCACAAGCGCCTGCAGCGGCTCAAGGAGCTGGAGCAGATCGACTTCGACGACGTCGCCGGCTCGGGGATGACGAAGAAGGAGCTGCTCGTCCTGCGTCGTGAGAAGGACAAGCTCGAGCGCACGCTGGGTGGGATCCGCGACATGAGCCGGCTGCCCGCGGCCGTGTGGGTGGTCGACACGAACAAGGAGGCGATCGCCGTCGGTGAGGCCCGCAAGCTGGGCATCCCGGTCATCGCGATCCTCGACTCGAACTGCGACCCCGACCTCGTCGACTTCCCCATCCCCGGCAACGACGACGCCATCCGGGCCGTCGGCCTGCTCACCCGCGTGATCGCGGACGCCGTGGCCGAGGGCCTGATGGCGCGCGCCACCGGGGGGACCGGGGCGGCTGCGGAGCCGCTCGCCGAGTGGGAGGCCGAGCTGCTGGCCGCGCACCAGGCGGAGACCGCCGCACCGGCCGCTGCCGCGGTGGCACCCGAGGCCCCCGTGGCCGAGGCTCCGGCACTCGAGGCCCCCGTGGCGGAGGCTCCGGCACCCGAGGCCCCCGTGGCTGAGGCCGTCGAGGCCCCGGTGGCGGAGGCCGTTGAGACGCCCGGCGCCGAGGTCGCTGACGCCGAGGTCGCGGAGGCCCCGGCCGCTGAGACGCCCGCCGCCGAGGCTCCGCCCGCCGACGCCGAGGTCGCGGAGGCCCCGGGCGCCGACGCCGCCGAGGCCCCGGTGGCCGCCGAGACCGAGCCCGGCGACGCGCCGGCCGCACCGGTCGCCTAGCCCGGGCTGTCGCCCAACCCGAACGGTCCCGCCCCACGGGTGGGACCGCCCACGCCCGGCCGGCCCTCCTGACGGAGGGCTTGTCGGCCGTCGAACGTCGAACCAGGGGTGCCCTCAGCGCCCCGCCGAACCCCCAGGGGCCAGCGCCCCGACCCGAAAGGACAGCCCATGGCTGCGATCACCGCCGCAGACGTCAAGAAGCTCCGCGACCTCACCTCCGCCGGCATGATGGAGTGCAAGAAGGCGCTCACCGAGGCCGACGGCGACTTCGACGCCGCGGTCGAGATCCTGCGCATCTCCGGGGCCGCCAAGGCCGCCAAGCGCGGGGCAGAGCGCACCGCGAGCAACGGCCTGGTGGCCGCCCGGGGCGGCTCCCTGGTCGAGCTGCTCTGCGAGACCGACTTCGTGGCCAAGAGCGCGGACTTCCAGGCCCTCGCCGACGAGGTGGTCGCGCTGGCCGACGGCCAGGCCCTCGGCGACCGCGACAGCCTGGCGGCGGCCACCCTGTCCAGCGGGAAGACGGTCGCCGACGAGATCGGCGCCCTGGCCGGCGTCATCGGCGAGAAGCTCGAGCTGGGCCGGGTCGCCCGCCTCGAGGGCACCATCGCCACCTACATGCACCGCCGCGCGGCCGACCTGCCCCCGCAGGTCGGCGTCCTGGTCGCCTACGAGGGCAGCGAGGACACGGCACGCCAGGTCGGCATGCAGATCGCCGCGATGCGCCCGGAGTACCTCACCCGCGAGGACGTGCCCGCCGACGTCGTGGCCAACGAGCGCCGGATCGCCGAGGCGACGGCCCGCGAGGAGGGCAAGCCGGAGGCGGCCCTGCCCAAGATCGTCGACGGCCGCGTGAACGGGTTCTTCAAGGATCGGGTCCTGCTGGAGCAGGCCTCGGTCCAGGACAGCAAGAAGACCGTCAAGGCCTACGCGCAGGAGCAGGGCGCGACCGTCCTCGGCTTCGTGCGCCTGGAGATCGGCGGCTGAGCCCTTCGCCGCGCGGCACGTCACGCGCCCATCCCGACGCCCCCGGCCCGGTCTGCCGCCCGGGGGCGTCGGCGCGTCGCGATGGTGCAGACTGCTGCCCGTGATGCTGCCGGACCAGCCAACCCTCGAAGGAACCCTGGAGCGTTGGCCGGAGGCGCCGGAGCACGGATGGCACCGAGTCCTGCTGAAGCTGTCGGGCGAGGCGTTCGCAGGGGGCGGCGCCCTCGGGGTCGATCCCGACGTCGTGCTCAGCATCGCCACCCAGGTCGCCGGCGTCGTGCACCACGGCGCGCAGGTGGCTGTCGTGATCGGCGGGGGCAACTACTTCCGCGGGGCGCAGCTGCAGGAGCGGGGCATGGACCGGGCCCGCGCGGACTACATGGGCATGCTCGGCACGGTGATGAACTGCCTGGCCCTGCAGGACTTCCTCGAGAAGCAGGGCATCGACACCCGCGTCCAGACAGCCATCCCGATGAACCAGGTGGCCGAGGCCTACATCCCGCGCCGGGCGGTCCGCCACCTCGAGAAGGGTCGTGTCGTGATCTTCGGCGCCGGCCTCGGCGTCCCGTTCTTCTCCACCGACACCTGCGCGGCGCAGCGGGCCCTGGAGGTCGGCGCCCAGGTGGTGCTGATGGCCAAGGGCGTCGACGGCGTCTACGACGCCGACCCCCGCATCCACCCCGACGCGAGGCGCTTCGAGCACCTCGACTACGCCGAGGTGCTGGCCCGGAACCTGAAGGTCGCCGACGCCACCGCCATCTCCCTCTGTGCCGACAACGACCTGCCGATCGTGGTCTTCAACCTGCTGGTGCACGGCAACATCGCCAGGGCGGTCGCGGGTGAGAGAATCGGGACCCTGATCGCACCGGTCGACTGACCCGGGCCAGAACCGCGAGGAGCATCGGATGATCGACGAGGCCATGTTCGAGGCCGAGGAGAAGATGGACAAGGCCGTCGCGGTCGCCAAGGAGGACTTCGCCTCCATCCGCACCGGCCGCGCCACCCCCCAGATGTTCAACAAGATCCTGGTGGACTACTACGGCGCGCCGACGCCGATCAACCAGCTGGCCTCGTTCCAGACGCCCGAGGCGCGGATGATCCTCATCTCGCCGTTCGACAAGGGCTCGATGCACACCATCGAGAAGGCCATCCGTGACTCCGACCTCGGCGTGAACCCGGTCGACGACGGGCAGATCATCCGCGTGGTGCTCCCGGTGCTCACCGAGGAGCGCCGCAAGGAGTACATCAAGATGGCCAAGCACAAGGCGGAGGAGGCGCGGGTCGCGATCCGCAACATCCGCCGGCACACCAAGGACCATCTCGAGAAGCTGATCAAGGACGGTGCCGCTGGCGAGGACGAGGTGCGCCGCGCGGAGAAGGCGCTGGAGGACCTCACCGCCAAGCACGTCGCGATGGTGGAGGACCTGCTCAAGCACAAGGAATCCGAGCTGCTCGAGATCTGACGACCCCGCCAGGAGGGACTGATGTCACAGCCGGGGTCGCAGGGGCCTGCGGGCGCCGCCGCCGGGGAGCCGGCCGCCGCCTCCGCCGAGGGAGCCCCGACGGGCACGGGGGCCGAGGGCACGCCGAGCCCGTCACGGGCGGGCCGCAACCTGCCGGCGGCCTTCGCCGTCGGGGTGCTCCTCGCGGCGATCGCCCTGGCCTCGCTCTACTTCCGCATCGAGCTGTTCCTCGTGGTGATCCTCGCCGCGATCCTGATCGGCACCAAGGAGCTGTCCGACGCGCTGCACAGCAAGGGCATCTCGCTGGTCCGCACCCCGTTGCTGCTGGCGGCCGCGCTGCTGCCGGTCGTGGCCTTCTTCGGCGGCCCCGAGGACGGCCCGCGCCTGCTCGTGATGGGCTTCGGCCTGCTGTTCCTGTTCACGATCGTGTGGCGGCTGCTGCGCTACGGCGTGGCCGACTTCGTGCGCGACTCCACCGCGAGCGCCTTCGTGCTCGCCTACGCCCCGCTCATGGGTGGGTTCGCCGCGCTCATCGCAGCCTCCCCGGACGGCGCGGACCGCGTGGTCGTGTTCATCGTGCTGTCGGTGGCCAGCGACATCGGGGGCTACGCCGCCGGCGTGCTGTTCGGCAAGCACCCGATGGCGCCGCGGATCAGCCCGAAGAAGTCGTGGGAGGGGTTCGCGGGCTCGCTGGCCCTGCAGGTGGCGCTGGGCGCATGGCTGTTCGCGTGGCTGCTCGAGGCCCCGTGGTGGATGGGTGCGATCGTCGGAGCGATCATGACCGTGACCGCCACGCTCGGTGACTTCGTGGAGTCGGCGATCAAGCGCGACCTGGGCATCAAGGACATGTCCAGCCTGCTGCCCGGGCACGGCGGCCTCATGGACCGGCTGGACAGCATCATCCCGAACACGGTCGTCGCCTACACGCTGTTCGCGCTGACCATCGGGTTCTGACATGGCCCAGCCCCCCGGCCTGCTCGTCCTCGAGGCACCGCGGCGCGGCAAGCCGCCCCGCCACCTGGCGGACATGGCGCTGGCGGAGCGCCGCGAGGCGGTCGTGGCGGCCGGGCTGCCCCGGTTCCGCGCCGACCAGCTCAGCAACCACTGGTTCGCCCGCCTGGTGGACGACCCGGCCGGTTGGACCGACATCCCTGCAGCCCTGCGCGAGCCGCTGGCCGCGAGCCTGTGCCCGCCGCTGTTGCAGCGCGTGCGCGACGTCACGTGCGACGGGGGCATGACCGTGAAGTCGGTGTGGCGGCTGCACGACGGCGCGATGGTGGAGTCGGTCCTCATGCGGTACCCGGCCACCGGCACCAGCCGCGAGCGGGTCACGATGTGCGTCTCCTCCCAGGCCGGCTGCGGGATGAACTGCCCGTTCTGCGCGACCGGCCAGGCCGGCCTGACCAGGAACATGTCGGCCGCGGAGATCGTGGAGCAGGTCCTGGCCGGGGCGCGGTCGCTGGCCCGTGGGGAGATCGCCGGCGGGACCGGTCGGGTCACGAACGTGGTGTTCATGGGCATGGGCGAACCCCTGGCCAACTACGCCGCGGTCGTCGGGGCCGTGCGCCGGCTCGTCGACCCGACGCCGGAGGGGCTGGGCATGTCCGCCCGGGGGGTGACGGTCTCGACGGTCGGCCTGGTGCCGGCGATCGGGCGCCTGTCGGGGGAGGGGCTGCCGGTGACCCTCGCGCTGAGCCTGCACGCGCCGGACGACGAGCTGCGCGACACGCTGGTGCCGATCAACACCCGCTGGAAGGTGGGGGAGGCCCTCGACGCGGCGTTCGCCTACTCGCAGGCGACCGGTCGGCGGGTCTCGATCGAGTACGCGCTCATCCGCGACATCAACGACCAGGCCTGGCGCGCCGACCTGCTCGGCAAGCTGTGCAACGCGCGCGGCCGGGGGTGGGTGCACGTGAACCCGATCCCGCTGAACCCCACGCCGGGGTCGCAGTGGACCGCCAGCGATCCCGCGGTCGAGCGGGCGTTCGTCGCGGCCCTGCAGGCGCGCGGGATCCCGACCACCATCCGGGACACGCGCGGTCGGGAGATCGACGGGGCGTGCGGGCAGCTGGCGGCCGCCGTCGCGGACTGAGGCCCGCAGGCGCGCTGCGCCCCGGCACCGGCCATGACGTCGAGGGGTCGTGTGACCGGGTCACTGGCCGACGTCGGTGCCGGACGTGGCAGCGGCGGGGGCCAGCCCGTCGGCGCGAGGTCGGCCACAATGCCCCTCCCATCGGGACTCTCGGCCCTGTCTGCCAGGTTCCGCGGCGCACCACAGTGGACTGCAGGGTGGCGGGCGCGGGAGACGGTCGTGGACAGCAGCGTGTACGTGGCATCGCTCGAGGGCTTCACGGGCAAGTCGATGGTGGCCCTGGGCCTGCTCGAGCGGCTCTCGCGTGTCGTCTCCCGGGTGGGCGTGTTCCGGCCGATCGTCCGAGCCGACCGCGACGGGTGCGTGCGCGACTACGTGCTCGACCTGCTCACCCCGAACGAAGCGGTCGTCCCGTCCTCCGCATCGTGCGCAGGCGTCACCTACGACGACGTGCACGCAGATCCCGCAGCCGCGATGGACCAGATCGTCGAGCGCTACCACCGGGTCGCCGCGCTCTGCGACGCCGTCATCGTGGTGGGCAGCGACTACACCGACGTGGGGACTCCCACCGAGTTCTCCTACAACGCCCGGATCGCGGCGAACCTCGGCACCCCGGTGCTGCTGGTGCTCAACGGGGCTGATCGCGAACCAGCGGACCTCGGCGTCATCTGCGACATGGCGGCCGCCGAGCTGCGCGCCAACCAGGGCACCCTGACGGCGGTGATCGCCAACCGCGTCGACCCCGCCCGCCTGGAGGAGGATCTCGCGGCCATCCGCCGCAACGGCGTCCTGGCCTTCGCGATCGCCGACCAACCCCTGCTCGCCGCGCCCTCGGTCGCCGACCTGGTGCAGGCGATCGGCGGGACGATGGTGCACGGGGACCCGTCCCTGCAGGCCCGTGAGGTGACCGGGCTCGTGGTCGCCGACATGAGCCTGCCCAACGTGCTCGAGCGGCTCTTCGAGGGAGCCATCGTCGTGACACCCGGCGACCGGCCGGAGATCGTCGTGGGCGTCGTGAGCGCCCATGTCTCGACCAGCTTCCCCCAGGTGTCGGGCGTGGTCCTCAGCGGGGGTCTCGCGCTGCCTGACCCGATCCTGCGGCTGCTCGGGGGCATCGGGGCCACCCTGCCGATCCTCTCCACGCCGCAGAGCACCCACGAGACCTCGACCGCCATGGCCAACGTCCGCGGCCGGCTCACCCGCGACTCCCCCCGCAAGGTCGCTGCCGCGCTCACCCTCTTCGACACCCACGTCGACGCGGCGGCCCTCATCGACCGCCTCGAGGTCGCGCGCACCGATGCGGTGACGCCGCTGATGTTCGAGCACATGCTGGTCGATCGGGCGACCCAGGACCGGCGGCACATCGTCCTGCCCGAGGGTGAGAACGAACGCGTGATCCGGGCGGCGGACATCCTGCTGCGCCGCGGGGTCGTCGACCTGACCCTCCTGGGCTCCCCGTTCACGATCAGCGCCCGAGCGGCGAGCCTGGGCGCCGACGTGTCGGACGCCCGGCTCCTCAGCCCCCAGGAGAGCGGGCTGCTGGACCTGTTCGCCGAGGAGTACTACCAGCGCCGCCGGCACAAGGGCGTCGATCGCGAGGAGGCCCTCACGACGGTGGCGGACTTCACCTACTTCGGCACCCTGATGGTCGAGCTCGGGCTCGTCGACGGCTTGGTGTCGGGGGCTGCGCACACCACGGCGCACACGCTGCGCCCCGCGCTGGAGCTGGTGAAGACGCTGCCCGACGTGTCCGTCGTGTCGTCGGTGTTCTTCATGTGCCTGGCCGACCAGGTGCTGGTCTACGGGGACTGTGCGGTCAATCCGGACCCGTCCGCCGAGCAGCTCGCCGACATCGCGATCTCCTCGGCCACGACCGCCGCCTCGTTCGGCATCGAACCACGGGTCGCGATGCTGTCCTACGCGACCGGCACGTCCAGCTTCGGCGTCGACGTCGAGAAGGTGTGCAAGGCGACCGCGCTGGTCCACGAGCGTGCACCGGAGCTGCTCGTCGAGGGCCCGATCCAGTACGACGCCGCGATCGACCTCGCGGTGGCCGAGGCCAAGCTCCCCACGTCGCAGGTCGCCGGGCGCGCCACCGTCTTCGTGTTCCCGGACCTCAACACGGGCAACAACACCTACAAGGCCGTCCAACGGGCAGCCAACGCGGTGGCCATCGGCCCGGTGCTCCAGGGGCTGCGCAAGCCGATCAACGACCTGTCCCGGGGATCCACCGTGCGTGACATCGTGAACACGGTCGCGATCACCGCCATCCAGGCCCAGCGACTCGCGCCCCTGCAGCGGTGACCTGGGTCACCTGACGGCCCGAGACGAGCCGTGCGGGGGCTGGCCCGGGTTCCCGGTCCGGAGTCCGGCTGCGGGCCGAGGAGCGGGGGCTCGTGGGGGCTCGCTCAGCTGGGACACCACTGCGGCGCGGCGTCCACCCCGTGACCGGACCCCCTCGCGGTGCTCGGTCACCGCTCGGCAGGCGTCGGCCAGCGCGGCGGCGGCCGTGGTCAGCGACCACCGGCAGCGCCACGCCTCCTCGACCCTGTCAGCGGCCAGTCCGACCTCGGACCCTGGTGCCTCGTGGGTGGGCGGCATAGCCTGAAATGGAGGGTGTTCCCCCAGTGCAGTCAGGGGGTGCTGACTCGTGGTTGCGCGGCATGAGGATCCCTTCCGGCTGTCGCGGCGGGTCGTGACGGCCGGGCTGCTGGCGTCGGGCCTGGTGTGGGCGACCAACACGATCCCGGTGGGCGTCGATCCGCCCGGTTCACCGGGGACGGACCCCTATGCGGGGAGCATCGCGTTCGCCACGGTGCCTGGATGGTGGGGATTCGGGGCGCACGTGCTGCTCCTGGGTTGGTTCGGACTGGCCCTGGTGCTGGCCATGGCGCCGCGGGCTCGGGGCCTGGTCGAGTCCGTGGTGCGCGTGGTGGGGATGGCGCTGGGCGCAGTCCTGGCGTTCGGCGTGATCCTGCCTGTGGCGACGGCGGTGCGCGTGTCCCTGACCGGCTTCGATGACCCGCAGCTCATGTCGACGTTGCTGGTCACCTGGTGGGCGGCGGCCGGTGTGGCGATGGCTCTGGTCGCTGTCGCGGTGTTGGTCGTGACGCCGGGCCGGACGGGCCGGTTCACGCCGGTCGTTGCCGCCGCGCTCGGGGCGGTCGTGGGGTGTGTGTGGCCGTGGGCGATGCTCGCGACGGCGGTGACCGGCTCGTCGGATGCCCAGGCGGGGAGCCCGACGCGCGGGCAGCTGTTGGCCATCGGCGGGGGAATGGCCACCGTCGGCTTGATCCTGGCTGCCACCGCGGCGGTGGGCTGGCTCCTGGACAGCCGAGGATCTGCCCTGATCCGCACCTGGCTGTCGCGTGTGAGCCTGCTGTCCGGAGGTGCGGCAAGCGGGTTGTGCGGGATGCTCCTGCTGATGTGGTCCTGGGCGAACCACATGGCGGCCCCACCGCTGGGCGAGTGGCTGCCGGTGTTGGCCGGCGCCGCGGTGACCGCGTTGGCTGCTGCCCTGCCCTGGGCGGCTCGCCGGGATCTCGACCAGGCCCGGCGTTGCCCTCGAGCGTCGGCTGGCCCCGTCCCGGGCGCGGTGAGCCATCAGGGTCGAGCGGCCGTGCTGCTGGTTGGGGTGCTGGCTGGGGTGCTGGCCGGATGTGGGCCCACCCCCACGTCGACGGACGCGTCCTCCGGGCCGACCGAGGCCTCCTCCACGCCAACCGAGGCCAGCGCCCCGGCCGCCAGCCCGTCGTCGCCGGGCGAGACCGCTGCCCTCACGGTCGGGGACCTGGCTTCCCGGCTGGAGCAGGAATGGCCCGGCTACGCGGAGGTCTGGGGCTCGGTCCCGGCCGACCCGGGCAGGTGGGACTGCGTCCAGGCCAGGTCGAGTGGGCCCCCGGCAGCGCTGGACCCGCAGTCCGCGGTGGTTCCTGGCACCGTCATCGCGTGTTCGGGACCACCGCATCCCGAACTGGGGGGCGAGGTCCCCGTCGTCACGGTGCTGGTCCTTGACGACCTGGGCACGGTCAGCATCGCCGAGAGCGGCAATCGATTCCCGGTGCTGCACCCCTACGGGGCCGGACTGCCCGCCGGACTCACCTGCGCCGAACTGCTCGAGCCCGGCGGCACGTTCGACCGCTGGGAAGCGGGCCTGACCCCGGCTCAGCGCTGCTTCGCCACCGTCGCCTACTGGTACGTCCACGGGCAGACCAGCTCGCTGATCGACGACAACGAGCAGGACATCCCGTGCCAGACGCACTTCCCCAGCACCGTCGTGGACCAGATCCGGTCAGGCGGGTGGGTCACCCCAAGGTTCCCGACGTAGGTCACCACGGCGGTCTCGTCCGTGCTCAGCGTGGCCAGCTCGTTCCCTCCCGTTGCCTCCGCGGATGCGCGCCCCCTCGAGCTCAGCCACAGCTCCCGGCCGCCGTCCCACCCCGAGGCCGAGGACCTGGCGGCTCAGGCACGGCCTGATCGAGGCTCTTGACGCTGCCGGGAACCGAGGGAAGCCTGACCTTGCCAGGTGTGGATCGTCCGGCGCGCCGGGTTTCGACGGAGCCGCGGAACCAGGGTCACGAGGAGGTCTGATGGGCGGCTACTACAACGACGAGTTGCGGCACCGGCAGTTGCAGGGCGATGTCGGGCACGCGGTGCTCGGGGACTTCCGCAGGGGCGGGTCCGGGCGGCGGTGGCGCGCGCTGCTCTTCCCCGTCGCGGTGCTTGCGATCGGGGTGCTCCTGCTGTTCGTGGGCCCCTTGCCGGGTCTTGGCATGGTGCTGTGCATCGGAGGGGTCTTCGCGTTACCGATGGTGGCGCTGCGCGCGTTGCTCGGGCCCTGACGCCCCGCGATGGTCCGGAGCGAGGCTCCGTTGGCTGGTGTTGAGCCCACGAGTGGCCCGGCGTTCTGCCCGTCGACCTTGCCGGAGTCGGGTCCAGCAGCGTGATCGTCGGGTGGCCTGGTGATCGGGCGGCCGCGGACGTCGAGGCGGCGGCACCCTGGCCCTTCGAGTGATCGTCCACGCCGACTCGAACCGGCCTGCCGCGGTGGCCGCTGTGCCCAGGATCGACCTGCCCGGCTGCTGAGGAGTCGCTGGCCCGAGGGCTCCTTCTTGCACTGAGTGCACCTTTGGATAGGGTGCGAGCATGGTCGAGGACGGGCGGACCGCGCTCAAGGTCCGGCACCGTCAGGCGATCCTCGACGCCGCTGTTGCGCTCATCGACGAAGGGGAGGGGGCGCGGTTCAGCGCCGACGAGCTGGCCCGCCGCGCAGGGGTGTCGCGGCGCACGGTGTTCAACCACTTCCCCTCCCTGGACGAGGTGCTGCTGGGCGTCTGCGTGCAGATGCTCAGCGGCGTCGCCGAGCAGGTGGGCGCCACGGAGCCGACCGCCGGGGCGGACGCCAGCCGCGTGGCGCTGTTCGACGCCGTTGCCGGTGCCCTGCGAGCCCCCGACCTCCCGAACCGGATCCTGCAGGTCGATCGCGCCCTGCGCGGCTGCGGGGCCGACGACCGACGTGCCCAGGCGTTCGCCCAGCGGGCGCTGGCGGCGGTGGCCGCTGAGCTCACCCAACGACTCAGCGCGCAGCACCCGCTGGCCGACCCGCTGGACGTGGCGCTGCTGGCCAGCCTGCTCACGCACGGCATCGGCGTGGTCGCGGAGCACTGGGTGGCCGCTGCCCCGGCCAGTGCCGACCCGGACCCTGCCCAGTGGGATCACCTGCTCGACCGGGTCATCGACACCGTGGGCGGCGGGTTCCTGCCGCACCGCGGCCAGCCCCCCGAGGGGGCGCAGGAGGGGATGGATCGCTGTGGCTGAGGTGCTGTACCGACTCGGACGGTTCTGCGCGCGGCACGCGTGGGTGGTGATCGCGACGTGGATGGTGATCGGGGCCCTCGCGGCCGTGGGCTTCCTCGTCGGCCGTGGCACGCTGAGCTCCACCGTCTCGATCCCGGGCACGGAGACGGCGCAGGTGACCGAGGAGCTGCGCACGCGGCTGCCGGATGCGGCCGGCGGCACCGGCACCGTGGTGTTCCTGGCGCAGGATGGCGGGCAGTTCAGCGACGAGCAGCGTGCGGCGGTCAGCGACGTGCTCGCCGCGATCGGCCAGGTCGACGGCGTGCGCGCGACGATCGACCCCTTCGAGGCCGCGGACCGGGTGGCGGACGCCGCCGCCCAGCTCGAGGAGGGGCGCGAGCAGCTGACCGCGGGTCGCGCCCAGCTGGAGCGCGGAGCCGCGCAGCTCGCCGACGCGCAGGCCCAGCTCCGGGTCGGCCGCGAGCTCGCCGAGCTGGGCAGCGCCGGTCCGCAGGTGTTCGCCGAGCTGGACGCGGGACAGGCGAGGATCGACCGGGAGCGCGAGCAGCTGGCGGCCGGCCGGGCGGAGCTGTCCGCTGCGGAGCAGCAGCTGGAGCGCTCGGCCGAGCTGCTCGCCCTCTCGGCGCCGATCCGCACCGTGTCCGAGGACGGCACGGCGGCGTTGGCCACCATCGTCTTCGACGCGTCGCAGCTGGAGGTCACCCCGCAGACCAAGCAGGCCGTGACCGACGCCCTGGCCGAGTCGGACCTCGCCGGCGTCGAGGCGGTGCCCAGCGCCGACCTGACGTCCGGGCTGCCCAAGGTCCTGGGGATCGGCGAGGTGATCGGGCCGCAGCGGTGCCCGTGCTGACCGCGTTGGTCGGGGTGGCTGTCAGCGTGCTCGCCGCGCTGGCCTTCTCCGGGCGGGTGGAGATGATGTCGGTGACACCGGTGCTGGGCGTCATGCTGGGCCTGGCCGTCGGCATCGACTACGCGCTGTTCCTCCTGAACCGGCACCGCCATCAGCTGCGCGAGGGCGTCGAGCTGCACGATTCGATCGCCCTGGCCACCGGTACCGCCGGCAACGCCGTGGTGTTCGCCGGCTCGACCGTCCTGGTCGCGCTGCTCGCGCTCAACGTCACCGGCATCGGCTTCCTCGGCCTGATGGGCACGGTTGCGGCACTGTCGGTCCTCACGGCCATCCTGGTGGCGATCACCCTGGCCCCGGCGCTGCTGGTGCTGCTCGGGGATCGTGTGCTGCCCCGCCGGCTGCGCGGCAGGCCGGAGCCGGTCGACCTGTCGTGGGAGCCGATGAGCACCCGGGGGGCGGTGCTGCGGGTGATCGGGGCGACCGTGGCGCTGCTGGTCCTCGCGGTCCCGGCCCTGTCGATGCGGCTGGGGCTGCCCGACGGCTCGTCCGAGGCGGAGGACTCGTCGGCGTACCGGGCGTACACGATCACAGCGCAGCGGCTGGGCCCCGGCATGAACGGCCCGCTGGTGGTGATGGCCGAGTTCCCCGAGCCGGTCGCCGACGAGCAGCTGCTCGCCGAGCAGGTCCGGGTCGGCACGATGATCGCCTGGACCCCCGACGTGGTGGGCGTCGCGCCGATCGGACGCTCCGAGGACGGCCGGGCCCTCGCCTTCCAGGTGATCCCCGCCGACGGGCCGACCAGCGACTCGACCGGGCAGGTGGTGAGCGCGCTTCGTGACCGGGCACCGCTCGACGGTGGGGTCACGCTCGCGGTCGCCGGCTCGGCCAGTGGTGCCATCGACATCTCGAGCACCCTCGCCGAGGCGCTGCCGCGCTACCTCGCGCTGGTGGTGGGGATCTCGCTGCTCATCATGCTGGTCGTCTTCCGGTCGATCCTCGTTCCCATCATGGCGACGGCGGGGTTCGTCATGTCGCTGTTCGCCGCGTTCGGCGGCATCGTCGCCATCTTCCAGTGGGGGTGGCTCGGTCCGGTCTTCGGGATCCACGACCCGGGCCCGGTGCTCAGCTTCCTGCCGACCTTCCTGGTCGGTGTGCTGTTCGGCCTGGCGATGGACTACCAGCTGTTCCTCGTCACCGGCATGCGCGAGGCGTACGTGCACGGGGTGCCGGCCCGGCTGGCGGTGCGCCGCGGCTTCAACGCGGGCAGGGTGGTCGTGACCGTGGCGGCGATCATCATGATCTCGGTGTTCGCGGGGTTCATCACCAGCGAGATGGTCGTGATCCGCTCGATCGGGTTCGGCCTCGCGCTCGGGGTCGCGCTGGACGCGTTCCTGGTGCGCATGACCCTCATCCCGGGCCTGATGCACCTGATCGGGGAGCGTGCCTGGTGGCTGCCCGGCTGGCTGGACCGGGTCCTGCCCGACGTCGACGTGGAGGGTGCCAGGTTGGAGCGCACCCATCCGCACCCGACCCACTGGGACCACGAGTCCGAGCAGCTCCCCGCAGAGCCGGTGGTCCGGGTCTGACCAGGGCGGCCCCGGCGGCTCAGGCGTTCCCGCCCGCTGGGCCCTCTGCTCGTCGAGGTGCGCCAGGGTCTGCGCCATCCGCTTGCGGGCCACCTCGTCGCAGCGAACGGCCGTGTGCCGGTAGCGCGGGTCGAAGCGCGCCGCCGAGGCTGGGATGACGATCACGGCCCGGTCGGCGTCGCTCGGCAGCTCGGCGTCGCCGCCCCCGCGCCCGCAGCCGGCGTCGGCGCCCGCTCGTCGCAGCGCCCGCCCCGTTGGTCGACGTGGGCCCATCGCCCCGCGACGGCGCGGGAAGGCGTGCACTAGGAATCGTGGGGTCATCCGCGACCCCAGGAGGACCCATGGGCAGGTACGCCGAGGCCTACGCCGCCAGCATCGCCGATCCGGACGGGTTCTGGGGGAGCGCCGCGGAGGCGATCACCTGGAGCGAGGCGCCGAGGTCGGTGCTTGACGCGAGCGGGGCGCCGTTCTACCGGTGGTTCCCCGACGGCCGGCTCAACACCTGCTACAACGCCCTGGACCGGCACGTCGAGGCCGGCCACGGCGACCGGCCGGCGCTCATCCACGACAGCCCGATCACCGGTACGCAGCAGTCCTTCACGTACGCCCAGCTCACGGACGCCGTGGCCCGGTTCGCCGGGGTGCTCGCGTCGCTCGGGGTGACCGCGGGCGACCGGGTGGTCCTGTCCATGCCGATGGTCCCCGAGGCCGTGATCGGCATGCTCGCGTGCGCGCGGCTGGGCGCCGTGCACTCGGTGGTCTTCGGCGGGTTCGCCGCCGAGGAGCTCGCCGTGCGCATCGACGACGCCGAGCCCAAGGTGATCCTGTCCGCGTCCTGCGGCCTCGAGCCCAACCGGGTGGTGGCGTACAAGCCGCTGCTCGACGAGGCGCTGGCGATCGCCTCGCACCAGCCGGACGCCTGCGTGATCCTGCAGCGGCCCCAGCTCGAGGCCGCGATGGGGGAGCGCGACCACGACTGGGCGACGCTCGCCGCGTCCGCCGAGCCGGCCGGCTGCACCGACGTCGCGGCCACGGACCCCCTCTACATCCTCTACACCTCCGGCACGACGGGCCGGCCCAAGGGCATCGTGCGGGACAACGGGGGCCATGCGGTGGCGCTCGCCTGGTCCATGGCCAACGTCTACGACATCGGCCCCGGCGACGTGTGGTGGGCGGCGTCCGACGTCGGCTGGGTCGTCGGCCACTCCTACATCGTCTACGCCCCGCTCATCGTCGGTGCCACGACCGTCGTCTACGAGGGCAAGCCGGTGGGCACGCCGGACGCGGGGGCCTTCTGGCGGGTCATCGCCGAGCACGGCGTGAAGGCGATGTTCACCGCCCCGACCGCCATCCGTGCGATCCGCCGCGAGGACCCGGAGGGCTCGCTGATCGCCCAGCACGACCTCAGCCGGTTCCAGACGCTGTTCCAGGCCGGCGAGCGGCTCGACCCGGACACCTACCGCTGGGCCACGCGGGTCCTGGGCGTGCCCGTGGTCGACAACTGGTGGCAGACCGAGACGGGCTGGCCGATCGCGGCGAACCTGCGCGGCCTGGACCCGATGCCGATCAAGGAGGGCTCGCCGTCGGTCCCGGTGCCCGGCTACGACGTGCGCGTCGTGGACGGCGCGGGGGAGGAGGTGCCGCCCGGCACCGAGGGCAACATCGTCGTCCGACTGCCGCTGCCGCCGGGCAACCTGCCCACCCTGTGGCACGACGACGAGCGCTACCTCACCTCCTACCTCAGCGCGTTCCCCGGCTCCTACACGACCGGCGACGGCGGCTACGTGGACGAGGACGGCTACGTCTACGTGCTGGGACGCACCGACGACGTGATCAACGTCGCGGGCCATCGGCTGTCGACGGGCGTGATGGAGGCAGTCGTGGCCGCGCATCCCGCGGTCGCGGAGTGTGCCGTGATCGGCGTCGCCGACGAGCTCAAGGGGCAGGCGCCACGCGCGTTCGTCGTGCTGAAGTCCGGCGTCTCGATCGATCCCGAGGAGCTCACCCGGCAGGTGGTGGCCGACGTCCGCAAGCACATCGGGCCGGTGGCCGCGCTGAAGGAGGTCGAGGTCGTGCCCGCCCTGCCCAAGACGCGTTCGGGCAAGATCCTGCGCCGCACCATGCGCGGTATCGCGGACGGCCGTCCCGAGCCGGTGCCCTCGACCATCGAGGACCCGCGGGTGCTCGAGGTGCTCACCCCGCTGCTGCAGCGCCACGCCGGTTCGTAGGTGGGCTCGATGCCCGCCGCGGCGCGCCGGGGCGGTGGACGTCAGCTCGAGCCAGGGCCCGCTGCCGGCCCTGGCGGAGGCAGGCGATAGGTCGCCGGGGTCCGGGACAGCCGCACCGGGTGGGCGATGGTCGGCACCCCGCCGGCGTCGACCACCGGGTCCAGCCCGAGGCGCTCGGCCAGGGCCAGGGCCCCGGGGATGTCGTGCACGGGACCCGCGGGCACGCCCGCCTCGGTGAGGATCGCCGCCCATGCCACGGCTGACCGGCCCGCCAACGCGGTGGCGAGCCGCGCGACCAGCGCGGGGCGGTTGGCCACCCGGCTGGGGTTCGTGGCGAAGCGTGGATCCTCGTGCAGGTCCAGGTCGAGGGCGCCGCACAGCGCCGCGAACTGCCGGTCGTTGCCCACCGCCAGCGCGAGGACGCCCTCGGCCGTGGGGAACGTCTCGTAGGGGGCGATGCTCGGGTGGGCGTTGCCCATCGGGTGCGGCGAGGCGCTCGCGCCCACGACCGCCTGCGCCTGGTTCACCAGCGCCGACAGGGTCGAGCCGAGCAGGCTCACCTCGACCCGCTGCCCCCGACCGCTGCGCTGCCGCTCGGCCAGCGCGGCGAGGATGCCGACGGTGGCGTGCAGCCCGGTGACGACGTCGACCAGGGCGACCCCGACCTTCGTCGGGTGCTCGGCGTCGGTCCCCGTGATGCTCATCAGCCCGCCCATCGCCTGCACCAGCAGGTCGTAGCCGGGCAGGCCGGCCCCCGCCCCGGCGCCGAACCCCGTGACCGACGCGTACACCAGGCCGGGGTTGTCGGCGACGAGGTCCTCGTAACCCAGGCCGAAGCGGTGCATGGTGCCCGGCGCGAGGTTCTCGACGAGCACGTCGGCGGTGATCGCCAGCTCGCGGGCGGCCGCCGCCGCGGCGGGGTCGGCCAGGTCCCACCACACGCTGCGCTTGTTGCGGTTCACCGACTGGAAGTAGGTGGCCGTGCCGTCGGCGGCGAACGGGGGGCCCCACGATCGCGTGTCGTCGCCGTGCGGGGGCCGCTCGACCTTCACGACCTCCGCACCGAGGTCGGCCAGCAGCATCGTCGCGTACGGACCGGCCAGCACGCGGCTGAAGTCCGCGACCCGCAGGCCGGCCAGCGCGCCAGCGGCGCCGGCGTCCGCCCGGTCGCCGCCGCGGCCCACGTCGACCCCTGCTGTGTCGTCCCAGACGCGATCCGGCGGCGGCTGGGATGCCACTGGCCGGTCGAGCGGGGACGGGCTCATCGGTACGCCGGGATGCCGGTGAGTGCCTCACCGATGACGAGGGTGTGGATGTCGTGGGTGCCCTCGTAGGTGAACACGCTCTCGAGGTTCGTCATGTGCCGGATCACCGGGTACTCCAGGGAGATGCCGTTGCCGCCGAGCAGCGCCCGGGCCTCGCGGGCCACCTGCAGCGCCGCGGCGACGTTGTGGAACTTGCCCACGCTGACCTGCTGCGGGGTCAGCCTGCCGGCGTCCTTGAGCCGCCCGAGGTGCAGGGCGAGCAGGTGACCGTTGCCGACCGCGACGGCCATCTCGGCGAGCTTGCGCTGCGTGAGCTGGAACCCGGCGATGGGCCGGCCGAACTGCTCGCGCGCAGCGGCGTAGGCCAGCGCGGCCTCCAGGCACTCCCGGGCCGCGCCGACCGCGCCGAACACGATCCCGTACCGGGCTTCGGCCAGGCAGCCGAGCGGGGCCGACAGCCCCGCACCGCCGGGCAGGAGGGCGTCACCGGGGAGCCGGACGTCGTCGAGCGCGAGCTCGGCGGTCACCGACGCGCGCAGGCTCAGCTTGTGCGGGATGGGCCGCGCCGTGAAGCCGGGGCTGTCGGTCGGGACCAGGAAGCCGTGGACCCGGCCCTCGACCTTGGCCCAGACGACGGCGACGTCGGCGACGGTGCCGTTCGTGATCCAGGTCTTCGTCCCGCGCAGCACCCAGTCCCCGCCGGCACGCACCGCGGTCGTGCGCATCGACCCGGGATCCGAGCCGGCGTCCGGCTCGGTCAGCCCGAAGCAGCCGATGTGCTCCCCCCGGGCCATGCCGGGCAGCCAGCGCTCGCGCTGCTCGTCGCTGCCGTAGGCGTGGATGGCATACATCGCCAGCGAGCCCTGCACGCTCACCAGCGACCGGATCCCGGAGTCGGCGGCCTCCAGCTCGAGGCAGGCCAGGCCGTACGACGTGGCGTCCGTGCCCGCGCACCCGTACCCCTCGAGGTGCATGCCGAGCACCCCGAGCCCGCCCAGCTCGCGGGCCAGCTCGCGCGCCGGCAGGTCGCCGGCCTCGAACCAGCCGGCCACGTGCGGGCGGATGCGCTCGTCGGCGAAGCGACGCACCGTGTCGCGCACGTCGCGGTGCTCGTCGGCCAGCAGGCTGTCGATCGCGTAGAGGTCGGTGGGGGAAATCGCACCCCCGGTGCTGGGTGCCTGTGCCATGCAGTCCTCCTGGGCCGTCGTTCCCCCGAGCACCCTAGGGGGATCGCGTCGCCCGGTGCTGCTCGCCGGCCGCCCTAGTCCTCGATCACGTCGAGCCCCTGCTCCCGCAGCTGCGCCAGGTGGTCCAGCATCCCCCTGAGCACCTCGGGGTCGTGGCCCTGCCAGTCGTCCAGCTCCGCGACGATGCGCACCGCGTGGCGGGTCCGGTAGGACTGCGTCGGGTTGCCGGGGAACCGCTTGTCGGTCACGTTGGGATCGTCCTCGAACGGGCCCAGCGGCTCGACCACGTAGATGTGTCCCCGGCCCTCGCCGCCGGCCAGCGCGGAGGCCAGCTCGGCCCCCCAGGCCGCGGTCTCCTCCAGGGCGGAGAAGTAGAGGTGGTTCGACACCCGGCCCGCGTGGTAGTTCGACCCGTGCCCGGGGACCAGCTCGACGCCAACCTCGAGCGCGGTCCGCGTGCCGTGGTAGAAGGGGCCCTCGACGTGGGCGCAGCTGTCGTAGGTGACCGGTGTGCGCGGGGTTCCGTCCTCACCCATCGGTGTCGCTCCTCGTCTGCGATGGCTGGCTGTGGTGGGCGTGCCGGCGAGTTGCTCCCCGGGGCTCGACCGGTCGGTCCTCGGACGGCGGCGACGGCCGGGGGCCGGGCACGGCACGGCACGGCACGGCACGGCGAGCGTACGGTGGCCGCGGCGCCCGGGTCGGCCAGCACCCCGGGTCGAGCACGGCGCGGCGAGGACACGACGCGCCACGGCGGTGGACACTGTGCCCCGTGGCGCTGCCGACGGGGATGACGCTGCGCCAGCTGACCCCGGACGACATCCCTGCCGTGGTCGCGTTGGGCGACGCGATCTGGTCCACCCTGTACGACCTGCCCAGCTACCTGACCGCCGAGTTCCTCGCGGTGCAGTTCACGCGCCCGCAGCTCGACCCGGAGCGGGACCAGCCTGCCCTCTTCGCGGCGGATCGGCTCGTGGGCTGGGCGGCACTGGCTGCGTCGCCGCCCATGACCGAGATCGTCTGCCCCATCGGCGTCGACCTGGCCCTCGCCCCCGGCGAGCGCGCCGCCTGCATCGATGCGCTGGTCGAGGAGCTCGCCAGCGCCGCGCGGGCCCGCCTGACCGACGCCGACCCCGGCGTCAGGCGGATGCTCGGACTGTTCATCCCCACCCGCGACAGCGGCATGTGCGAGCACGGCGACAGCGGCATGTGCGAGCACGTGCGTGGACTGGGCTGGACGCTGCTGCGTACGTACTACGAGATGGCGATCACCCTCACCGGACGCCCGGAGCAGGAGGTCGAGCTGCCAGCGGGCATGACGCTGAGGACGTTCGCGGACCCGGGAGCCCTGGAGTCCTCGATCGACGTGATGGTCGAGGCGTTCGACGACCACCACGGCGACACGCCCTCACCTGAGGAGTGGCACCACATGCTGTCCGCCGAGGTCGTCCTGCCGGGAGCGAGCTACGTCCTGGACGACCAGCAGGGATCGGTGGCCAGCCTGGTCTGCTCCGCCCTCGGTGACGGCGAGGGCTACGTCGGATCTATCGGGGTCCGACGTCGCGGCCGCGGGCGCGGGGCGGCCAGCGCGCTGCTCCGCCGGGCCTTCGACGACCTCGCGGCCGCCGGCTTCGCCACCGCCAAGCTGGACGTCGACGCCGAGAACACCACTGGCGCACTCGGGTTCTACGAGCGCGCGGGGATGTCGGTGCGCGTCGCCCAGGAGGCGTGGGGGGCACCGCTGGCACGGTAGGGCGGGTCTGACCAAGGTCGCCGCCCGCACCCCTCCCCTCGGCGCGTTTGCTCCGCCGGCGTACGTCCGCTGACCGGTGCCGCGGAGCGGACGTACCGCCGCGGAGCAAACGCGGAAGTGCGGAGGGCCCGGCAGGGCGGGGCCTCGGCGGGGCGGGGGGCGGTCGGCGGGGCGGGGGGCGGTCGGCAGGGCGGGGGGCGGTCGGCAGGGGCGCGCTTCGGTGGGGCCGGTGCGCGCCGGGCGCATCGCGGCCACGTCGCACCTCCCACGTCGCACCTCCGACGCGGCCCAGCGCGCCGGTCGGGCCACGAGCACCGGGGCTGTCACCATGCGTGCCGTGGACGCACCCATCGACGCCCTGCTGGACCTGCTCGACCTGGAGCGCCAGCCGAACGACGTCTTCGTCGGGGCGAGCCGGGACGTGGCGTACACGCGGATCTTCGGCGGCCAGGTGGCCGCACAGGCACTGGTGGCCGCGGGCCGGACCGTCGACCCCGAGCGCGAGGTGCACTCCCTGCACGCCTACTTCCTGCGACCCGGTGACCCCAGCCGGCCGGTGGAGTTCCGCGTCGAGCGCATGCGCGACGGCCGGGGGTTCAGCGTCCGGCGCGTCCTGGCCCACCAGCACGGCAAGGTCACGTTCGCGATGTCGGTGTCGTTCCACCTGCCGGAGGCCGCCCCAGTCGTCCACACGGTCCGCGCGCCGCACGCGCCCAGCCCCGACGCGCTGCCGTCCCTGCGCGAGCTCATCGACCCCGCGCTGGAGGTGGCCCTGCCGCCGATCATGCTCGACGTCACGCTGCCGTTGGACATCCGCCCGGTCCGCGGCTTCGCCGAGGGGATCGTCAGCTGGTGGGGCGACACCTACGCCGACCATCCGACCCAGCTGGGGGGTGGCGACTACCCGGGTGAGGACGTGCTGTGGTTCCGTGCGGACGGCCCGATGCCCGACGACCCGCTGCTGCACCTGTGCGTGGCGACGTACCTCTCCGACGCGACGCTGCTCGACGCCGTCCAGCGGCGGCACGGGTACTTCGTGGGCTCCGGGGACCTCGAGGTCGCCAGCCTCGACCACGCCATGTGGTTCCACCGGCCGTACCGGGCGGATGCCTGGACCCTCTACGTGACGCAGTCGCCGGCCGCCGATCGCGGGCTCGGGTTCGCCCGCGGCCGCATGTTCGACACGAACGGGGAGATCGTGGTCTCGGTCACCCAGGAGGGGCTGTTCCGCCGGCCGACCGCCCCGGGCGCCCCACTGGCGCGTCCTGGCGCGTGAGGATCCCGGCCAGCCGACGCCCCACGACGAGGACGAGCAGCAGCGCGGTGCCCGCCGCGAGCGAGCCGACCGCGAGGCCGGCGGAGGGTCCGGCCCAGTCGATCAGGGCTCCGGCGAGGGCTGCCGCGGCCGCGAACCCCAGCTGGATCCCCGCGATGCCCAGGGCGAGGGCCTCGGTGAGCCGGGCGGCCGGGACGGCGGCCTCGATCAGCTGCATCGCACCGATGAGCACTGCGGAGACACCGAGCCCAGCGGCGAACATGGCCGCGCCGTAGGCCGGTACCGGCGTGACGAACGGCAGGACGAGGGTCGCGGCGGTGAGCGCAGCTGCCCCGGCCAGCAGCTGCGAGCGCATCGGGAGCAGGCCCGGGCGCGCGCCGAGGAACAGGCCGGTGGCGCCACTGGCCAGGGCGAACAGCGCGAGCAGGAGGCCGGTCGCGCCGGGCACCCCCCGCTCGCGGGCGAAGGCGATCGTGCTCACGTCCAGCGCACCGAAGACCAGGCCCATGGCGGCGAGCAGGACCACCAGCAACCGGAGTGGCCCGTTGCCCCAGAGGTCAGCCGAGGCCCGCGCCCCGCCCGGTGCGGGCGCCGGCTGGGTGCGCCGCTGCGCCGCGAAGGCCAGCCCCCCGGCGACGGTGAGCAGCACGGAGGCCAGCACGGCCGACCAGGGCGTGACGCCGACGGCCAGCGCGGTGACCACCACCGGGCCCAGGACGAAGATGAGCTCGTCGAGCGTCGCCTCGAGGGCGAATGCCGTGGTGCGCTGGTCGTCGTCGGGGACGAGGCTGGCCCAGCGGGCGGACCATGGCGCCGAAGTTCGGCAGCACGAGGCCGGCGGCGAAGGCGAGCCCCAGCCACAGGGCGGTCGGCCAGCCGCGCAGCACCGCGGCGGTGAGCGCCGCGACGGCGACCACATGCAGGGCCACCAGCGGGGGGAGCACCCGGTCCTGGCCATGCCGATCGGCCAGGCGCGAACTGAGCGGGCCGCCGACCGCACCCCCGACGGTCAGCAGCGCCGCCACCGCACCGGCCCGGGCGTACAGCCCGGTCTCCGCCACGACCAGCAGCGTGAGGGCCAGGCCCAGCATCGCGATCGGGAACCGGCCGACCAGGGCCGAGGCGCTCATCACCAGGGCACCCGGGTGCTGCAGGATCGCCCCGAACGCGCGCATCACCGCCGCCCGGGCCGGCCAGTCCGCCGGCCTGCCGGACGGGTCGTGGTCCGGATCACCGCCCAGCCGGGAGCGGCCGACCGGGCCCGGCCTCGCCGGGCACGCGCGGCTGCGGGCCGGCGCCGACGTTGCCGTACCGGTGCGCGGTGATGCACACGCTCTGCTCGTGCATCCAGCGCGGTCCCTCCACGGCCACCGACCCGGCAATGGGCCGCCGATCGACGCTGACCCCGACGGTGAGGCCGACGACGGCCAGGTCCCCGGCGTCCTCGCCGGACAGCCAACGGACCCGGCTGACCTCGCCCCGGGCCACCCGGCCGCGGGCCGCCTCGACCGACTCGACGACCGTGTCCGCGCCGCGCGACGCGGCCGCGCTGAGCAGGATCGGGGTGCCGGTGCGCGCCGAGAGCCGGCGCACGGTCTCGAGGTCCTCCCGCCGCGTGTCGGCGTCCACCCGCACCAGGAGGGGCTTGGCCAAGGGCCGGAAGCGCACGAGGTTGCGCTCGACGGTCAGCCCGGTCAGGTCGCGTGCCGCCCCGCCGATCTCGGCCCACCACCGCTGGACCTCGTCGTTGCCGAGCGCGCCCGCCGGCGGCGCCCAGTCGCGCAGGCAGGCGACGTACTGCTCGCCACCGGCCTTGGCGGTCGGCCCGACCGCCGACTTCTTCCACCCACCGAACGGCTGGCGGTTCACGATCGCGCCCGTGGTGCCGCGGTTGACGTAGGCGTTGCCGGCCTCGATGCGCTCGATCCACGTCTCGCACTCGTGCACGTCGAGGGCGTGCAGGCCGGCGGTCAGGCCGTACTCGACGTCGTTCTGCCAGGCGATGGCCGTGGCGAAGTCCGGGGCACGCATGACCCCGAGCACCGGGCCGAACCACTCGGTCCGGTGGCTCCACGACCCCGGCTGGACGCCGATCTTCACCCCCGGGCTCCACAGGTGCCCGGTGTCGTCGAGCTGGCGGGGTGTGACCAGCCACGACTCACCGGTGTCGAGCGTGGTGAGCGCCCGGTGCAACGGGCCCTCGGCCGGGCGGATCACCGGGCCGATCACGACGGCCGGATCGGTGCCCGGGCCGACGTGCTCGGTGGTCACCGCGTCCCGCAGCTGGCGGAAGAACGCCGGGTTGTCGTAGACCGAGGCCTCGACGATGGCCAGGCTCGCCGCCGAGCACTTCTGACCTGCGTGCCCGAACGCCGAGGCGACCAGGTCCTTGACCGCGGCGTCGATGTCGGCGGTGGCCGAGATGAGCAGCGCGTTCTTCCCCGACGTCTCGGCCAGCAGGCGCAGGTCGGGCTTCCACTCGGTGAACAGCCGGGCGGTGGCCCACGAGCCGGTGAGGACCACGGCGGCCACGCCGGGATGGGTGACGAGGTGCTGGCCGACCTCGTCGTCGCGGGTGGGCACGAACTGCAGCACCTCGTGCGGCACCCCGGCCTGCCAGAGCTGCTGGACCAGCAGCCAGGCGGTCGCGACGCTCTCGGGGGCGGGCTTGAGGATCACGGTGTTGCCCGCGGCCAGCGCCGCCAGCACGCCCCCGGCAGGGATGGCGTACGGGAAGTTCCACGGGGGGACCACGACGACCGCGCCCACGGGTGCGCTCGCGGGACCGGCCTCCAGCAGCCGGATCGCGCTGCGCCCGTAGAAGCGGGCGAAGTCGATCGCCTCGGCGATCTCGGGACCGGCCTGCTCGACGGTCTTGCCCGCGTCGAGGGCCATCACTGCCAGGGTGTCGTGGCGCTGCTCGCCCATGATCCGGGCGGCCTCCCACAGGATGCGGGCGCGCTCGCGCGGGCCGCGCCCGTCCCACGCCTCCACCGCGCCGACGGCCACCGCGACCGCGTCGTCCACCACCTCGCGGGTGGCGACGGTGTAGGAGTACCAGACCGCCCCATCCGCGCCCGGGTTGCGCCCGTCCTCGAGCCCGTCGACCCGCTCGTCGCCGTCCACGACGACCGGCACGGCGCGACCCCACCCGGGAGCGTGCCGGTTGCGCGCCCTGGCGATCTCGGCCCGCTCCTCCGGGCGGGTGACGTCGAGCTCCGGCTCGTTGCGGAACGGTCCCTCGACCTCCGGCTCGGTCACGGCCGGCGGGTGCGGGGCATGCCGCCGGGAGTCCGTGCTGACCGTGTGCCGCGCGGCCACCGCATCGCGGAACCGCTGCTCCTGCTCGGCGAACGCGGCGGACCCCACGGTCAGGTCGAACGCGGCCCGCAGGAAGTTCTCGGGCGCGGTGTTCTCGTCGAGCCTGCGCACCAGGTAGGCCACCGCGGAGGCGAAGTCGTCGGTCCTGGTCACCGGTGCGTACAGCAGCACCGAGCCGATGTCGTGGATGATCGCGAGTGCCTCGGCGTTGGCCATCCCCTCGAGCATCTCGATGTCGACCTGGGCGGAGACCCCGCGCTCGGCGGCCACCTCGAGCGCCCACGCGAGGTCGAACAGGTTGTGGCTGGCGATCCCGACGCGCACCGCGTCGGCGTGCTCCGGGCGCAGCGCGACGTCGACGGCGCGCTTCCAGGAGGCGTCCACCTCCGCCTTCGAGGCGTACGGCGCGGGGGTCCACCCGTGGATCTGCGCCTCGCAGGACTCCATCGCGAGGTTGGCGCCCTTGACGATCCGGATCTTGATCTGGGCGCCCCCGGCGGCCCGGCGCCGCTGCGCCCAGGCCAGCAGGCCCTCGAGCTCGGCATGGCACTCGGGCAGGTAGGCCTGCAGGACGATGCCGGCCTCGAGGTCGAGGAACGCCGGCTCGTCGAGCACGCGCGTGAAGGCGTCGATCGTGAGGGCGAGGTCGCGGTACTCCTCCATGTCCAGGTTCACGAAGGTGCGCGGCGTCGTCGCCGCGGCGGCGCGGTAGAGCGTGCGCAACCGCTCGGCGACCCGGTCGACCGAGCCCTCGTGGTCGAAGGTGCTCAACTGTGCGGCGATCGCCGAGATCTTCACCGAGAGGTAGCCCACCTCGGGCCGCGTCAGCATCTCGATGACGCGCTCGAGCCGGTGCCGGGCCTCGTCCTCGCCGAGCACGGCCTCGCCGAGCACGTTGATGTTGAGCCGGGCGCCCTCCCGGGCCCGGCGCTGCAGGTGCCGGCGCAGCGGCTCCCGCTCGGCCGGCAGGATGATCCCCTTCGAGGCGTCCCGGATCTGCCAGTGCACCACCTTCATGGACGGCCCGGGCACCAGGCGGGCGACCTGGGCCACCGCGCGCAGGCCGACGTGGTCGCGCACCCCGAGGGCGCGCGGGTTCGAGCCCTCCGCGGCGCTCTGGAGGGTGGCCGCGGCCCGGGTCGAGTCCGAGATCCGCATCACCTCGTCGGTCAGGGCCATGGTCACGGGCAGCCCCGCGGGGTCGCGCAGCAGGCGGGTGAGCCGACCGCGGTTCGCCCGCTCCCGGCGGGTGCGCAGCCCTTCCGCCTCGTTCATCCACCGGGAGGCCCGGGCGACGGCCCGGTCCACCACGCGATCGCCGTCGGGCAGGGGGGTCAGCAGGTCGGAGCTCGCGCGCAGGTCGGTGTCCACGTGACCATCGTGGTCCTCGCCGGGCCGGGACTCAATGCGGCCGTGTCGCCGGCGCCGGCCGGTCGCCGCGCCGCCTCCGCGACACCTCAGCCCCGCCCCCGCCGATGCACGCCGCGCAGCCCCGCCCCCGCCGACGCACGCCGCGCAGCCCCGCCCCCGCCGACGCACGCCCCCGACGCCGCCGACGGGCACGCGATCGGGTCAGTGCCCGAGGAGGCGCCCGAAGACCGCGGCCCGCCGGGCGGGTCGCCCGGTCCGTGCCTCGGCTGCGTCCGCCGAGCTCATCACCGCCAGGCCCCCGTTCGCCCCGAGCCACCGCAGCGGCTCCGGCTCCCACCGCCGCGACCGGTGCCCGACCCACGGCAGCCGGGTCAGCTCGGTCGTGCGTCCCACGATGAGGTCGGCCAGGGTGCGACCGGCGAGGTTGCTGGTCGCGACGCCGTCGCCGACGTAGCCACCCGCCCAGGCCAGGCCCGTGCGTCGGTCCAGGCCGCACGAGGCGAACCAGTCGCGGGGGATGCCGAGCGGGCCGCCCCACGTGTGGGTCGCCCGGTATGGCGCGAGGACGGGGAACAGCTCGACCAGCGTCCGCCAGAGCCCCTCGTGCACCGCGGGGACCCGGTCGAAGCCCCCCTCGACGCGGGAGGCGAAGTGGTAGGGAGCGCCGCGGCCGCCGAAGGCGAGCCGCCCGTCGGCGGTCCGCTGGCCGTAGATGATGAGGTGCCGGGCGTCGTTGAACGTCTCCCGTGCCGCGAGGCCGATCTCGGCCCACACGTCGTCGGGCAGCGGCTCGGTCGCGAGCATGAGCGAGTAGACCGGCAGCAACGTCCGGCGGTGGCCGGGCAGGCGGGCGGTGAACCCCTCCGTGGCTCGCACCACGAACGGCGCACGGACGTCGCCCCACGCGGTGCGCACCACGCCGGCCTCGACCGACGTCGCGACGGTCTGCTCGAGGATGCGCACGCCGCGCCGCTCGACGACCTCGGCGAGGCCCCGCACGAGCTTCGCCGGGTGGATCGCCGCGCAGTGCGGCGTGAAGGTCGCCCCGAGGACGTCGGTGGCGCCCGCACGTGCCGCCGCCTCGTCGGCGTCGAGCAGGCGGTAGTCGGCCGCGCCGAAGCCCCAGGAGCGCCAGTGCGCGATCGCCGCACGGGCGCGCTCGAGCTGGGCCTGTGTGCGGGCCAGCCCGACCGTCCCGCCCTTGGCCCAGTCGATCGCCAGTCCCTCGACCGCGGCGACACGGCCGACCTCGTCCACCGTGGCGTGCATCGCGTGCTGCATCGCGAGCGCCTCGACGCGCGAGGACATACGGGCCACCGCGTCGATCGAGGCGGGGAACAGCGCCGAGCACCACCCGCCGTTGCGTCCGCTGGCGCCGAAGCCGGCGACCCGGGCCTCCACCACGGCCACCTGCAGGCGCGGCTCGAGCTGGGTCAGGTAGTAGGCCGTCCAGAGTCCGGTGTAGCCGGCGCCGACGATCGCGACGTCGACGTCGAGGTCGCCGTCCAGCGGGGCTCGTGCGGCCGGGGGCGCTCCCAGCGAGTCCCACCAGAACGAGAGGTCCCGCAGGCCCCCTGCCTCGTGTGTCATGGATTCGGACGATCTGATCGACCGGATCCATGACAGAGGGCGGGGATGGGCGCGAGCGTGGCCGAGGGGCGGCCGAGGCGCCGGAGGTCGGTCACAGCGCCCCCGGCCCGCCCAGCGCACGCGGGGCGAGCGGACCCGGCACGTCGTCGGGCACCCCGGGCTCCCGGATGGGCGTGCCCGTCCCGACGACGACCGGCAGCTGCCCGGCCCAGATCGGCCAGTCCCGGTCCTCGACCGGCTCGTCGGTGCCCCCGGTCCGAGCCTTGACCGAGAACTCGGCGAGCGGCAGGGCGAGGACCATCGTCGCGGCCACCTCCTTCGCCGTCATCGGGCGCAGCGCGTCCCAGCGGCCGGGGGTCAGGTGGTCGGTGAGCACCCGCAGCGCGCGCACCTTGTCCTCGCCGACCACCTCGATGAAGGCCCCGAGCACCACGAGGCTGCGGTAGTCCATGCTCGACTCGAAGGCGCTGCGCGCCAGCACCAGGCCGTCGAGCAGCGTCACCGTGAGGCAGGCGGGGGCACCACCGGCGAGCGTGCGGAACAGGCGTGCCCCGGTCGAGCCGTGGATGAGCACCCGGTCGCCGTCGGGGGCGATCGCGACCGGCAGGACGACGGGCGCGCCGGTGGCGTCGATCAGCCCCACGTGGCCGACCAGGGCCTCGGCCAGGATCGCGTCGGCGGCCAGGCGATCGTGCGAGCCGCGGTCGGCCTTGCGGCCCAGGGTCGTGCGGGGGGTGGCGTCCATCTAGAGCAGGTTCATCCCCTCGGTGAGGACCGCACGCAGGATCTGCTCCATCTCGTCGAACTCCGCCTGCCCGACGATGAGCGGCGGCGCGAGCTGGATCACAGGGTCGCCGCGGTCGTCGGCCCGGCAGTACAGCCCCGCGTCGAACAGCGCCCTGGACAGGAACCCGCGCAGCAGGCGCTCGGACTCCGCGTCGTCGAAGGTCTCCTTGGTCGCCTTGTCCTTGACCAGCTCGATGCCGTAGAAGTAGCCCTCGCCGCGGACGTCGCCGACGATGTCGAGGTCGAGCAGCCGTTCCAGCGTCGCGCGGAACGCGCCCTCGTTGGCACGGACGTGGGCGTTGAGCCCCTCGCGCTCGAAGACGTCCAGGTTGGCCAGGGCCACGGCGCAGGAGACCGGGTGGCCGCCCCAGGTGTAGCCGTGCAGGAAGGCGTTCGTGCCGGTCGCGAACGGCTCGAACAGCCGGTCGTGGACCATCATCGCCCCGAGCGGGGCGTACCCCGAGGTGATGCCCTTGGCGAACGTCATGATGTCGGGCTGCACGCCGAACCGGTTCATGGCGAACCAGTCGCCGATGCGGCCCATGGCGCAGATGGTCTCGTCGGCCACGAGCAGCACGTCGTGGGCGTCGCAGATCTCGCG
>JALOLH010000102.1 GCA_025456065.1 Candidatus Nanopelagicales bacterium | reverse complement strand
GACGTAGGCCAGCGGGGTGAGGTCGGCCTCGGGCGCGCCGGCCACGCCGCGGATGGTGCCCGTCCACGAGTAGCCCTCGCCGTCCACCTCGTACCAGCTACGCGCGTAGTACACCGCTCGCGCGGTCATCTGGTTCAGGGTCAGGGTGCCGGTCTTGTCGGTGTTGATCTGGCTGGTGGCGCCCAGCGTCTCGACGTCGTTGAGGTTGCGCACGATCGCCTTGGCCCTGGCCAGCTGCTGGGCGCCCATCGCGAGCATCGACTGCACGAACGTCGGCATGCCCGTCGGGATCGCCGAGACGGCCATCGAGATGCCCAGCAGCATCAGGGCCTCGAAGCTGAGGCCCCGGAACAGGCCCACGACCAGGATCAGGGCCAGGGTGGCCCAGGCCACGATCGCGATCTTAGGTCGTCGAGCTGGCGCTGCAACGGCGAGCGCGTCCGCGCCACGCCGCTGAGCATCGAGGCGATCCGGCCAACCTCGGTGCCCATGCCCGTCGCGGTCACCACCATGGTGCCGGTGCCGCGGGTGACCGAGGTGTTCTGGAACAGCATGTCGCTGCGGTCGCCGAGCGGGATGTCCGCACCGACCAGCGTCAGCGGGCTCTTGCCGACCGGGACGCTCTCGCCGGTGAGCGCGGCCTCCTGGGCCTCGAGGGTCGCCGAGACGAGGATGCGCCCGTCGGCCGGCACGATGTCGCCGGCCTCCACCTGCACGAGGTCGCCGGGCACCAGGTCGGCGGCGGGGACGAGCATGACCGCACGGTCGCGCAGGACGCGGGCCTGTGGCACCTGCAGGCTGGCCAGCGCGTCCACGCTGGCCCGGGCCTTGAGCTCCTGGTTGGTGCCGAGCCCGACGTTGAGCAGGATCAGGGCCACCACGACGGCGGCCGTGGAGCCCTGCCCGATCACGATGCTGACCACGGCGACGGCCACGAGCATGAGCGTCATCGGCTCCATGACCTGGCCGAGGGCCACGCGCAGGACGGAGGGCTTCTCCTCCTGCGCCAGGGTGTTCGGGCCGAACCGGGCCAGCCGCTCGGCGGCGTCCTCGGATCGCAGGCCCATGCCGGCGTCGGTGTGCAGGCGCTCGAGGGCCGCCTCGGGCTCGAGCAGGTGCCAGGCGATCTCCTCGCCGGTGGTGGTGGCGGTGCTGGGCAGTTCCGTGGCCTGGGTCATGGCTCCTCGTGCGGACCGTGGGCCGCGCACGGCCCGTGCTGGCTGGTGTCGCTTTCCGGATGCAGCGTCGCAGCGCCGGCCCGCCGGCGCCGGCCGGGTGACACCCCGGGTGACGCCGCGGGACCGGCCGGCCCGGCCCACCTAGCGTGGACGCGACTGGCAGGAGGACCATGGCCACTTCGCTTCGCGCCGGCGCGCTGGCCGCCGGCCTGACCGCGCCGGTGGGGTTCGAGCCCTCGCTCCTGCCGCGCAGCGCAGTCCAGCAGGGCATCGTCTCGGGGCTGTCCGCCTCGGCCACGCTGGGCGCGGTCGCGCTGGGCCAGGCGCTCACCCGCGGGGTGGCGCGCTCGGTGGCCGGCCGGGCCGGGGCCGACCCGGACGTCCCGCTGGCCAGGGCGGTCGCCAACGCCGGCGCGCTCTGCGCCGGCGTCGCCGCCCAGCGGGTGCTGCACCAGGTGCCCGACGAGCCCATGGTGCGCGCGGTCGGGCGCACGGCTGGCTACGAGCTGGCCCTCGGCGCCGGTGCCGCGCTGGTCGTGCAGGGCTTCGGGGCCGCCGTGTCACGGGGCGACCTGCGCACCCGCACCCTCGTGCCGGGGCTGCTCACCGTGGCGGCGGCCGCGGCGGCGGCACCCGTCGTGCGCAGGCGCCGGGCGGCCCGCCACCTGGGCGCCGACGAGCGTGCCGACGGGCCCGGCATGCTGCCCAGCCTCGCGGCTGCGGCTGCCGTCGCCACTGGCGTGCAGGGGCTGGCGCTGGTCGAACGGGGCGCCTCCCACGCCCTCGGCCACGGCCTGGCCGCCGTGCTGCCCGGGCCGCCGCCGCTGTGGACGTGGGCGGGCCGCATGGGCGTCGCCGCGGGCAGCACGGCGCTCGTCGTGCGGGCCCTGGACCAGGTCTACGAGCGCATCGAGTCCGGCGCGGAGGTCGCCGAGCCGGGCCTGTCCATGGCCCCGAACGATCCCTACGTCAGCGGTGGGCCGACCAGCCTGGTGCCCTACGCGACCCTCAGCCGCGAGGGCCGTCGCCACGTCGTCTCGCGCACGCGCACGCAGTTCATCGAGCGGGCGATGGGGCAGTACGCGGTGGCCGAGCCCATCCGCGTGTTCGTCGGCCTGGAGAGCGCGCCGACCATCGAGGCCCGGGTCGCCCTGGCCCTCGACGAGATCGACCGCCTCGGCGCCCTGGACCGATCCCTGCTGCTGCTCGTCTCGCCGACGGGCACCGGCTACGTCAACTACGCCGCCGTCGAGGCGGTCGAGTACCTCGCGCTCGGCGACGTCGCCACCGTGACCATGCAGTACTCGCTGCGCCCGTCGTTCCTGTCCCTGGACCGGGTGGACGTGGGCCGCTCGCAGAACACCGCGCTGTGGGAGGCGCTGCACCGCCGGGTCCAGGCCCGCCCTGCCGACCAGCGGCCCCGCGTGCTCATGTTCGGCGAGAGCCTGGGCGCCCACACCAGCCAGGACGCCGTGCTGCACCAGGGGGTGGAGGGCCTCGCGGCGCTCGGCGTGGAGCGGGCTCTGTGGATCGGCACGCCGTTCGGCAGCGCCTGGCGCACCGAGGTGCTCGGGACCGGGCCGGTGCCGCGCACCAGTGGGCCGGTCGGCGAGTTCGACTCGTACGAGGAGTACCGCGCGCTGCCCGACGAGGTCCGCTCGGCGCTGCGCTACGTGATGATCACGCACGCCGAGGACGGCGTGCCGAGGTTCGGCCCGCCGCTGGCGGTGCAGGCCCCGACCTGGCTGCTCGACGAGCCGCGCCAGCAGGGCATCCCGGCGGCGATGCGCTGGGCACCGGTGACGACCTTCCTGCAGGTCTTCGTCGACATGCTCAACGGCTCGGACGTGACCCCCGGGACCTTCGCGGCCCTGGGCCACGACTACCGGGCGGACCTGCTCGAGTTCGCCAGCGCCGTGTACGACCTGCCGGCGACGCCGGAGCAGCTGCAGCGGCTGGCCCGGGCGCTGCCCCTGTTCGAGCACCAGCTGTTCGACTTCATCGAGGGCATGCAGGCGGTGGCGTCCACGGCGGCGGAGGCCCCGGGAACGCCGCCCCGTGACGCCGTGCCCGGGCGTGCCCGGGTGCAGCCCTCCGCCTGAGGCCCCGGCCGGAGGCTGCCCGCCCATGGACGGCCGGGACGGGATACTCGCGGTCATGGAGCTGCAGCGCACCCCGATCACCTGGGCGATCTACGCGTGCGGCTCGGCCTGGGCCTCGTTCCTCTACCTGGCCGGCCCCCTGGCGCCGGTGCTGGCCGAGGCGCTCGGCGTCCGCCGCGCGTGGGCGGGGCTGATGGGGACCGCCATGGCCGCCGGCGCGGTGGTGGCAGCCACCCTGACGCCGGCCGTCATCAGGCGGCGGGGGCGCGACGGGACGATGCGCCTGGGCCTGGGGCTGCTCGCGAGCACGCTGGTCCTCCTCGCGGTCGTCCCGGCCGCGATCGGGGGCGCGGCGGGGTTCGTCGCCGCGCTCGTGCTCGTGTTCGTCATCGCGATGGGGGGTGGCGGGCAGCTGAACGCCGCGTTCGCGCGGCTGGCCGACGCACATCCAGCGCACAGCGCGACGGTCATCACCGAGGCCAACGCGGCAGCGGCGTGGGTCGGGCTGACCTCACCGCTGCTGCTCGGCCTGGCGCTGGCCGCCGGGCTGCCGTGGTGGGTGGGCGTCCTGGTGTGCCTGGGCGCCGCCGTCGGTGCGCTGGGCTGGCTCGTGCTGGCTGGCCGCGCGGCGCCGGCCGGGTCGGCCCCGGACCGTGAGGGCGACCTCGTCCTGGTGGTGGCCGACGAGGGCTTCGTCATGGCCGACCAGCCCACCCCTCCCGCCGGGCGGCACCGGCTGCCCCGCGTGTTCGCCATCGCCATGATCGCGCTGTTCTCGGCCGTGGCCACCGAGTTCTCGATCAACTTCTGGGGTTCGCCGCTCATCCAGGAGCAGACCGGGGCCAGCGCGTCGACGGCGACGACGGCCATGTCGGCGCTGGTGCTCGGCATCGCGGTCGGTCGCACGGTCGGGCCGCGGCTCATCGCGCGGTTCGGGCCGCACGCGATGCTGCTCGCCGGGTTCGGCCTCACGCTGGTCGCCTTCGCGGTGCTGTGGCTCGCCGGCACCGTCGTGCTGTCGGTGGTGGGCCTGTTCGCCGCGGGGCTGGGCATCGCCATGCTGTATCCGCTGGTCATCGACCGCGGCATCCTGCTCTCCGACGGCGAGCCCGACCTGGCCATGTCGCGGGCGTCCATCGTGCTGGGCGTGGCGGTCGCGACGGCGCCGTTCCTGCTCGGCGCGCTCGGCAGCGTGATGTCGGTCCGGATGGCGATGCTGCTCGTGCCCGTGCTGGTCGTGGTCGGCGTGGTCGGGGTGCTCGGTTCGCGGCCCCGGGTGCCCGTGCGCGCCTGAGGGCGCCCCTGCCGCGCCGTGGACCGTCCGGTCGACGGTCACTGCCAGCCGTTCCCGCAGTGCGTCCGCCTCCCGCCCACGATCCCTGGCATGGTGCACATGGGGCCAGCGCCCGCAGGGATCATCGGGCGGCGGCGGCGGCGTGGGCGAGTGCCTGGTCGAGGTCGGCGACGAGGTCCTCGACGTCCTCGACGCCGACGGACAGCCGCACGAGGTCGTGGGGGACCGGGCGCCGCGAGCCCGCCGACGACAGGTGCGTCATCGCGGCGGGCACCTCGATCAGCGACTCGACGCCGCCCAGCGACTCGGCGAGGGTGAACACCTCGGTCGCCTCGGCGACCGCACGGGCGGCCTGGGCACCACCCGTCGGCCGGAACGTCACCATGCCGCCGAAGCCGCTCATCTGGGTGGCCGCGACGCGGTGCCCCGGGGTCGAGGCCAGCCCCGGGTAGCGCACCTCGCCGACGTCGGGTCGCTCGACCAGCCACTCGGCGATGCGGGTCGCGGCAGCGCAGTGGGCGGCCATCCGGACGCCCAGGGTGCGGATGCCGCGCATCGCCAGCCAGCAGTCGAACGGACCGGCGACGGCGCCCAGGGAGTTCTGGTTCGTCGCCAGGCGGCCGGCCAGCTCCCCCTCAGGGACCACCAGCGCGCCGGCGACCAGGTCGCTGTGCCCGCCGAGGTACTTGGTCACGGAGTGCACGACCACGTCGGCGCCGAGCCCGAGGGGCTTCTGCAGCACCGGGGTGGCGAAGGTGTTGTCGACGGCCACGACGGCACCGGCCGCATGCGCCAGCTCGGCGATCGCGGCGATGTCGGAGACCGTGAGCAGCGGGTTCGATGGCGTCTCGACCCAGACCAGCCTCGTCAGTCCAGGCCGGATGGCCGCGCGGACGCCGTCGAGGTCGGTGGGATCGACCTGGTCGGTCACGACTCCCCAGTCGCGGTAGAGCAGTCGGTAGGTGCCGCCGTAGACGTCGTCGGCGAGCACGACGTGGTCGCCGGGCCGCAGCACCGTGCGCAGCAGGGTGTCGCTGGCGGCCAGGCCGGAGGCGAACGCCAGGCCGATCGCCGGGGCCGCCGGTGACTCGAGGGCCGCGAGGGAGGACTCGAAGGCCGCCCGGGTCGGGTTGCCGCTGCGCGCGTACTCGAAGGTCGCGCGCGGCACGCCGACGCCGTCCTGGGCGAAGGTCGAGGCGAGGACCAGCGGCGGCACCACGGCACCCGTGGCGGGGTCGGGCTCCTGGCCGGCGTGCACGGCGCGGGTGCTGTCGCCGGCGGACGACCAGTCAGCCATCGCTGCCCTCCGAGAGGTAGGCCAGGGCGTCCTGGCGGGTGAGGACGCCCGCGGGGGCGCCGTCGGCGAGCACCAGCAGCGCGTCGACCTCGGCCAGGCGTTGGACGACGTCGGCCACCGGTTCGCCGATGCCGCAGGTGGGCAGCGGCGCGGCCACGTGCTCGCGGATCGCGTCGGCGAGCGCCGCACGGCCGCGGAACAGCAGGTCGAGCAGGTGCTGCTCGGAGACCGAGCCGACCACCTCGGAGACGACCACGGGCGGCTCGGCGCTGAGCACCGGCAGCTGCGAGACGCCGTACTCGGAGAACAGGCTGATCGCATCGCGGATCGGCTCGTTCGGGTGCACGTGGATCAGCGCCGGCAGGCTTCCGTCGCGCGCGGCGAGCACGTCGCGGACGGTCACGCCCGTCGACTCGCGCAGGAAGCCGAAGGCGCGCATCCAGCCGTCGTCGAAGACCTTGGACAGGTAGCCGCGCCCACCATCGGGCAGCACGACCACCACGAGGTCGTCGGGCCCGGCGTGCTGCGCCACCTCGACCGCCGCCACCGCGGCCATGCCGCTCGAGCCCCCGACCAGCAGGCCGTGCTCGACCGCCAGCCGCCGGGTCATCCGGAACGCGTCGCGATCGCTCACCGCGATGATCTCGTCGGCGATGCCCTGGTCGTAGGCGCTCGGCCAGAAGTCCTCGCCGACGCCCTCGACGAGGTAGGGCCGACCGGTGCCGCCGGAGTACACCGAGCCGATCGGGTCGGCGCCGATGATCCGCACCCGTCCGCCGCTGGCCTCCTTGAGGTACCGGCCGGTGCCCGAGATCGTCCCGCCGGTGCCGACCCCCGCCACGAGGTGGGTGATCCGCTGCTCGGTCTGTGCCCACAGCTCCGGCCCCGTCGTGCGGTAGTGCGCCTCGGGGTTGGCGGGGTTCGAGTACTGGTCGGGCTTCCACGCGCCCGGGATCTCGCGGACGAGGCGGTCGCTCACCTGGTAGTACGAGCGCGGGTCCTCGGGCGGCACGGCCGTCGGGCAGACCTCCACCCGCGCCCCGTACGCCCGCAGCACCGCGATCTTGTCCTCGCTCACCTTGTCCGGGCACACGAAGACGCAGCGGTACCCGCGCTGGTTGGCCGCGATCGCGAGGCCGACGCCGGTGTTGCCGCTGGTCGGCTCGACGATCGTGCCGCCCGGCCGGAGCTGGCCGGAGCGCTCGGCGGCCTCGATCATCGCGACTGCGATGCGGTCCTTGATCGAGCCGCCGGGGTTGAAGTACTCCACCTTGGCGACCAGGCGGGCCGCGCCCGGGCGGGCGAGGCCGGGCAGGTCGACCAGCGGGGTGTTGCCCACCAGGTCCAGCACGTGCGGGTGGATCATCGGGCGCCCTTCGTCGTGCGCCGCGGCCGGTGCGACCGGGCGGGATCGGTCCGGCAAGGCTGCCACAGCCGGTCAGGTCGTGCGCGGCCCTGCCGTCGGCGGTCGATCCGGCGACGCTGGCCGCGCTGGGTCAGCGCGCGGCGGTGCCGGCGCCGATCCCGGCGCGCAGGGCGCCGCACGCCTCGAGGAAGGCCTCCTTGCTGGTCGTGCCCACCCCGGTCGAGTTCACGAACGCGTGGATGAGCCGGTCGTGGCGGCGCAGCCCGACCGTCACGCCGGCGGTGGCCATGGCCCGCGCGTACGCCTCGCCCTCGTCGCGCAGCACGTCGAAGCCGGACACCGCGACATAGGCGGGCGGCAGGCCGCTGAGGTCGGGGGCGAGCAGTGGCGAGACGCGGGGGTCGGCCGGCTCCTGGTCGCCGAGGTAGTGGGTGCGGTACCAGTCCATCTGCTTCTCCGTGAGGAAGAACCCCTCGCTGAACCGCCGGTAGGAGGGGTGCTTGGTCGACAGGTCGGTGACCGGGAAGAACAGCAGCTGGAACGCGGGGTGCTGCTCGTCGGCCGTGCGCAGGTCCTGGCACAGGACGGCGGCGAGGTTGCCGCCCGCGGAGTCGCCGGCGACGCCGACCCGGGTCGGGTCGTGACCCCAGACCGACGCCTGGGCGATCGCGAACCGGAACGCCGCGAGCGCGTCGTCGGGGGCGGCGGGGAAACGGTGCTCCGGGGCGAGCCGGTAGTCGACCGAGAGCACGCTGGCGCCGGAGTGCCGCGCGAGGAACCGGCAGGCGGTGTCGGCGCTGTCGAGGCTGCCCACGACCCAGCCGCCGCCGTGGAAGTACAGGACCAGCCGGTCGGCGTCGCGGGCCTCGGCGACGTAGCGGCGTCCCCGGATGCTGCCCTCGGGGGTGGGGATGCTGACCTCCTCGATGGTGTGCATCGGGATGGGGACACCCCCGAACAGTGCAGCCTCGGCGTCGATCTGGGCGCGGGCCTCGGCCAGCGGCAGGTCCTCGAAGCTCGACCCCGGGATCAGGCGCAGCAGGCGCAGCGCCGCGCCGACCTCGGGCTCGATCGTGACGCCGTCCGCGACCGGTGCCCTGCCGCCGATGAGGCGCTGGACCGAGGTGGGGGCGTTGCCCAGTGCGGTGATGGCGCCGCGCTCCAAGGGGGTCAGGATCGTGCTGAGGTCGGCCATGGGGACAGCCTGCTCCGCGAGGCGGCGGATCGCGCGCCGCGCCGCCCCCACCTTCGCCGCGGAGTCCCCCGGGGCCGCTCCGCCGCCCGGCCGTACGTCCGCCCGGCCGCACGTCCGGGGGCCGCGGTGCGGGGGCCGCGGTGCGGACCGCCACATGAGCCGGGCTGCGCCACCCCCCGCGTGCGCGCGTCCCGGGGCTGCCAGGCCCTACCCTTCGACGGGAACGGAGGGTGCACGGTGCACGAGCGCCATCCGCAGCGGACCATGACGCCCCGCTGCGTGCCGGAGCGGCCCGACTTCCGCTCGCCCGCCCAGGAGCTGGTCTGGAAGGCGCTGCGCGGCCGGCTGCGTGACGTCGACCTGCTGATGGCCAACGTCCGCCTCACGGGCGAGCATGGCGACTGGGAGGTCGACCTGATCGTCGGGATGCCCGATGCGGGGTTCGCCGTGATCGAGGTCAAGGGCGGCCGGGTCTGGCGCGCTGACGGGAGCTGGTGGCAGCGGACACCCCACGGGACCAGGGCGATCGACCTCGAGGAGGAGTCGCGGTCGGGCAAGGACCTCGTCGCGCGGTACCTGACCGGACACCAGCGATGGACGCTCGGCCCACCGCGCATGGCGCACGTGGTCGCGCTGCCGGACGTGACGCTCGGCTGGGAGGACCTGTCGCCGGGACTGCCCCGACGTTGGATCCTCGATCGCTCCGACCTGCCCGACGCGGCCGGTCGGGTCCATGACCTCCTGAGCGGGAGGCTCGAGCGGCAGCCCGTCGAGCCGCCCGGCGTCGAGGGCGTCGCGCTCGCGGCCGAGCTGCTCGACGGGCGCGCCGATGCGCCGGCCGAGGCGGCCCGGATCGTCGAGGTGCTCGGCGAGCATGGTGAGTGGCGCACCGAGGCGCAGGACGGGGTGCTCGACGGGCCGAGGTGGGTCCGGCGCCACGAGCCGGTGCGCCCACCCGGCACCGGGACGCCCCGGCGCGGCTGACCTGGCTGACGACGCCGCCGTCGCCCAGGGCTGGGCAGGGGGTGGGCGCGGGGGGCGGCCGGCGTGCCACCCCACGCTGGGCAGCCCGGCTCTGTCCTCGGGCCACGCCGCCCTCGCGCTGCTGCGCGAGGTCCGGGTCGTCGATCAGCGGCTGGGGGTGCACAGTGACCGACATGGACCCCCGGGACCCTGCCCTCACGATCGCGTGCGTCCCCTGCGCATCGGTCGGGACCGATCCGTTGCGGAGGTGCGCGACCCGGTGGTGAACACGTTCCTGCCCTACCCCTCGCTGGAGCAGTCGTTGGCCGTGCTCGACCTGCCGCGCCTGGGCAAGCAGCGGGTCGAGACCAAGCAGATCCTGCGGGCGCTGCGCGAGGAGACCCGCGGCTGGCGCAACCACCCGGCCGCGCGCATGTGGCGCGGCCACGAGGGGGCCCTGGTGCGCTACGGGCTCGTCGCATGCGAGCGGTGGCGGGCCCAGGGGTACGCCGACTCCCTGCTCGGGTACTTCACGGCGCTCACGGCCGACCACCCGGACGAGACGCTGCCACCGTGGTTCGGCACGTCGCCGCTGCACCGCTCCCACCAGTCCAACCTCGTGCGCAAGTGGCCCGAGTTCTACCGGCCGATCTTCGGCGACGACGTCCCGGACGACCTGCCGTACCACTGGCCGGTGTGAGCGCTGCCGCCGGTGCCGTACCACTGGCCGGTGTGAGCGCAGCCGCCGGTGCCCTGGCCGTCGCCGGGGCGCGGGGCGAGCCGGCGCCGTCGCGCCCCACCCCGAGGCTGCCGCAGCGACCTGGTGGCGGCACCACCGCGCGCGGCCCGCAGGACGGCCGCGTACGCCCCGCACTGGCTACCGTGTCGTGGCATGAGTGGCCCCATCGAGGTCGTGGAGCTCGCACCCGACCGTGTCGAGGACTACTTCGCCCTCTTCGACCACGCCTTCCCCGACAACCCGTCCTGGGCGGGCTGCTACTGCGGCTTCTACGACGACCCCTCCGACCGACCCTGGGACAACGTCCAGGACGCCCTCGCGCACCGGGCCGCCCGCCAGGCGCGGATCCGGGCGGGGGAGGCCAGCGGCCTGCTCGCGTACGTGGCTGGCCGGCCGGTGGGATGGTGCAACGTCGCCCGGCGCAGCCGTCATGGCAACCTGCGCACCCTCATCCAAGCGGTCGAGGACCCCGCGGAGGACCCAGCGCTGATCATGTGCTTCGTCATCGCGCCCGAGCACCGCGGGCGCGGGGTGGCCACGGCGCTCACCGAGGCGGCGGTCGCGCTCGCCCGCGAGTGGGGCGTTCCCTGGGTCGAGGCCTACCCACCCCGCCCCGACCACGACCCCAGCCCCCTGCCGTGGACCGCGGCCTCCTACAAGGGCCCGCTGTCGATGTACGAGCGCGCCGGGTTCACGGTCGTCCGCGAGTTCGCATCGTTCCTCGTGGTGCGTCGCCGCCTCGACGGGGACCCGCCAGCCGCGCGGTCCCTGCAGCCGGGGTAGCAGTCCGGTCAACGCGGGTCGCCCCGCTCGAGCGGACCGCCCCGCCCGCCCGCGCCCCTGTGGCCCCGGCCCCGCCGCGCTCGAGCGCCCCGGCCGCGCCCCGGCCGCGCCGCGCTCGACGTATCCACCCCCGCGTCCGGGGTACCTGTGGACCACCATGGCGGGCAGCTACCTCATCACCGGTGCGTCCAGCGGCATCGGGCTGGCGACGGCCCTGCGGCTGGCACGCGACGGCGCCAACCTCACCCTGGTTGCACGAGCCCCGGAGGCGCTCGATGCGGCCCGGGGCGCCTGCGAGCGTGCCGGCGGCATCGTCCTCGTCGTGCCGGCGGACGTGCGCGACCCCAGGGCCGTCGAGCGCGCCCTGGACGCCGCGCTCGAACGGTTCGGCCCGCTCGACGGTGTCGTGCACAGCGCCGCGGTCGCCGCGTTCGGCCGTTTCGAGGACATGCCCGCCGACGTCTTCGCCAGCACCATCGCGACGAACCTGTTCGGCACCGCGATCGTCGCCAGGTCCTCCCTGCGGCGGTTCCGTGAGCAGGGGCAGGGGCGCCTGGTCATCCTCAGTTCCGCCCTCGGCAGCCTCGTGATGCCCTGGATGAGCCCGTACATCGCCTCGAAGTGGGCGGTGAACGGCCTGGTCCGCACGTTGCAGGTCGAGACCCGCGACAACCCCGACATCCGGATCTCCCTGGTCGCGCCCGGCGGTGTCGACACCCCCATCTACCGGCTCGGTGCCACCTACCTCGGCCGGCACGGCCGTCCGCTGCCGCCGGTCCAGCACCCCGACGCGGTGGCCGCGCGGATCGTGCGGGCCCTCGATCGGCCGAAGCGCAGGATCTGGCCGAACGTCAGCAGCCTGCCCGTGGTCGCCGCCTTCCACGTGGCGCCGGCGCTGTTCGACGCCGCGGCGATCCCGATCATGGTCCGCCTGGGCCTCGAGCACGGCGACCCCGCCGAACCGACGCCGGGCAACGTGGTGGACCCGGTTCCGCGGCGGGAGGGCCTCACCCGCCAGGAGTCGGGCCTGCCGCGCCGGCGCCGGATCCGCCGACAGCTGGCCGGGATGCTCCGCCCGCCGCGCATCGCCGCCGCCCACGGTGCGGCCGCCGCTGGTGGCGGACCCGACGCCGCGGGCCCCGGCCCGACCGCCCCCACCACATCCGCAGGAGGAACCCGCATGCGCAAGGACAAGGCCAAGCCCCCGGGCGTCGTCGTCAGCCGCGAGGTCAGCGCCCCCGACAGCGCCGTCTGGCAGGTGCTCTGTGACGGCTGGACGTACGCCAACTGGGTCGTCGGTGCCTCACGGGTCCGCAAGGTCGACGCCGAGTGGCCGGCACCGCAGAGCCGCATCCACCACGCCGTCGGTCCCTGGCCGCTGCTGATCCAGGACCACACCGTCTCGCTGCACGAGGTGCCCGAGCGTGAGCTCGCCCTGCACGCGCGAGGCTGGCCCCTGGGCGAGGCGCGGGTCGTGATCGCCCTCGAGCCCACGGGCGAGGAGCGCTGCCTGATCACGATCTCGGAGGATGCCACTGCCGGTCCCGGCCTGCTCGCGCCGCGGCGACTGCGCCAGGCGCTGATCGCGCCCCGCAACAAGGAGAGCCTCTACCGGCTCGCGCTGATCGCCGAGGGTCGGCACAGCAACCGGATGGTCAACGAGACCGAGGACGGGGCGGGTACCGCCTTCACCGTCGCGTCGGAGTGAGCCCGGGTGCGTCCACGGCGCCGTCCCCCTCCTCCCTCCCATGATCCGTGCAGGTTGCGCATGCAAGTGGCAGCCGAACGTGCATGGATCATGGGGGAGGTGCGGGGCGGCCGGGCGGGGCGGTCAGGTGTGGCGCCCGGGCGGGGCGGGA
>JALOLH010000037.1 GCA_025456065.1 Candidatus Nanopelagicales bacterium | reverse complement strand
GTTTGATACCCTCCAGGGTATGCGTCGCATCCTCGTCCTCGTCGTCGCCCTCGTCTCCCTCGGCCTGCTCGCCGGCTGCTCCGGATCCTCCGCCTCCGACGCCAGCGTCCAACGGGTGGACGCCGCGACGTTCAGCGAGGTGGTCGCGACCGACGGCACCCAGGTCATCGACGTGCGGACGCCGGCGGAGTTCGCCGCGGGCCACCTCGAAGGTGCGGTCAACATCGACGTGGAGGACCCGTCGTTCGCCGCCAAGGTCGCGACCCTCGACGACGCCGCCACCTACGCCGTCTACTGCCGCTCGGGCAACCGGTCGCAGTCCGCCGTGGCCCAGATGGCCGACGCCGGCATCGGCTCGATCTACGAGCTCGGCGGCGGCATCAACGAGTGGGCCGGCGCCGGGCTGCCGATCGTCCAGTAACCACGGACCGGACGCAGGCCCGACGGCTCGTCAGCCGCCCGCGCTGCTGGTGCTCGACGTGCCGTCCGGGCGGACCATCCGCTCCGGTCGCACGATCCGGTCGAACGCGTCCGCGTCGACGAGCCCGAGCTCGAGGGCGGCCTCGCGCAGGGTCTGGTCTCGCTCGAGGGCGTGGTGCGCGATCCGGGCCGCGCGGTCGTAGCCGATCACCGGCGACAGGGCGGTCACCAGCATCAGTGAGCGCTCCACGTGCTCGGCGATGCGCCCGCGATCCGGTTCGATCCCCTCCACGCAGTCCCGGCGGAACTGCAGGCACCCGTCGGCGAGGAGGCTGGTCGACTGCAGGACCGCGTGCGCGAGCAGCGGCTTGAACGCGTTCATCTCCAGGTGCCCACCGGCCCCGGCGAGCCCGACCGCCACGTCGTTGCCCAGCACCTGGGCGCATGCCATCGTGAGCGCCTCGACCTGGCTGGGGTTCACCTTGCCGGGCATGATCGAGGAGCCCGGCTCGTTCGCGGGCAGGCGCAGCTCCCCCAGCCCGGATCGCGGCCCGCTGCCGAGCAGCCGGATGTCGTTCGCGATCTTCGTCAGCGAGACCGCCAGGGTCCGCAGCGCCTGGTGCAGGTGCACGAGGGCGTCGTGCGAGCCCTGCGCGGCGAACGGGTTCCCCGCGGGCACGAACGGCAGGCCCGTGAGCGCCGCGACCTCGGCGATGGCGGCCTCGGCGAACCCCTGCGGGGCGTTCACGCCGGTGCCGACGGCGGTGCCGCCCAGCGCGAGCTCGTACACGTCACCGAGGGTCGCCTCGATGCGCGCGGCGTCGGCGGCCAGCATCGTCGCGTAGCCGGACCACTCCTGCCCCAGCGTGAGCGGCGTCGCGTCCTGCAGGTGGGTGCGCCCGATCTTCACGATGCCGTCCCAGGTCGCCGAGCGCTGCGCGATCGCCTCCTGGAGCGACCGGACCGCCGGCAGCACCCGCGCGACCACCTCGCGTGCGACGGCCACGTGCATGGCCGTGGGGAAGGTGTCGTTCGTCGACTGTCCCATGTTCACGTGGTCGTTCGGGTGCACGGGGTGCTTGCTGCCCATGGGGGTGCCGGCGAGCTGGCTGCACCGGTTGGCGATCACCTCGTTGACGTTCATGTTGAGCTGGGTGCCACTGCCCGACACCCACACGTGCAGGGGGAACATGTCCCGGTGCTGCCCAGCCAGCAGCTCGTCGCAGGCGCGAACGATCAGCCCGTGCACGTCGTCCGGGATCCGCCCCGCCCGATGGTGCGCGCCCGCCGCCGCCCGCTTGATCACCGCGTAGGCGTCCACGAGCTCGGCGGGCATCGGCTCGCGGCCGATCGCGAAGTGCTCGATCGCGCGCTGGGTCTGCGCTCCCCAGAGCCGATCCGCCGGTACCCGGACCTCGCCCAGGCTGTCGGTCTCGATCCGGAACCCGCCGGCGCGCCCATCGCCCTCAACCGCGATCATGCTGGGTCCAGTACCCGCGGGCACCGGGTGCATCCCGGTGGTACGGCGCCATCGCGCATGGGCCGTGGCCGGTGGCGCGGATGCTGATGCCGATCGGCGCCGGCCGGACTAGCGTCGGCCTCCAGCCCGCTCCCACTCCCGAGCGCAACGACCCCTGGAGGCGACCATGCAGATCGGCATCCTCGGCACCGGGATGGTGGGTCGTGCCCTGGCCGGCCGGCTGCACGAACTCGGCCACAGCGTGACCGTGGGGACCCGCGATCCGGGGGCGACCCTGGCTCGCAGCGAGCCGGACCGGGGTGGCGGCGCGCCGTTCCGCGCCTGGGCCGCCGAGCATCCGCAGGTGCGGTTGGCCACCTTCGCCGAGGCGGCCGCGGGCGCCGAGCTGGTCGTGAACGCGAGCAACGGGCACGCCAGCCTCGAGGTGCTGCGCGCGGCGGGTGCCGACCACCTGGCCGGCAAGGTCCTGGTCGACGCCGCGAATCCCCTCGACTTCTCGACGGGCTTCCCGCCGACCCTGTTCGTCAAGGACACCGACTCCCTCGGCGAACAGCTGCAGCGCACCTTCCCCGAGGTGCGCGTCGTCAAGGCGCTGAACACCCTCACCGCGAGTCTCATGGTCGAGCCGCAGGCGCTGCCCGGTGAGTCCACGGTCTTCGTCTGCGGCAACGACGCGGTGGCCAAGCAGGTGGTCACCGACCTGCTCGTCGAGCTGGGCCACACCGACGTCCTCGACCTCGGCGACATCACCGCCGCGCGCGGCACCGAGATGTACCTGCCGCTCTGGCTGCGGCTCATGGGCGCCCTGGGGACCGGCACCTTCAACATCCGCGTCGTGCGCTGAGCCCCGATCGAGCCGCGAGCCCATCCGTCGCATCCGCCGGTCCCACCCAGACCCCCGGCGTCGGTCCCCCGGCCCCGGTCCCCCGGCCGCGGTCCCCCGGTCCCGCGGTCCCGGTCCCCCGGCCCCACGCCCCGGGACCATCGGCCGGTCCACCCGACGCGGAACCCGCCGTAGCGTGGTCCCGACGCCCGTCCCAAGGCGTCGGACGAGGAAGGTCCGCGATGACCAGCACGAAGGACGCCGCAGCCGAGTTCCTCGCGCGCAAGCGCGTGGCCGTCACCGGCGTCTCGGCGAACCCCCAGGGCCACGGCAGCAACGCCGTCTACGCCCGCATGCGCGAGCGTGGGTACGAGGTGTTCGCCGTCAACCCCAACTCCCCCACCGCCGAGGGCGACCCCACCTACCCCGACCTGCGCTCGATCCCGGGCGGGGTCGAGGCCGTCGTGATCGGCACCAGGCCGGAACGGGCCGAGGCGACCATGCGCGAGGCCATCGACCTCGGCATCCAGCACGTGTGGATGCATCGCGCCTTCGGTCAGGGCAGCGTCTCGGCGGCCGCCACCACCCTCGGCCGCGAGCACGGCATCACCGTCATCGACGGTGGCTGCCCACTCATGTTCGGGCCCACGTCCGACGGAGGGCACCGCTTCATGTGCCGGCTGATGACCATGACCGGCAAGGTGCCCAGGTCGGTGTGAGCTAGCGGTTCGCCCCGCGCTTCTCCCGGATTCGCAGGTTGATCCGGATCGGGGTGCCGACGAAGCCGAACTCCTCCCGCAGCCGCCGCTCCACGAACCGCCGGTAGCCGGCCTCGAGGAAGCCCGTCGTGAACAGCACGAACGTCGGCGGTCGGGCGGTCGCCTGGGTGCCGAACAGGATGCGCGGCTGCTTGCCGCCGCGCAGCGGGTGCGGATGCGCGGCCACGAGCTCCTTCAGGAACTGGTTGAGCCGCCCCGTCGGCACGCGGGTCTCCCACCCGGCCAGGGCAGCATCGAGGGCCGGCACGAGCTTGTCCACCGCGCGGCCGGTGCGCGCCGAGACGTTCACGCGCGGAGCCCAGGCCACGGGAGCCAGGTCGCGATCGATCTCGCGCTCGAGGAAGTGGCGCCGCTCCTCGTCGACCAGGTCCCACTTGTTGATCGCCAGGACGAGCGCCCGGCCGGCCTCGACGACCATCGACGTGATGCGCAGGTCCTGCTCGCTGAGCGGCTCGCCACCGTCCACGAGCACCACCGCGACCTCGGCCTTCTCCAGCGCGGCGTGCGTGCGCAGCGAGGCGTAGTACTCGTGGCCGCTGGCCTCGCGCACCCGGCGGCGGATCCCCGCGGTGTCGACGAACAGCCACTCGCGGTCGCGCAGCACGACGACCTCGTCGACCGGGTCGACGGTCGTGCCGGCCACCTCGCTGACCACCGCCCGCTCGGCGCCGGCCAGCCGGTTCAGCAGCGAGGACTTGCCCACGTTCGGCCGGCCCACCAGGGCCACCCGCCTGGGGCCGCGGGCGCGGGCCCGGCCCGATCCCTCCTCGGGCAGCTCGGCGAGCACGGCATCGAGCAGGTCGCCGCTGCCGCGGCCGTGCAGCGCGGAGACCGGGTGCGGCTGGCCCAGGCCGAGCGACCAGAGCATGGCCGCGTCCGCCTCGCCCCGCTCGTCGTCCACCTTGTTCGCCGCGAGCACCACCGGCTTGCCGGCCCGGCGCAGCACGCGGACCACCGCCTCCTCGGCGTCGGTCGCCCCGACGGTGGCATCGACGACCAGGACGACGGCGTCGGCCAGCGCGACCGCGCGCTCGGCCTGGCCGGCGATGGCCGCGGCCACCCCCTGCGCATCGGGGTCCCAGCCGCCGGTGTCGACCAGCTGGAAGCGCCGGCCGGACCACTCCGCGTCGTAGCTGACCCGGTCGCGGGTCACGCCAGGCACGTCCTGCACCACGGCTTCGCGGCGGCCCAGGATCCGGTTGACCAGGGTCGACTTGCCGACGTTGGGCCGACCGATGACGGCCACGACCGGGACCGCGTGACCCCCGGCCTCCGCCAGGTCGTCGTCGTCGAGGTCGATGCCGAACTCCTCGGCCGCCGCCGCCAGGGCGGCCCGCTCCGAGGCCTCGTCGAGCTCCCAGTCCTCGTCGACGTCGACGGTGAGCGTGGGGTCGCCGGCCGTCGGGTCCACGTCGCCCAGCGAGACCCAGCCGCCCTCCGCGTCGGGAGGGCCATCGGCAGCGTCGCGCGGGTTCGGGCTCACGACGGGCAAGGCTACCGGCGAGCGGAGGCCACGGCTGCGCGCTTGCCGCCACCCGTGACCCGGATCGCGCCAGGGGTTGGCGGCCTCAGGACCAAGATCACGCCCCGGACGTCGCCGCCTCCCGCACGATCGCCACGACGCGCTCGATCACCTCGGCGAGGGTCAGGTGCGTGCCGTCCACGTGCACGGCCCCGTCCGCCATTGCCAGCGGCGAGACCGCCCGGTTGGAGTCGATGGCGTCGCGCGCAGCCAAGGATGCCGCCGTGGCCTCGAGGGAGCCGGCGTCGGGCCCCTCGGCGCCGGCCCGCCCGGCGTCCTCCAGCGCCCGACGTGCGGCCCGGGCCCCGGCGTCGGCCGTGAGGTAGATCTTCGCGGTGGCGTCGGGCAGCACGACCGTGCCGATGTCGCGGCCCTCGACCACGATCCCGCGGCCGCGCCGGGCCGCGTCGGCCACGACCGCCCGCTGCAGCGCCACGAGGCGCTCGCGGACCGCCGGCACCGCGGCCACCGGGCTCACGGCCCCGGTCACCGCCGCACCGCGGATCGCCGCGCTGACGTCGACGCCGTCCACGGCGATGGTGGGCGCATCCGGGTCGGTCGTCGAGGCCAGGACCGGCTCGTCGGCGCGTGCCGCCACGGCCGCCGGATCCCCCACGTCCACGCCGCGGTCGAGCATGTACCAGGCCATCGCGCGGTACATCGCCCCGGTGTCCAGGTACTCCAGGCCCAGCGCCCTGGCCACCCCGCGGCTGGTGCTCGACTTGCCGCTGCCCGAGGGGCCGTCGATGGCCACCACCGCCTGTGCCGTCTCCACGGGCGCCCACCCTAGCGACGGCGTGCGCCTGGTTCGCGCGACGCGCGAACCACGGCCGACCGGTTGAGGCAGGTACTGCCTGGGCCGCAGGTCAGGCGCGCACCTCCCAGCCGCCGGCCCGCAGCGCCTGCGCGAGTGGCTCGGCGACCCCCTGGGCCACCGCGATCTCGACCACGCCCGTGGGACGGCCGAGCACGTGCTCGATCCGGACGTCCTCCACCGAGACCCCGGCGTCGGCCACCGCGGCGAACAGCCGGCCGAGCTCGCCGGGCGCGTCGGGCACGACCACGGGCACCTCGACGGTCGGCGCCGGTCGTGCCCCGTGCTTGCCGGGCACCCGCTGCCGACCGGCGTTGCCCCGCCGCAGCGCGTCGACCAGCGCGGCCGCACCGACCCCGTCAGCCGCGTCGAGCGCGGCGAGCAGGTGGTCGAGGTCGTCGCGCAGGGCCGTCAGGACGTCCGAGACGGGGTGCGCGTTGGCCGCGAGGATCTCCACCCAGAGGGAGGGGTCCGAGGCAGCGATCCGGGTCATGTCGCGCAACCCCTGGCCAGCGATGGAGACGGCCGTCTCCGAGGACTCGAGCAGGCGCGCGGCGAGCAGGGAGGAGAGCACCTGTGGGGCGTGCGACACGACCGCGACGGCGCGATCGTGCTCCTCGGCGGCCATGAGCACCGGCAGGGCGCGCACCGCCAGGGCCAGCTCCTGGATCGCCGACACGGCGGCGCTCGTGGCCGCGGGATGGGGGGTGATCACCCACGCCCGGTCGTCGAGCAGGTCGGCCCGCGCGGCCGCGGGGCCGGACACCTCACGCCCGGCCATCGGGTGCCCGCCGACGTAGCGGGCGAGGTCCGCGCCGGTCGCCTCCAGCGCGGCGAGCACCGGCACCTTCACCGAGGCGACGTCGGTGACCACGGCGGACGGGAAGCGAGCCAGGGCGGCGTCGACCACGCCAGCGGTCGCCGCCGGGGGCACCGCCACGACGACCAGGGCGGGATCGGCGTCGTCGCCGGTGCGGGACTGGCCCGCCCCGCGCTCGACGGCCACCGCGACCGCCGCCGCGTCACGGTCCTCGAGCTGGACGGGCACTCCACGCCGCCGCAGGGCCAGCGCGAGGGACGTCCCGATGAGCCCGGTCCCGACGACGAGCACCGGCTGGGGCAGGTCGTTCACTGGGCCAGGTCGGCGCGCAGGGCCTCCGCGCCGCGGGTGTAGACGTGCACGACCTCGCCGCGCGGCAGGTCGCACTCCACGTGGGCCAGGACGCGGACCACCCGCGGCATCGCGCCGGCGATGTCGAGCTCCTGGGCGCAGATGAGGGGCACGTCACCGATGTCGAGGGCCCGGGCCGCGGTCGCCGGGAAGGCCGAGACGAGGTCCGGGGTCGCGGTGAACAGCACCGAGACCAGCGCGTCGGTGCCCAGGCCGTTGCGGTCGAGCATCGCCCGCAGCAGCTCGACGACCGCGTCGCGCATCTCGTCGGCGTCGTCGGCGCACAGGTGGGTCGCGCCGCGGATCGCCCGCACGCCCATGTGTCCCTCCCCGGATCGTCGCGGCACAGCCTAACCGCCGCACCGCCCGGTACGGTGACCCCGCGGCGGCGAGGGCCGCGGAGCGGAGGAGGCACGGGTGCGCACGCTGCAGGACAGGCGAGTGCTCATCACCGGGGGTGCGTCCGGCATCGGGCGGGCGATGGCCGAGGGGTTCGGCGCCGCGGGCGCCCACCTGGTCCTGGCCGACGTCGACGCGGCCGCGCTGGCCAGCACCGGCGACGAGCTGCGCCGCCGTGGGCTGCGCGTGGACACCGTGCGGTTCGACGTGACGGACCCCGACGACGTCGCCGCCGCCCGTGCGCGCATCAACGACGAGGGCGGCCCCATCGACGTGGTGGTGAACAACGCCGGCACCGTCTTCGGGGGCACCTTCCTCGAGGTGCCGCTGGCCCGGCACCTGACCACCTACCGGGTGAACACGCTCGGCCCGGTGATCGTGACCCACGCCTTCCTGCCCGACCTGCTCGACCGGCCCGAGGCGCACGTGGTCAACATCGCGAGCCTCGCGGGGCTCGGGCCCGGGGTGCGGGCCACCACCTACGCCTCGAGCAAGTGGGCGGTCATCGGCTTCTCCGAGTCGCTGGAGGTGGAGCTGCGGGCCCAGGGCCACCGCCACGTCCACGTCACCACGGTCTGCCCCGGCGTGGTGGCCACCGACCTGTTCACCGGGACCCGCCCGCTGCGGCTGACCCGCACCCTGACGCCGGGGCAGGTCGCCGACCGGGTGGTGGCAGGCGTGCTGGCCGACCGGCCCTACGTCCGCACGCCCTGGCTGGTCGCGGTGGTGCCGACGCTGCGCGGGCTCCTGCCGCACCGTGCGTTCGTGGCGCTCACCGAGGTCTTCGGCGGCACCTCCTCGATGACCGACTGGGACGGGCGCACCCGCGCTGCGGCGGCGGGGCCGGACACCGCGGGCGGTGCGACGCACGACGCAGGAGCCCGGCCCGGCTCCGCCGGGGACGATCCCTACAGCCCGACGGCGGTGTAGAGGGCCCGGGCCTCCGGGCCGGACAGCACCCGGACGGTGCCCGGTCGCTGCTGGCCCAGCGCGATCGGCCCCACCTTCGTGCGCACCAGGGCCAGCACGGGGTGGCCGACCTCGTCGAGCATCCGCCGCACGATGTGGTTGCGGCCCTCATGGAGCACCAGCTCGACCATCACCTGCCCGGGGAGGCTGTGCACCACCCGGAAGGAGTCGGCGCGGGCCGGGCCGTCCTCCAGCTCGACGCCGGCCAGCAGCTGGCGTCCGACGGCGCGCGGCAACGGCCCGGCAACCGTCGCGAGGTAGGTCTTGGCCACCCCGAACGACGGGTGGGCCAGCCGGTTGGCCAGCTCGCCGTCGTTGGTGAGCAGGATCAGCCCCTCGGTGTCGGCGTCGAGGCGCCCGACGTGGAAGAGCCGCTCGGGTCGGTCGGCCACCAGGTCGCCCAGGCACGGCCGGCCCCGGTCGTCGGCCATCGTGGAGAGGATGCCGCGCGGCTTGTTCACGGCGACCACGACCAGCCCGGCGGCGGTCGGGACTCGCTCGCCGTCGACGCGGACGACGGCGGTCTGCGGGTCGACGCGCAGGCCCTGCTCGCGGACCACGCGGCCGTCCACCTCGACCCGGCCGGCGGCGATGAGGTCCTCGCACGCGCGGCGGCTGCCCAGCCCGGCGGCGGCCAGCACCTTCTGCAGCCGGACGCCCTCGTTCCCAGGGCCCGGGCCGGACGTCGGGCTGCTCATGCCCGATCCACCAGGTCGCCGAGCTCGTCGTAGTTCGGCACGTGCTCGGCCAGCGGCGGCAGCTCGGACAGGGCGCCCAGGCCCAGCCGCTCGAGGAAGTACGGCGTGGTCCGCAGCAGGGTGGCCTGGCCGCCGGGCTCCGCGCCGGCCTCCTCGATGAGGCCGCGGGTGAGCAGGGTGCGCACGACGCCGTCCACGTTCACGCCACGGACCGCGGCGATGCGCCCGCGCGAGATCGGCTGGCGGTAGGCGACGATCGCCAGGGTCTCCAGGGCAGCCTGCGTCAGCCTGGCCTGCTGACCGTCGACGACGTAGCGGCTCACCACGTCGGCGCAGTCGGCGCGGGTGTAGAACCGCCACCCCCCCGCGACCTCGCGCAGATCGAACCCCCGGCCCTCCTCGGTGTACTGCGCGGCGAGTCCGCGCACGACGGCCTCGACCTGCTCCACCGGGCGCCGCACGATGCTCGCCAGCGCCACGAGGTCCAGCGGCTGGTCGGCGAGCAGCAGGACGGCCTCGCAGGCGGCCTCGAGGGTGGGCGCGCCGAGTGCGTCCGGCAGCAGCGCCTCCCCGTCGACGCCGGCGTGGCCGGGATCGACCACGGGACGGTCCGGATCGACCACGGGATGCTCGGCCCCGTCCACCCCGACCGCTGTGGTCTCCTCGCTCACCGCTCCTCCTCCTGCCCGGGGCCGGGATCGGGCGCATCGGCCGGCGCCCCGGCGAACTCGTCGGTCACGGCCCGCGCGGCGATCGCCTCGGCGTGCGCGCCGTCGGCCGGGCCCGACCAGCGCACCGTCAGGTCGCCGAGGGCGGCCGCCTGCTCGAAGACCACGACGCCCTCCCGGTACAGCTCGAGCAGGGCGAGGAAGCGCCCCACCACGACCAGCGTCGAGGGCGCGTCCTCGGCAAGGGTGCGGAACGTGAGGACCCCGCGGCGGCGCAACCGCTCGACCAGGATGGCCGCCTGCTCGCGGACGCTCACCGCCGGCGCGTGCACGTGCACGGTCGAGACCCCGGGCTCGGGCGGCTTCGGCGCGAACGCACCCTCGGCGATGGCCGCGAACTCGGCCGGCCCGAGGCCGAGCAGCACCTCCGGGAGCAGCTCGGCCAGCCAGGGCTCGAGCCCGACGTCGCGGGGCCGCTGCCGGGCCGCCTGCGCCAGCAGGCCGTCCAGCAGCCCGGCGACCTCCTTGAACGCCCGGTACTGCAGCAGCCGGGCGAACAGCAGGTCGCGCGCCTCGAGCAGCGCGAGGTCCTCCTCGTCCTCCACCGAGCCGTCGGGCAGCAGGCGAGCGGCCTTGAGGTCGAGCAGCGTGGCGGCGATCACCAGGAACGACGTCGCCTCGTCGAGGTCCCACTGCGGCCCCTGGGCCCGCACGTGGGCGATGAAGTCGTCGGTGACCGTGTGCAGGGCGAGCTCGGTCACCTCGATGCGGTGCTTGGCGATGAGGCTGAGCAGCAGGTCGAACGGTCCCTCGAAGCCACCCACCCGCACGGCGAACCCGCTGCGCCCCGCGGGCTCGGCACCCACCGCGGGCTCGGCACCCACCGCCGGCTCGCCGGCGCCGCTCGGCGCCCCGGGCTCCGCCTCGGCCACCTCGGCGCTGATCACCGGCTCACCCGAGCGCCAGCTGCTCGGTCGGGGGGTCCTCGCCCGCGCCGCCGTCGCCCGCCGCACCGTGCTGGGCGTCGCCCGGCGCATCGTGGTCCGGTGCCGTCACCGCGACACTGCCCGGCTCGATGCGGGCCAGCACCTCGCGGGCCAGCTGCCGATAGGCCGCAGCAGCAGCGGAGTCCGGCGCGTACGTGGTGATCGGCACCCCGGCCACCGTGGTCTCGGGGAACTTCACGGTGCGCGTCACGACGGTGTGGAACACCTGCTCGCCGAACGCCTCCACCACCCGGCCGAGGACCTCGCGCGCGTGCACGGTCCGGTCGACCATGGTCGGCAGCACCCCGAGCAGCCGCAGGTCGGGGTTCGTCCGGTCCTGGATCTTGCCGATGGTGTCCTGGAGCAGCGCGACCCCGCGCAGCGAGAAGTACTCGCACTCCACCGGGATCATCACCCAGTCCGCCGCCGTGAGGGCATTGACCGTGAGCAGGCCCAACGAGGGCTGGCAGTCGATGAGGATCACGTCGTAGGCGTCGCGGATCGGGCGCAGCGCGCGGGTGAGCGCCTGCTCGCGGCCCACCTCGGACACCAGCAGCAGCTCGGCGCCCGACAGGTCGATGTTCGCCGGGAGCAGGTCCATCCCCGGCACCGAGGTCGGGCGGATCACGTCCTGGGCGGACACCTCGCCACCGATCATGACGTCGTAGATGGTGTGCTCAAGGGTGTGCGGGTGGATGCCCACCCCTGCGCCCAGGGCACCCTGCGGGTCGAAGTCGAGCAGCAGCACCCGGCGGCCGTACTCGGCCAGGGCAGCGCCGACGTTGATCGTCGTGGTGGTCTTGCCGACCCCGCCCTTCTGGTTGCACAGGGCGATCACCTCGGCGGGGCCGCCCGCCTGACGCGGGTGCGGCCGGCCGAAGTGGGGCAGGGGTCGCCCGGTCGGGCCGAGGCCGTCCCGGGACCTGCGTGACGCCGCCATGCGGGCACCTCCTCCTGCTGGTGGGCCGCGCACAGCCTAGCGATCCACGCGGGGCGCGGCTCAGCCCCGTGCGCGCGGGTGCGCCAGGGCGTACACCTCGCGCAGCCGGTCGACCGTGACCTTGGTGTACACCTGCGTGGTGGTCACCGAGGCGTGCCCGAGCAGCTCCTGCACGACCCGGACGTCGGCGCCGCCGTCGAGCAGGTGGGTGGCGAAGGAGTGCCGCAGGGTGTGCGGGGAGACGTCCCCGGCCACCCCGGCGCGGTCCGCGGCGTCCCGCAGGATGGCCCACGCGCTCTGCCGCGTGAGGCGCCCCCCGCGGGTGTTCACGAACACCGCCGGCTGGGTGCCGGTCCGAGCCAGGACGAACCCCGGCCGGGCGCGCACGAGGTAGGCCTCGAGCGCCTCGCGCGCATGCCGGCCCATGGGCACCAGCCGCTCCTTGCCGCCCTTGCCGCGCAGCAGCGCGACGCCGGCGTCGAGGTCGACCGCGTCGAGGTCGAGCCCGACGGCCTCGCTGATCCGTGCCCCGGTGCCGTACAGGAGCTCCAGCAGCGCGCGGTCGCGCAGCCCGCGGGGAGCGGCGCCGGTCCCCCCGGTGCTCGTCAGGATCGCGGTGACCTCGTCGACCGTCAGCGCCTTGGGCAGGCGCTTCGCGGCGGTCGGCGGTCGCACCTGCCGACCGGGGTCGTCGGTGGCGATCCCCTCCGCCTGGGCGAAGCGGTGGAACCCGCGCACGGCCACCAGGGTGCGGGCGGCACTGGCCGCCGCGAGCGGCTTGTGCGCCTCGTCCCCCGCCCGCAGCCATGCGAGGAAGTCGCCGAGGTCGGCCTCGGTGACCTCGGCGGCGCTCGTGATCCCGCGGCCGGCGCAGAACGCCAGGTAGCGCCGCAGGTCGCGTCCGTAGGCTGCCAGGGAGTTGGCCGCCAGCCCGCGCTCCACCGCCAGGTGGTCCCGGTAGGCCTGCGCCGAGCGTGCGATCGGCGGGGGGACGGCCACGGCCGGGGCCTGCCGACCGGGCTCCCCGTCGGCCCGTGCCGACGACACCACTGGCACTACGCCAGCACGGACTCGAGGCTGACGTGCGGCAGGTCGAACGCCTCGGCCACCGCGCCGTACACGATCTGCCCGGCGTGGACGTTGAGGCCCAGGGCCAGCGGGTGGTCCGCCCTGCAGGCCTCCCGCCAGCCCTGGTCGGCCAGCGCCAGGGCGTACGGCAGGGTCACGTTGGTCAGGGCGTAGGTAGAGGTGTGCGGCACGGCGCCGGGCATGTTGGCCACGCAGTAGAAGACCGAGTCGTGCACGGTGTACGTGGGCTCGGCGTGGGTGGTCGGCCTGGAGTCCTCGAAGCAGCCGCCCTGGTCGATCGCGATGTCCACGAGCACGCTGCCGGGCTTCATGCGCGCGACCAGCTCGTTGCTGACCAGCTTGGGCGCCCGGGCGCCGGGGACGAGCACCGCGCCGATCACCAGGTCGGCGTCGATCACCGCCTTCTCGACCTCGTACAGGTTCGACGCGATCGTCTGCATGTGCCCCTGGTAGATGGCGTCGGCGTGGCGCAGCCGGACGATGTCGCGGTCCATCAGCAGCACCTCGGCCTGCATCCCCAGCGCGATCGCGGCCGCGTTCATGCCGGCCACGCCGGCCCCGATGACCACGACCTTGGCCGCGTACACCCCGGAGACCCCGCCCATGAGCGTGCCGCGCCCGCCGTAGGCCCGCATGAGCGCGTGCGCGCCCACCTGCGGGGCCAGCCGCCCGGCCACCTCGGACATCGGGGCCAGCAGCGGCAACGACCGGTCGGGCAGCTCGACGGTCTCGTAGGCGATGGCGGTGATGCCCGAGGCGACGAGCGCGTCGGTGCAGTCGCGGGAGGCAGCCAGGTGCAGGTACGTGAAGAGCGTCTGCCCCGCGCGCATCCGGTGGTACTCCTCGGCGATCGGCTCCTTCACCTTCAGGATCAGCTCGCCGTCGGCCCAGACGTCGTCCGCGCTGCCGACGATCCGGGCCCCCGCCGCGACGTACTCCTCGTCGCTGATGGAGGAGCCCATGCCGGCCCCGCGCTGCACGAGCACCTCGTGGCCGTGCAGGGCCAGCTCGCGCACGCCCGCCGGGGTGATCGCCACGCGGTACTCGTTGTTCTTGACCTCGGTGGGGATGCCGACCTTCATGTGCCGTCCTCTCGCCTGCCGCCCGGGCCGACGGGGCGCCCGGGGCCGGGCCGCTCGCCGGTGGCGGCCGCTGCCGGACGGGACCCGTCAGCCGCGACGGGCGTGCAGGGCCAGGATCGCGGCCACCGCCGTCGCGTTCGTGATCGATCCGTCGAGGCATCGCTGGACCGCCTCGGCGAGCGTAGCCCAGCGCTGCGGCAGTTCGCGCTCCTCGGCCTCGCCCGTGTGCGGTCTGCCGTCGGCGTCCACGTGCAGGCCGGTGGCTTCGAAGATGGCGATCCGCTCGCTCGTGCCACCGGGGCTCAGGGCCAGGTCGAGCAGGGGCGCCCAGTGCTCCGCGGTGACCCCGGCCTCCTCGAGCAGCTCGCGCCGCGCGCACGCCAGCGGGTCCTCGCCCGGCTCGTCGAGCAGGCCGGCGGGGATCTCCCACATGTAGGCGCCGACCGGGTGGCGGTACTGGCGGATGAGCAGGATCCGGCCCGCGTCGTCCACCGCGGCGACCGCGACCGCGCCGGGGTGGCGCAGGACGTCGCGCACGACCACGTGCCCGTCGATGTCGACGGTCTCCGACCAGACCGACCACTTCGCTCCCGTGAAGCGGTGCTCCTCGCCGACGACCGGGAAGCGGTGGGCCTGGTCGACCAGCGGGTGGTCGGTCACCGGGCGCCCGCGCCGGCCGGGGCCGGCGCGGGATCGGCGACGTCGACCGTCGGGCGGGCATCGACCGGCCGGTCCTCGGCAGCGGGATCCGGCCCGATCCCGCGCCGGTCCAGCGCGGCGCCGACCAGCCCGACGAACAGGGGGTGGCCGCGGGTGGGACGCGACCGGAACTCCGGGTGCGCCTGGGTCCCCACGTAGTACGGGTGCACCGCCCGCGGGAGCTCCACGAACTCCACGAGGTGCCCGTCGGGCGACGTGCCCGAGACGACCAGGCCCGCCTCGGCCAGGCGCTGGCGGTAGGCGTTGTTGACCTCGTAGCGGTGCCGGTGCCGCTCGGCGACCGTCGTGGTCCCGTACGCGTCGGCGACGACCGAGCCCGCCTCCAGCGCGGCCGGGTAGAGCCCGAGGCGCATGGTGCCGCCCATGTCCCGCTCGCCGGACACCACGTCGACCTGGTCGGCCATCGTGGCGACGACCGGGTGCGGGGTGGCCGCGTCGAACTCCAGCGAGTTGGCGGCGTCCAGGCCGGCGAGGTTGCGGGCGGCCTCGATGACCATGCACTGCAGGCCCAGGCACAGCCCGAGCGCCGGGGTGCCGCTCTCCCGCGCCCACCGCAGGGCGCCGAGCTTGCCCTCGATCCCGCGCACGCCGAACCCCCCGGGCACGCACACCGCATCGACGCCGGTGAGCGCCCGGGCGGCACCCTCCGGGGTCGCGCACTCGTCGGAGGCGACCCAGCGCAGGGTCACCCGGCAGTCGTTGGCGAAGCCACCGGCGCGCAGGGCCTCGCTCACGGACAGGTAGGCGTCGGGCAGGTCGACGTACTTGCCGACCAGTCCGACGGTCACCGCGTGGGCCGGCTGGTGGACGCGGCGCAGCAGCTCGCCCCACGCCGTCCAGTCCACGTCGCGGAACGGCAGGCCGAGCCGGCGCACCACGTAGGCGTCGAGGCCCTCGCCGTGCAGCACCTTGGGGATGTCGTAGATCGAGGGGGCGTCGACGGCTGCCACCACGGCCTCGTCGTCCACGTCGCACATCAGCGACACCTTGCGCTTGATCCCGTCCGGGACCGCCCGGTCCGCGCGCAGCACGATCGCGTCGGGCTGCAGGCCGATGCTGCGCAGCGCGGCCACCGAGTGCTGGGTGGGCTTGGTCTTCAACTCGCCCGAGGGGCCGATGTAGGGCAGCAGCGAGACGTGCAGCACGAACGTGTTGCTGCGGCCCACCTCGTGACGGATCTGGCGGACCGCCTCGAGGAAGGGCAGGCTCTCGATGTCACCGACCGTGCCGCCGACCTCGGTGATGACCACGTCGACGTCCGGGCCCGCCATCTCGACGATGCGGCGCTTGATCTCGTTGGTGATGTGCGGGATCACCTGGACGGTGTCCCCGAGGTACTCGCCGCGGCGCTCCTTGGCGATCACCGTGGAGTACACCTGCCCGGTCGTGACGTTCGCCGACCCGTGCAGGTCGGTGTCGAGGAAGCGCTCGTAGTGGCCCACGTCGAGGTCGGTCTCGGCGCCGTCGTCGGTGACGAACACCTCGCCGTGCTGGAACGGGTTCATCGTGCCCGGATCCACGTTCAGGTACGGGTCGAGCTTCTGCATCGTGACCCGCAGCCCACGGGACTTGAGCAGGCTCCCCAGCGAGGAGGCGGTGAGGCCCTTGCCCAGGGAGGAGGCGACGCCTCCGGTGACGAACACATGCTTGGTCGACTGAGGCGTACCCATGGGCGGCCAGACTATCGCGGCCCAGTCGCTCGGACGACGGTTGCGCCCGGCGACGCGCGGGGTGTCGGCTCAAGGGCGCGCGGCGAGGTCGAGCAGCTCGCGCGCGTGGGCGCCCGCCGAGACCGACTCGGCCAGGCCGCCGAGCATGCGGGAGAGCTCACGGACCCGGTCGTCCCCGCTGACCTCCCGGACGGAGGCCGCGGTGATCGCACCCTCGGAGTCCTTGGTCACGACCAGCTGGCGGTCGGCGAAGGCGGCCACCTGCGGCAGGTGGGTGACGACGATGACCTGGGTGCGCTCGCTGAGGCGGGCCAGCCGGCGCCCCACCTCGATGGCCGCCGCGCCACCGACCCCGGCGTCGACCTCGTCGAAGACCATCGTGGGCACCGGGTCGGCCCCCGCGAGCACCACCTGGATGGCGAGCATGACGCGGGAGAGCTCGCCCCCGGAGGCGGCCTGGCTGATCGGGCGCGCCGGGGCACCCGGATTGGCCGCGAGGGTGAGGATGACCTCGTCGGCCCCGGTGGACCGCACCGCGACGGGCCCGCGCTCCTCGGACCCGGGCAGCACGAGGCCGTCCGGATCGGCGCGCAGGTCCACCTGGAACGTGACGCGGGCCCGAGGCATGGCGAGGGCGGCGAGCTCTTCGCTGACCGCCTCGGTGAACCGCTGGGCAGCGAGCCGGCGCTGGGCATGCAGCTGCCCGCTCAGGTCGGCCAGCTCCTCGCGAGCACGGTCGGCCGCGACGGTGAGGACCTCGATGCGGTCGTCGGCGCCGGCGAGGCCGGCCACGCGCGCGGCGGCCTGCTGCGCCCACGCCAGCACGGCGTCGGCGTCGGGGCCGTACTTGCGGGTGAGCCGGCCGAGCTCGGCCCGTCGGTCCTGGACCGAGGCCAGCCGGGCGGGGTCGGCCTCGACATCGGCGGCGTAGCTGGTGAGGTCGGCGGCCAGCTCGGACACCTGGGCCATCAGCGAGCGCAGCGAGGCGGCCGGCTCGGCGAGGGTCGAGTCGTGGTGGCTGGCGGACTCCAGCGCCCGCCGCGCCGCCGCCAGCAGGCCCATCACGTCGGCCGCGCCGTCGACCTCGGCCTCGGCCGTGAGGGCCTCCCGAGCCGTGCGGGCGGCACCGTGCAGGAGGTCGGCGTGGGTGAGCCGCTCGGCCTCCGTCGCCAGCGCCTGGTCCTCCCCCGGCTTCGGGTCGACGGCCGCGATCTCGTCCAGGCTGTACTCGAGGACGTCGAGCTCGCGGGCCCGCTCCATGGCACTGGTCCGCAGCTCGACCAGCTCGCGCTCGATGCCGCGCAGCGCGCCGTGCGCCTCGGTCACCCGGGCGGCCAGCGCCTGGACGTCCGGCCCCGCGTACGCGTCGAGCAGCGCGAGGGCCCGCCCGCCGAGGCGGGTCTGGTCGTGCTGGCCGTGGATCACGAGCAGCTGCCCGACCACGTCGGCGAGCAGGGCGGTCGGCACACCCCTCCCGCCGAGGACGCTGCGGCCGCGGGCCGCGATCATCCGAGCGGCGGTCAAGCCGTCGTCGTCCAGCAGGCCGCCGGCGTCGATGACCGCGGCTGCCGCGGCGGGCGGCGGGCGGTCGAACCACCCCTCCACGACCGCCTGCTCGGCGCCGTGCCGGACCAGCCCAGGATCGGCCCGGCCCCCGGCGAGCAACCCCAGGCCGGTGACGACCATCGTCTTGCCCGCGCCCGTCTCGCCGGTGACCGCGGTGAAGCCCGGCGCGAACCGGCAGGTCGCGTCCTCGATGACGCCGAGCCCCGCGATGCGCAGCTCGTGGATCACCGGCGCCCCTCAGCCGCCCCGCGCCAGCCGTCGATCGGCAGGGCGAACTTCGCGACGAGCCGATCGGTGAAGGGCGCGTCGCGCAGGCGCGCGAACGACACCGGCTCCGGGTGGCGGCGCACCTCGATCCGGGCGCTGTGCGGCAGCGTGAAGGCGCGCCGCCCGTCCGCCCAGAGCACGCCCTGCTTGGCCGGTGCCACGCTCTCGATCACGATGAAGCTCGTCGGCGCGGTCACCAGCGGCCGTGCGAACAGCGCGTGCGCGCTCAGCGGCACGAGCAGCATCGCCTCGACCTCGGGCCAGATGATCGGGCCCCCCGCGGAGAACGCGTAGGCGGTCGACCCGGTCGGCGTCGCGCAGACCACGCCGTCGCACAGCCACCGCGAGAGCGGCCGGCCGTCGAGCGCGACCAGCAGCTCGAGCATCCGGTCCTCCGGGGCCTTCTCGACGGTGACCTCGTTGAGCGCCCAGGTGTGCGCGACCTCCTGGCCATCGGCCAGGACCCGCGCATCGACGGTCATGCGGTGCTCGACCCGGTAGTCCCGGGCGACCACGGCCTCGACGACCTCCTCGAGGTCCTCGCGCTCGAGCTCGGCGAGGAACCCGACGTGCCCCAGGTTCACGCCGAGCAGGGGCACGCCGGTGCCGCGGGCACGTTCGGCACCACGCAGCAGGGTGCCGTCGCCGCCGAGCACGACCACCAGCTCGCAGCCCTTCGCGGCCGCGCCCTCCGTCTCGGCGTCGACCGCGGCGATGGCGTCGATCCCCAATGCCGGCCACTCGTCCTCGGGGGCTGCGACCCCGAGGCCGTGGTCGAGCAGGGACTGGGCGGTCCGACGAGCAGCCTCGATGGCCTCGGGTCGACGGGTGTTGGTCACGATCAGGACCGTGCGGTCCGCGTCCACGCCCACCTCCTGCCAGCAGCCTGTGCCACCGGTGCTCACGCCGGGCCCGCCGCGACCGCCCGGTCGACCGCGCCCGGCTCGGGCGGGGCCGCGTCGGCCCGCAGATGAAGAAAGTACTCGACATTGCCGCTCGGTCCCGGCAGCGGGCTGGCCACCACGCCCGCCGTCCCGAGGCCGAGATCCCAGGCGGCCGTCGCCACGTGCAGCACGGCACCGGCCCGCGCGGCGGAATCGCGCACGACGCCGCCGCTGCCACGCTCGTGCAGGACCGTCCGGCCGACCTCGAACTGCGGCTTCACCATGAGCAGCAGGTCCGCGCCGGGCGCGACGAGCGAGGCGAGCGCGGGCAGCACCAGGCGCAGGGAGATGAACGACAGGTCGGCCACGACGAGGTCGGGCCGGTACGGCAGGTCCTCCACCCTGAGGGTGCGCACGTTCGTGCGGTCCAGCACCGTCACCCGCGGATCGCTGCGCAGCGACCAGGCGAGCTGTCCATAGCCGACGTCGACGGCCACCACGTGGGCGGCCCCGTGGCGCAGGAGCACCTCGGTGAAGCCCCCCGTCGAGGCACCCGCGTCCAGCGACCTGCGGCCGGCGACGAGCCGGTCCTCGGGATCGAACGCGGCAAGAGCGCCGAGCAGCTTGTGCGCCCCGCGGGAGACCCAGTCCGGGCCCTCGAGGGCAGCGGCGACGGTGACGGGGGCGGCCTCGTCCACCTGGGTCGCCGCCTTGCCGGCCACGGCCCCCGCGACCCGGACCCGGCCGTCGGCGACGAGCTGCTGCGCGTGCTCGCGCGAACGGGCCAGCCCCCGCCGGACGAGCTCGGCGTCGAGCCTGCGCCGCGCCACCCGGGGCTAGCCCCGTGACTCGGGATCGGCCAGCACCGCCGCGAGCCTGCGATGGATGTCGGTGTAGACCTCGACCTGCTCGACCAGCGGGAGCGCCTCGACCTCGGCGAGGCGGGAGAGCGCGTCGTCGACGCGTGGATCCCCGGTGCTCGGCAGTGGCTCGGCGGCGGGAGCGACAGTGCCGTGGGGAGCGGCGGGGGCGCCGGTGTCAGCGGAGGGCACGTCGGCAGCCACGAGCGACTCCGGCGCGGGCGCTCCGGCCTCTCGCGCCGCGAGTGCCTCCGGCGCCGCGGGCGACCCGGCGGCCAGCCCGGCTGCCCCGGCAGGTGCGGCGCGGAGCTCGCGGTGCTCCGCGTCCGGCTCCCCCAGCCCAGCCGGTTCGTTCACCGCTCGCCCCGCACGTCGCCGAGGCGCCGCTCCAGCCGGTGCAGCTGGAGCCGGACCGAGTGCAGCTCCGACTTCTTCACCAGGCCGAGGCGGTTGATGACGCCGTCGACGTCCCCAGCCAACAGGCCGCGCAGGACGTCGCGCCCGTGGTTGGCCACCGCCCGGGGGGCCTGGACCAGGGGGGCTCCCACGGCGTGTGGGTCCAGTCGCACGATGCCGGTGACGCCTTCCACGGCACCTCGCCCCACGCCGACGACGCGGGCAGTTGCCGCCTGGGCGGTGCCCATGCCGATGGCCGAGTAGTCCCTCACGATGTCGATCACGTGCCGCCCCTTCCCTTGCCGAAGGGTACCCCTCCTCGGGCACGCGGGCCCAAGGGCTCGGGCCGCTGTCAGCCCACGCCGGTGGCGGGCTGCGCCGGGGCGCACCCGAGGTCGTGCATGGCCCACGACAGCGCCACGATGCAGCGGACCAGGTCGAGTGCCTGCCCGATCGGAGCGGAGCCCGGCCCGCCGCCGCCGGTCATCCCCGCTGGGAGCCAGTCCTGCGCGGCCTCCCCGGACCGACGCTCACCGGTCGGCTCCGTGACGACCCGGACCGTTGCCGACGCGCTGCGACAGCGCGCTTCGAGCACCGCGTCCCTCGACGTCACCACGACCGCCGGTGCGGGCTCGAGCAGGGCGCGCAGGTCGTGGTCCAGGTAGGTCGGACGATGCTCAGGCGGCGCGCCCAGCAGGTCGTGCCAGTCGGTGACCCCGGTCAGGACGAGCAGCGAGGGGATGCCGGCACGCGCCGCCCCCTCGATGTCGGTGTCGAGCCGATCGCCGACCACCAGCGGGCGCACCGCGCGCATCCGCTCCACCGACTCGACCATCAGGGGCGGCTCGGGCTTGCCCGCCACGAGCGGGTCCACACCGGTCGCGTGCCGCACCGCCTCGACGAGGGCGCCGTTGCCGAGGACCCGACCCCGCGGGCTGGGGATGGTCGCGTCGCGGTTCGTGGCCACCCAGAGCCGGCCCTGCTGGACGGCCAGCGTCGCCTCGGCCAGCTCCCGCCAGCCGACGTCGGGGCCGAAGCCCTGCATCACGGCGAGCGGGTCGTCGTCCCACGAGTGCACCGGGACGAGGCCACGCTCCTCGAGTGCCCAGGCGACGCCGGGCCCGCCCACGGCGAGCACCCGCGACCCGCGGGGCAGCCGCTCGACCAGTACGCGCGCGCCGGCCTGCGCCGAGGTGACCACATCGGCGTCGTCGGCGTGCACGCCGAGCTCCCGCAGGTGGGCGCCGACCACGGCCGGCGGGCGGGACGCGTTGTTCGTCACGAACCCGGCGCGCATGCCGTGCTCGGCCAGCGCGCGGTCCAGTGACTCCGCGGCGTGCGGCACCGCGTGCGGGCCCACGTAGACGACCCCGTCGAGGTCGAGCAGGGCCACGTCGTGCGCGGTCGCCAGCGGTCGCGTCGTGGAGCCCAGGGACGTCATCTCAACGCTCCTCGTCCGGGGATCCGGGATCAGCGGGCGATCCGGGTCCCGGCTCCTCGACCGCCTGGTGGCCCACCGCCCGGTCGCCGGCGCTGTGCCTCGTCGGCGTCGCTCGCCTCGTCGGCGAAGGTGAACCCGTCCAGCTCGTCCCGCCGTTCCACGGCGTCGGTGGCCCCCTCGGGATCCACCTCGGCAGCCCGCTCGAACCAGGCGCGCGCCTCACGCGTGCGACCCACCTCGAGCAGCGCGTCGGCGTAGGCGTAGCGCAGGCGCGCGAGCCACTCGCCACTCGCGCGGGATCGCAGGGCCGGGACCTGCAGCGTGAGCACCGCCGCATCAGCCTGGCCCAGATCACGCCGGGCGCCCGCGGCCACGATCAGCAGCTCGACCTTCCCGGCGCGGTCCAATGACGCCGCCTCCGGCGACCCGGCCAGGGCCAGGGCCTTCTCCGGGTTCCCCAGCCCGCGCTCGCAGTCCGCCATCATCGGCAGGTACTCGCTCGACCCCGAGATCCTGGCGGCCGCCCGGAGCTCGGTCAGGGCCAGCCGGTAGTCGCCGGCCGCGTACGCCGCGACCCCCACCGCCTCGCGCACCACCGCCACCCGGCCGGCCCGACGGGAGGCCGCCTGCGTGTGGGCCAGCGCGAGCGCTGGATCGTCGGGGAGCACCAGCGCGGCCGCAGCGAGGTGCCGGGCGACGAGCTCGGCCAGGCCGTCGGGCAAGGTGCGCAGCGACGCGCGCGTGACACGGTCCAGGTCCTCGGCCTGCACCTCGTCGGGGATGTGCGGGTCGCGCGGCCCAGGCGCCCGGAGGTCGCGGTCGCGGTCCCTCCGGGACGCCCCGTGGTCGCCACGATCGTCCCGCCGCGGATCCCGGCTGCTGCTCCCGGGCCTGCTCCCAGGCGCCGGACGCGAGCCCGGTCGACCGCCCGCAGCCTTCCCCGACCCGCCCGTCCGCGGCCCGCGGCCGGCTCCGCCGGGTCCGCCGCCCCGAGCACCGGCCGCACCGGACGACCGGCTCCCACCAGAGGGCCCGGACCCGCGTGACGGACCACGCTCCCCGCGCGGCCCACCCGAACGGCCCCCAGCCGACGACCCGGACCCACGCGACGGACCACCCTCCCCGCGCGGACCACCCGAACGGCCCCCAGCCGACGACCCGGACCCACGCGACGAACCACCCTCCCCGCGCGCACCGCCGGGCGCACCAGGACGACCGCGTCGCTCATCCCCACCGCGGGCGCGAGGAGGGCGACTCGGACCGGCGCCCCTTGCTGCACTGGACGGACGTGCTGCCTTCGGAGCCCGACGCTGCGCCCCAGTCGGCCCGCTCCCGTCACGGTCCGCCCATCCGGCGCCGCCGTCCCCACCTCGGGGGCGGTCACCGCGCCTGCCTTCGGGGTTCCCCGGTGTCCCCTCCGGACGCTCGTGCTCCTCGGCCATCCCGTTCCTCTCGTCGCGGCAACAGTATCGGCGACCGGGCAGCCCCGACGGGGGCCCGCGGCCAGGTGACAGCGACCCCCTGGGCGGTCGCACGGCCCAGAGCCACGGCCGCGGCCGTCCGCCGAGCACGGCGTTCAGCGAGCGAGCGAGCACAGCGCCGATTAGCATCCGCCCACGTGCCCGCGCCACCCGGCCGGGCGCGATCGCAGGTCGGACACGAGGGAGCAGCATGGGCATCGGAGACATGATCAACCAGGCCAAGGACGCCGTCACGGGTGGAGGCGCCACCGACGAGGTCGTCGACAAGGTCGCCGACGAGGTCAAGGAGCGCACCCCGGACCAGGTGGACCCGGCCGTGGACCAGGCCGCCCAGGCCGTCAAGGACCAGCTCTGACCGACGCTGCCCCGGGCGCCCCGCGCCCGGTGTCGGACTGACCGGGAGAGGGCCGCCCCCTGTTGGGGGCGGCCCTCTCCCTGCTCCCACGACTCGCCGTGCAGCGGCGGCAGCCGTGCCGGACCGGCGGTCGGTGCACACGGTGGGCGAGGCCGACGCGCCACTCGCCCGAACAGGGTCAGCGAACGTCGACGCGCTCGTGCGCACCGCGGTGGGTTCGGGAGCGCGGCCGAACGCACAGAGGGCCATCCCGCTTGCGGGATGGCCCTCTGTGAAGAATGTCCGGCGGCGTCCTACTCTCCCACGAGGTCACCCTCGCAGTACCATCGGCGCTGAGAGGCTTAGCTTCCGGGTTCGGAATGGGACCGGGCGTTTCCCTCTCGCTATGGCCGCCGAAACGCTATGGAGATATGGCCCCGACCGTATCTCGGGAACCGCACAGTGGACGCAAGCAAAGATTGAGTGAGTGGACAAGTCCTCGGCCTATTAGTACCGGTCAGCTGCACACGTTGCCGTGCTTCCACCTCCGGCCTATCAACCCAGTCGTCTACTGGGGGCCTTAC
>JALOLH010000036.1 GCA_025456065.1 Candidatus Nanopelagicales bacterium | reverse complement strand
AACGCCGGCGAGCAGGGCTACGTCGTCGTCACGAAGGTGCGCGAGCTGGGCGTCGGCCAGGGGCTGGACGCCGCAACCGGCCAGTACGTCGACCTGGTGTCCGCCGGCGTCATCGACCCGGTCAAGGTGACGCGCTCCGCGTTGGAGAACGCCGCCTCGATCGCGGGGATGCTGCTGACCACCGACGCGCTCGTGGTGGAGAAGCCCGAGGAGCCCGAGAACGACCACGGCCACGGCCACGGCCACAGCCACGGGCCGGGCGGGCACACGCACAGCCACTGATCGCGCGAGCGCCCGATCGGCTGAGCGACCGCGCGCGCGACGAAGGACGGGCCCCGACAGGTGCAGTCACCTGTCGGGGCCCGTCCGTGGTCCATGACGAACAGCCGCGACGGCTCGGAGGATGCGGGGTGGCCGCCGGCTCGGCGGTGATCGGGGTCGGCTCACCCGCCACCCACGGGTGGGTCAGGGCGTCGGTGCGGAGCCCGCGCTGGTGCCCGCCTCGCGAGCGGGCGGGCCGGCGCCGCCCGGCGTGGGGCCGGCCGGGGGCGTCAGCTCGCGACGGTCTCCCTGGCCCGGGCCGCCCTGGCCTCGCGCGCCTGCGCCTCGTAGATCACCTGGCGCTCGGACTCGGTGAGCCCACCCCACACGCCGAACGGCTCGCGCACCTTCAGGGCGTGCGCCCGGCACTCCATGATCACCGGGCACGTGGCGCACAGCGCCTTGGCCGCGCGCTCCCGCGCCTCCTTGGCGCTGCCGCGCTCCCCCTCGGGATGGAAGAACATCTCCGAGTCGAGGCCGCGACAGGCCGCCTTCATCTGCCAGTCCCAGAAGTCCGCGTTGGGCCCAGGGAGCCGAGACACATCCGCCATGGCTGGTCCTCTCACCGTCGTCCTCCGCTCATCCTAGAACTTATGCGAATGTTGGGCAACCATCAGTTTCCCGCCTCCGGGTGCCACGGCTGCTGCACGTCCGCTACCCGATGCAACACGCCTCATGCCTGTCATGTTCCTGCGCCGGGCTGCGATCCGGGAGTGTCGGGAGGCGGGGTTTGCAAAGGTCTTGCACACTATTCACCGTGCCAGCCCAGGGAGCCCGTGACGCAGCGGCGACGAGTGCCGCCGAGGCGGCCGTCGCCCCGACCCCGCAGGAGGGGGACGGGCCCGACGACGCCGGGTCCGGGCCGGCGCTGAGCGTGGCCGGGGCGGCCCGGGGCCTCGGGGTCGCGGCAGCGACCCTGCGCAGCTGGGAGCGTCGCTACGGGCTCGCCCCGAGCCTGCACACGAAGGGTGGCCATCGCCGCTACGGCCCCAGCGACCTGGCCCGGCTGCAGGTGATGCACCGCCTGGTGCGGGAGGGGGTGCCCCCGGCCGAGGCCGCCCGCGCGGCCATCCGGGCCCGGATCGATCCCGACCAGGCCCCCGCCGGCCCGTACAGCGCCCTGCTGCACGCGTCCGACCCCGGGAGTGCCGCGCCGGCCGCGGCGGAGCTGGCCGAGGTGCTCGACGACGAGGCCGGTGGCTCGTCCGGCGGTGGGCACGTGCTGCCGATGCCGCGCCGCACCCGGACGGCGCGGGGCCTGGCCCGCGCCGCCATCGCGCTGGACTCGCACTCGTGCCACCGCACCGTCGAGGCGTCCCTGGCCGCTCACGGCGCCGAGGCGACCTGGGAGCAGCTGGTGCGCCCGGTCCTGGTGGCCATCGGCCAGAAGTGGGCCGAGACCGGCCGCGGGGTCGAGGTCGAGCACTCGTTCTCCATCGTGGTGGCCGGTGCCATGGCCGCCCATGCCGCCAGGCTCGCCCGGCCGCGCAACGATCGCCCGGTCCTGCTGGCCAGCGTCCCCGACGAGCTGCACGACCTGCCCCTGGTCGCCCTGCAGGCCGCCCTCGCCGATGCGCAGATCCGCAGCCACGTCATCGGGGCGCGCACGCCGGACGACGCCCTGGCCGCCGCGGCCCAGCGGCTCGGGCCGCCCGTGGTCTTCCTGTGGTCCCAGATGGGCCCGGCGACGGCCCCCGAGCTGCCGCCCATGCGCCCGGCGCCGGTGCTGATCGTCGGCGGGCCCGGCTGGGCCGACCTGCCCGCCGAGGTGGTGCACGTCGAGGACATGGCCGCTGCCGTGCAGGCCATCCGCGTCGCCATGGGCTGCTGACGGGGTCGCCCCGGCTCAAGTCCCCCGCCCCGGGATGCCGAAGCCCTCCTCGTGAGGGAGGAGTCGGCATGACCACGGTGCTGGTGTGCGACGACGCACCCCTGGCGCGGGAGGCCCTGCGGCGGGCGATCGCCTCGATCCCCGGCGTGGAGCGGGTGACCGCGGCCGGATCCGGCGAGGAGGTCCTCGCCCGGTACCCGCTGGAGCGGCCCGGGGTCGTGCTCATGGACGTGCGCATGCCGGGGATGGGGGGCGTGGAGGCGACCCGACGGCTGCTGGCCGCGCACCCGGGGGCGATCGTGCTCATGCTCACGCTGGGCGAGGACGCGGAGGCCGTGGCCGCTGCGGTGGTGGCGGGGGCGCGCGGGTACCTGGTGAAGGACGCCACCCGCGAGGAGACCGCCACGGTGCTCGACCTGGCGACCGCCCGGCCGGTGCAGCGGGGCGGCAACGTCGTGGCGCTGCCGGTCCGGCACAACCCGACCGGGCCGGCGCTCAGCGAGCGGGAGCTCGAGGTGCTGGAGGGGATGTCGCGCGGCAAGTCCAACGCCCAGATCGGGCGGGAGCTGTACCTCTCCGAGGACACGGTGAAGACCCATGCGCGCCGGCTGTTCCGCAAGATGGGGGCGGCGGACCGGGCGCAGGCGGTCGCCCTCGGCTTCCGCTGGGGCCTGCTGTCCTAGGCCTCCGCACGTCCTCGCTGCGAGGGGGCGCGTGACGGCGGCACCGGCGCCGGCAGCCGCGACTAGGCTGGGCCCGCCGCACCGTCGAGGAGGCCCTCCGAAGTGTTCGACCCTGACGACCGCGCCGCCGCCGAGGAGAAGTTCGGCGTCACCGGACTGACCTACGACGACGTCCTGCTGCTGCCCGGCGAGACCGACGTGGTGCCCTCCGAGGTGGACACGACCACCCGGCTCACGCGCGAGATCAGCATCGCCGTGCCGCTGCTCAGCGCCGCGATGGACACCGTGACCGAGGCGCGGATGGCGATCGCGATGGCCCGGCAGGGCGGCATCGGCGTGCTGCACCGCAACCTGTCGATCCCCGAGCAGGCCGAGCAGGTCGACATGGTGAAGCGCAGCGAGTCGGGCATGATCCAGGACCCGGTGACCGTCGGCCCGGACGCGACCGTGGCGGAGCTGGACAGCCTCTGCGCGCGCTACCGGGTCTCCGGCCTGCCGGTCGTCGACGACGAGCGGATCCTCCTCGGCATCGTCACCAACCGGGACCTGCTGTTCCTCCCGCCCGCCCGGTTCGCCACCACCACCGTGCGCGACGTGATGACCCCGATGCCCCTGGTGACCGGCCCCGAGGGCATCAGCCGAGCCGACGCCGCGGCCCTGCTCGCCAAGCACCGCGTCGAGAAGCTGCCCCTGGTCGACCCGGACGGTCGGCTCACCGGCCTGATCACGGTGAAGGACTTCGTCAAGACCGAGCAGTACCCGAACGCCACCAAGGACGACGAGGGCCGCCTGCGGGTGGGGGCGGCGATCGGCTTCTACGGCGACGCCTGGGACCGCGCCGGCGCCCTGGTCGAGGCCGGGGTCGACCTCCTCGTGGCCGACACGGCGAACGGCCAGGCCCGGCTGCTGCTCGAGATGGTGAGGCGGCTCAAGCGCGACCCGGCCACCCGCCACGTCCAGGTCGTCGGCGGCAACGTGGCCACGAAGGCCGGCGCCGCCGCGCTGGTCGACGCCGGCGCCGACGCCGTGAAGGTCGGGGTCGGGCCCGGCTCCATCTGCACCACGCGGGTGGTCGCCGGCGTGGGCGTGCCGCAGGTCACCGCGATCTTCGACGCGGCCCTGGCGTGCGGACCGGCCGGCGTCCCGGTGATCGGCGACGGTGGCCTGCAGTACTCCGGTGACATCGCCAAGGCGCTGGTCGCGGGGGCCGACAGCGTCATGCTGGGGTCGCTGCTGGCGGGCTGCGAGGAGAGCCCGGGCGACCTGGTCTTCGTCAACGGCAAGCAGTACAAGCACTACCGGGGCATGGGCTCGCTCGGCGCCATGGCCTCGCGCGGCCGGATCTCCTACTCCAAGGACCGCTACTTCCAGGCCGACGTCGACACCGACGAGAAGATCGTGCCGGAGGGCGTCGAGGGCCAGGTGCCCTACCGCGGCCCGCTGTCCGCGGTGGCCCACCAGCTGGTCGGCGGGCTGCAGCAGTCGATGTTCTACGTGGGCGCGCGCACCGTCCCCGAGCTCCAGCGCCGCGGTCGGTTCGTGCGGATCACGCCGGCGGGGCTCAAGGAGTCGCATCCGCACGACATCCAGATGACCGTCGAGGCGCCGAACTACCAGGCCCGGTGAGCGCCGGGCGCTGCGCGCCGTGCGGACTCCGGCCGGCGCGAGGAGGAGCATGACCCCATGAGCGACATCGAGATCGGCCTGGGCAAGCGCGGCCGGGCGGCCCTGAGCTTCGACGACATCGCCATCGCCCCCAGCCGGCGCACCCGCGCCCCGGAGCTGGTGAGCACCGCGTGGCAGATCGACGCCTACCGCTTCGACACCCCGATCCTCGGCGCGCCGATGGACTCGGTGATGTCGCCGGAGACCGTCATCGCGATGGGCCGGCTCGGTGGGCTCGGGGTGCTCAACCTCGAGGGGCTGTGGACCCGCTACGAGGATCCCGCCGCCGCCTACCGGGAGATCTGCGAGCTGCCCGAGCCCCAGGTCACCGAGCGCATGCAGCAGCTCTACGACGCGCCGGTCCGCGAGGAGCTGGTCGCCGAGCGGATCCGCCAGGTGCGCGAGGCCGGGGTCGTCGTGGCCGGGTCGCTGTCGCCGAACCGGGTCACCGAGCTCGCCCCGGTGGTCACCCGCGCGGGTGTCGACCTGTTCGTCATCCGCGGCACCACCGTCTCCGCCGAGCACGTCAGCGACGGGGGGGAGGCGCTCAACCTCAAGGAGTTCATCTACACGATCGACGCCCCGGTGGTGGTCGGGGGCGTCGCCACGTACCGGGCCGCGCTGCACCTGATGCGGGCCGGCGCCGCCGGGGTGCTGGTCGGGTTCGGCGGGGGCGCGGCGCACACGACCGCCGACGTCCTCGGGGTGCGGGTGCCGATGGCCACGGCGGTCGCCGACGTCTCGGCGGCCCGCCGCGACTACATGGACGAGTCCGGCGGGCGGTACGTCCACGTGATCGCCGACGGTGCCATGGGCCGCAGCGGCGACATCGTCAAGGCCGTGGCGTGCGGCGCGGACGCGGTCATGGTCGGCTCGCCGCTGGCCAGGGCCGTGGAGGCGCCGGGCCGTGGCTGGCACTGGGGCATGGAGGCGGTGCACGCCGAGCTGCCCCGCGGGGAGCGGCACTGGGCCGGGACCGTGGGGCCGCTCGAGCAGATCCTGCACGGGCCCAGCCGGGTGCCGGACGGCACGATGAACCTGGTCGGCGCGCTGCGCCGGGCGATGGCGACCTCCGGGTACTCCGAGCTCAAGGAGTTCCAGCGGGTGGACCTGACGGTGTCGCCCGGACGCTGATATCCACAGTCGGGCCGCCGTTGTCCACAGCGGGCACGACGGGTGCTGAGCACGCGGACGTGAGTCGGGTCACACGTCGGGCGGTGGTCGTCCACATGGGCGCGGGCGGGCGAAAACGCCCATGCCGTGGGCGGAATGGGGCCGCCGGTCGGGCCGGTCCGCTCGCCCGGCGCCCCTGGCTGGCGACGGGCGCTACCGTGGCGCCATGACTGCGCCCACCGTCCCCGCGCTCGCCAGGCCCGGCTTCGACGCCGAGCTCGCCGAGGCGCTGCTGACCATCCCGGTGGTGCACCCGGGTGCGCAGCGGCACGCCAGCATCGCGCCGTTCGACGGCCAGCCGCTCGTCGAGCTGCCCTACTCCACCGTCGACGACGTCGACATGGCCTTCGACACCGCCACCCAGGCGCAGGCGCGCTGGGCACAGACCGAGGTGGCCGAACGGCGACGCATCATGCTGCGCTTCCACGACCTGCTGCTGGCCCATCAGGACGAGTGCCTGGACCTGATCCAGTGGGAGACCGGCAAGACCCGCATGGATGCGATGAAGGAGCTGCTGGGCGTCTGCACGATCGCCCGTCACTACGCGCGGGCCGCCCGGCGCATGCTCGAGCCGGAGCGCCCCCTGGGCATCGTGCCGCTGCTGACGAAGGTGACGATCGAGCGCCACCCGGTGGGTGTCGTGGCGAACATCGCACCGTGGAACTACCCGCTGTTCCTCGCGGCCGCCGATGCGATCCCGGCGCTCATGGCCGGCAACGCCGTCGTCCTCAAGCCCGACCACCAGACCTCGCTGACGGCCCTGTACGCCGTCGACCTGCTGCACCGCGCCGGCATCCCACGGCGGGTCCTGCAGGTCGTCCTCGGGTTCGGTCCCGAGCTCGGCCCGGAGCTGGTCGAGCGAGCCGACTACGTGATGTTCACCGGGTCGAGCGCGGTCGGCTCGCGGATCGCGGCCCGGTGCGGGGAGCGGCTCATCGGCTGCTCGATGGAGCTCGGCGGCAAGAACCCGATGATCGTGCTCGACGACGCGGACCCCGCTGCTGCGGCCGAGGTGGCCGTCCGGGCCTGCTTCGACAACGCCGGCCAGCTGTGCGTCGCGATGGAGCGGCTCTACGTCATGGCCGACATCCACGACGCGTTCATGGAGCGCTTCCTCTCCCGCATCCGCAACCTGCGCATGAGCGCCGAGGTCGGCTGGGCCGCGGACTACGGCTCGCTCATCGGTGCCGAGCAGCTGGGCCGGACCGCGGCGGCCGTCGAGGACGCGGTCAGCAAGGGCGCCGAGGTGCTGGTCGGCGGCCGGTCGCTGCCCGACATCGGGCCCTTCTACTACGCGCCGACCCTCCTGACCGGGGTCACCGAGGGGATGCAGGTGCACGGCAGCGAGACGTTCGGCCCGGTGGTCGCGGTGCAGCTGGTCGACAGCGAGGACGAGGCCCTCGCGCTGGCGAACGACTCCCCGTTCGGGCTCAACGCCTCGGTGCTGACCCGTGACGAGCGGCGCGGCCAGCGGCTGGCCCGCCGGCTGCGGACCGGGTCGGTGAACGTCAACGAGGCCTACGAGGCCACGTTCGGCTCCACCCGTGCCCCGATGGGCGGGATGGGCCGGTCGGGACTCGGCCGGCGCAACGGGGCGCACGGCCTGACCCGCTTCACCGAGGAGCAGACCATCGCCGTGCAGCGCGGCATCGGCTTCGGCACGCCGTTCGGCATGGAGCACGACGCGTGGTCCGAGCTGCTCGTCAAGGGGTTCCGGGCCCTGCGCCGGTCCGGGCTGGCCTGACCGCAGGGTTCCGGCGCCCGGGCACCAGGCGTCCGGCCCCCGGCCCCGGCCCCCGGCCCCGGTCCCGACCGCCGGCGCCTTGCGTCCGGCCCCCGGCCCCGGTCCCGACCGCCGGCGCCCGGCCGTGCTGGCGCCCGGCCGTGCTGGCGCCCCGGCACCGGCGTATCGTCCGAACATGACCACCTCCAGCTCCGCGACGCCGGCCCCCGCCCCCTCGGCGGGGCCCGCCAGCGACTACGACGTCCTCGTCATCGGCTCCGGGTTCGGCGGCTCGGTGACGGCCCTGCGGCTGACCGAGAAGGGCTACCGGGTCGGCGTCCTCGAGGCCGGCCGACGGTTCGCCGACGAGGACTTCGCCGCCACCAACTGGCGGGTCCGCGACTACCTCTGGGCACCGGAGCTCGGCTGCTACGGCATCCAGCGCATCCATCGGCTGAACAACGTCATGGTGCTGGCCGGTGCCGGGGTCGGCGGCGGGTCACTGGTCTACGCCAACACGTTGTACGTGCCGGGCCAGGCCTACTTCGACGACCCGCACTGGGCCCACATCACCGACTGGGCGGCCGAGCTGCTGCCCTGCTACGAGCAGGCCGAGCGGATGCTCGGCGTCGTGCAGAACCCGACCATGACCCCGGCGGACCTGGCCTTCCAGCAGCTCGCCGAGGACATGGGCGTGGGCCACACGTTCAAGCGCACCCCGGTGGGCGTCTACTTCGGTGCCGGGCCCGGGGTGGTCGAGCAGGACCCGTTCTTCGGCGGGGTGGGCCCGGCCCGGACCGGCTGCACGGAGTGCGGCGAGTGCATGACCGGCTGCCGGCACAACGCCAAGAACACCCTGGTGAAGAACTACCTGGGCCTGGCCGAGCGGGCCGGCGCCACCGTGCACCCGCTCACCACCGTCACCACCGTGCGGCCGCTGCCGGACGGGCGGTGGGCGGTCGACACCAGGCCCACGACGTCCCTGGCGGGCAAGGCAGCAGGCCGTGTCCGCAAGGTCGAGGGCACCCGGACCTTCGTGGCCGAGCACGTGGTCTTCTCGGCGGGCACCTGGGGCACGCAGTCGCTGCTGCACCGGCTCAAGGTCGACGGCGTGCTGCCGGGCCTGTCCGACCGGCTGGGCGTGCTCACCAGGACCAACTCCGAGTCACTCGTCGGCGTGGTGCGCGACGAGCCCCCGGGCGAGCCGGACTACTCGCACGGCGTGGCGATCACCTCCTCGTTCTTCCCCGACGAGCGCACGCACATCGAGCCGGTGCGCTACGGCAAGGGCGCGAACGCGATGTACCTGCTCGGCACGGTGATGAGCGACGGCGCCGAGGGCCGGCCGCGCTGGAGGCAGTGGCTGGCGGCGGTCCGGGACAACCCGCGGGATGCGGCCAGCGCGCTGTGGGTCCGCCGGGCCTCCGAGCGGGCGATCATCGGCCTGGTGATGCAGAACGTGAACAACTCGATCACGGTCCTGGGGGAGCGGACGAAGGCCGGCCGGTTCCGGCTGCGCGGCGCCCAGGGCGAGGGCGAGCCGAACCCGTCATGGATCCCGGTGGCCAACGATGCGATGCGCAGGCTGGCCAGGATCGTCGGCGGCCGCGCGTTCGGCAACATCGGCGAGGTCATCGACGCGCCGATGACCGCGCACTTCATCGGCGGTGCGGTCATCGGCCTGACCCCCGAGGAGGGCGTCATCGACCCGTACCACCGGGTGCACGGCTACCCCGGGCTGCACATCGTCGACGGCTCGACGATCACGGCGAACCCCGGCGTGAACCCGTCGCTGACGATCACCGCGATGGCCGAGCGGGCGATGTCCCTGTGGCCGAACGCGGGCGAGCCCGACCCGCGGCCCGAGCCCGGCGCGGCCTACGAGCGGGTGGCCCCGATCCCGCCCCGAGCCCCGGTCGTCCCGGCCGGGGCGCCGGGCGAGCTGCGGCTGCCGGTCGACCTCGGGATGCCCGCGGTGCGCGCCAGCGAGCCGGAGGTGGCACCCGCGTAGGCTGCGCGCGTGACGCACCCCCGACCCGTCCTCGTCGTCGACTTCGGGGCGCAGTACGCCCAGCTGATCGCCCGGCGCGTGCGCGAGGCCCGCATCTACTCCGAGATCGTGCCCTCGACCATGCCGGTCGCCGAGCTGCTCGCGAAGGACCCGGCCGCGGTGATCCTCTCCGGCGGCCCGAGCAGCGTGTACGCCGAGGGCGCGCCGGGGGTCGACCCCGCCCTGTTCGACGCGGGCGTGCCGGTGCTCGGCATCTGCTACGGCTTCCAGGCCATGGCGCAGGCCCTCGGCGGGGAGGTCGCCCGGACCGGCCTCAGCGAGTTCGGCCGCACGCCGCTGACCGTCACGACGCCCGGCACGCTGTTCGTGGGCCTGCCCAGCACGTTGGACGTGTGGATGTCCCACGGGGACTCGGTCTCGGCGGCGCCGCCGGGCTACGTCGTCACGGCCACCACGGCCGGTGCGCCGATCGCCGCCTTCGAGCACCCCGGGACCCGCTGCGCGGGGTTCCAGTTCCATCCCGAGGTGCTGCACACCGCGTACGGCCAGGCGCTGCTCGAGCGGTTCCTCCACGGTTCGGCCGGCATCGCCCCGGACTGGACGACCGCCGGCATCGTCGAGGAGCAGGTGGCCGCGATCCGCGCCCAGGTGGGCGACCGCCGGGTGATCTGCGGCCTGTCCGGCGGGGTGGACTCCGCGGTCGCCGCCGCGCTGGTGCACCGGGCCGTGGGTGACCAGCTGACCTGCGTCTTCGTGGACCACGGCCTGCTGCGCAAGGGCGAGCGCGAGCAGGTCGAGCGCGACTACGTGGCGGCCACCGGCATCCGGCTGGTCGTGGTCGACGCCGCCGACCGGTTCCTGGGCGAGCTCGACGGCATGACCGATCCGGAGGAGAAGCGCAAGACGATCGGCCGGCTGTTCATCCGCACCTTCGAGGAGGCCGCCGCCGCCATCGTGGCCGAGGAGGGCGCGCATGGGGCGACCGTCGACTTCCTCGTGCAGGGCACCCTGTACCCCGACGTCGTGGAGTCCGGCGGTGGCACCGGCACGGCGAACATCAAGAGCCACCACAACGTCGGGGGACTGCCCGACGACCTGCAGTTCCAACTCGTCGAGCCGCTGCGCACGCTGTTCAAGGACGAGGTGCGCGCGGTCGGCGAGGAGCTGGGCCTGCCCGCGGCGATGGTCTGGCGCCACCCGTTCCCCGGCCCGGGGCTGGCGATCCGGATCATCGGGGCGGTGAACCGCCATCGGCTGGACCTCCTGCGCGAGGCCGACGCCATCGCCCGCGAGGAGCTGACCGCGGCCGGCCTGGACCGTGACGTCTGGCAGTTCCCGGTGGTGCTGCTCGCCGACGTCCGCTCCGTGGGCGTGCAGGGCGACGGCCGCACGTACGGCCACCCGGTGGTGCTGCGCCCGGTCTCCAGCGAGGACGCGATGACCGCCGACTGGTCCCGCCTGCCGCACGAGGTGATCGCGCGGATCTCCACCCGGATCACCAACGAGGTGCGCGAGGTCAACCGCGTCGTGGTCGACGTCACGAGCAAGCCGCCCGGCACCATCGAGTGGGAGTAGCGGGGCCGCACCGCCCCCCCGCCCCCCGCGGCGCCCGCCCCACGACGCGCCCGGCCCCGCTCGCGCGCCCAGTCCACCGACTCGATCCAAGTTCTGGAGCGCCGCACACGACTTGATCCAAGTTCGAGGCCGGGGAGCGGCCGAGAACTTGGATCAAGTCGTGCGGGCGGCGAGCCCTCGGGAGCCGCGAACCCCCGGCCCGCGCAGGCGAACCGGGGGCTGGCGGCCGGATCGGGCGAGCCGGATCGGGCGAGCCGGATCAGGCGAACGGGTCGCCCGGCCAGTCGTCGGATGCTGGGGCGACGGCCTCGCGGCGCTGCTCGCGCCGGCTGGCGGCCACCGAGGCGGCGATGCCGCCGGCGCCCAGGGCGATCAGTGTGCCGGAGGCGACCCACCGCCCGTCGACGGCCCAGCCGTTGGCCGCGGCCACGACGAAGACCACGCCGAGGACCGTGAACAGCAGGCCGGCGGCCAGGGAGAACCAGTCAGGATCGTGACGCTTCATGCGAACACCTCCACGGTGATGGACCCGGCGCCGACCGCGGCGTCGAGCGAGACGATGTAGGCGGGACGGGGGGTGGTGGCCTCGAGGGTGGTCTGCAGCGATTGCTGGGTGCCGCCCACGTTGGGGGCGCCGGGCACCGAGATGTCGCCCACGTCGACGGTGGCCTCGAGCTCCAGGCGCACATCGGCGGGCACCAGCACCTGCAGCTGGCCGACCCCGACGCTGGCGTCGATCTCGACACGCTGCCCCGGACGGCCCGCCTCGGCCCCGGCCGCGGTCAGCGGCCGCAGGTCGAGCACCGCGTCGCCGGCGGACACCCGGTAGTCCAGGGGACTCTCGGCGGCGTCGGCGGACGTCACCCGCCAGGCCTGGTCGCCGATCGCGAGCCGACCGTCGGAGCCCTCGACCACCCAGCGGTCCCAGTTGGGGTTGGACTGGACGAAGGCGCCCGCGGCCACCGCCACGAACGTGAAGAGCGCGACCGGCACGGCCAGCACGGCCAGCCAACGGGCGCGGCCGTACCACGTGCCGACCAGCAGGCCGATGCCGAGGATCGCCAGCAGGACGCCGCCGACGATCCCGGGAGTCGCCACGGTGTCCGGCAGGGCGACCCCGAACAGGGTGATCAGCCCGGCGACGACCAGGGCGATCGACAGGACGAGCCAGCCCAGGTACGAGCGCTCGCGGGGGGCGGCCATCTGGGCCGAGCCCTGCGTGCCGTACGGCGGGTTGCCCCCCGCGGCGTAGCCGGCGGCCGGCTGGCCGCCCGGGCCCTGCGGCGGCCACGGATCCTCGGGCATCACGATCCAGGCGATGAGGTAGCCGAGCAGCAGCGCGCCGCCGGTCACGATCGTGAGCACGACCGTGAGGATCCGCAGCAGCGTGGGGTCGGTGTTCCACGCCCGCGCCAGCCCGCCGCAGACGCCGCCGATCACGCGGTCGGAGCGGCTGCGGGTGACCCGCTGCGGGTTCGGCGCCGGCTGGGCGTACCCGCCGGGCTGGGAGCCGAGGGGCGGGTACCCGGGCTGCTGGTACCCGGGCGGCAGGGCGTAGCCGGGCTGCTGGTACCCGGGCGGCAGGGCGTACCCGGCCTGTCCGGCCGGCGGGACCGTGGCCTGTCCGGCCGGCGGGACCGTGGCCTGGCCGTACGGCGCCTGGCCGTACCCGGCCTCGGCGTGGGCCGGCTGCTGGGCGTCCGGACGCGGCAGGGCGGTGGTCGCCTGCTCGTCCGGCCCGGGCAGCACGGTGGTGTCCGACTCGGCGGTGGAGGGATCGGGGGCGGGGGTGGTGGGTGTTCCTTCTGCGTTCATGGCTCCAGCGTTCCGCGCGGCCGGACGGCCCGGTATCCGGGACGACCCCGAACCCACCCTGATCCGACCCTGACCGCGGACCGGGGGCACTCCCGGAGGCCGGGCCGGGGCGCGCCGGTGGATCATGGGGGCGTGCCCACCCCGCCACACGCCCCGCCTCCAGCCACGGGCGTGCGCCGCGTGCACCGCAGCGTGTCCGACCGCTGGGTCGGTGGGGTCTGCGGCGGCCTCGCCGAGCACACGGGCCAGCCGGCGTGGGTGTTCCGGCTCGCCTTCCTCGGGACCGCCCTGCTCGCAGGGCTGGGCGCCCTGGCCTACGCCCTCATGTGGCTGCTCCTGCCGCTCGGCCCGGCGACCCCGGGGGAGGACCCACCACCCGCCCGCAGCGGGCCCCCGCTCGATGTGGCCGGGCTGCTCGGGGTGGTCTCGGTCGCACTGGGCCTGCTGCTGGCGATGCAGGCGCTCGGGGCGCCGGTGCAGGTCTCGCTGTGGGCGCCCCTGATCCTGGCCGGCGGTGGCGTCGCCGTGCTCTGGCGGCAGGGCGACGAGGCCAGCGCCCGTGCGCGTGGCAGCCTGCAGCGCACGGCACCGCGCTCGCCGGGCCTCACGGCAGCAGGGCCGGCGGCCCCTGCCGCGGGTGCCGCCCCGACGGCACCGGGACTGCCGGGCCCGTCGGACGCCGGGGCGGCCGAGCCGCCCGACCGCGCGGCGCCGGTGCGCGTGCTCGTGGGCGTGGCGCTGCTGGGTCTCGGGGTGATCGGGCTGGTCCTGCCGCGGATCGCCCTGCGCGATGCCCTGCAACTGGTCCTGGCCACCGCGATCGCCGTGGCCGGGATGGCCGTGATCGCGCTGCCGTGGCTCTCCGCGTGGTCGGCGCGGCGGCGCGCCGAACGCGTCGCGACGATCCGCGCCGAGGAGCGTGCCGCCGTCGCGGCCCGGGTGCACGACTCGGTGCTGCAGACGCTGACCCTGATCCAGCGCCGGGCCGAGGACCCGGCCGAGGTGCTGCGCCTGGCCCGCACCGAGGAGCGCCAGCTGCGCTCCTGGCTGTACGCCCCGTCCGGGCCGAGCGGCTCGCTGGCCGCGGCGCTGGCCGACGTGGTGGCCGCGACGGAGGCCGACTACGACGCGCGCATCGAGCTGGTGACGGTGGGCGACGTCGTGGTGGACGATCGGGTGGCCGCGCTGGTGGCGGCGACCCGCGAGGCCGTCCGGAACGCGGCGAAGCACGCGGGGGCACCGGCCACGGTGTACGCCGAGGTCGCCGACGGGGAGGTGGAGGTCAACGTGAAGGACCGCGGGTGCGGGTTCGACCCCGATCGGACCGGTGCCGACCGCCATGGGGTCCGGGAGTCGATCGTCGCCAGGGTCGAGGGCGTCGGCGGCCGTGCCGCCGTGCGCAGCGCCCCGGGTGAGGGCACCGAGGTCCGCCTCGTCCTGCCGGCCGTGGGAGGTCGTGGTGCCTGAACAGGCTGAGGTGGACCCGGCACGCGCGCCCGGCGGGCGGCTGCGCGTGGTCCTCGTCGACGACCACGCGCTGTTCCGGGCGGGGGTCGCCGCGGAGCTCGCCGATGCGGTGGAGCTCGTGGGAGAGGCGGGTGACGCCCCGCGGGCGGTCGCGGTGATCCGTGCGACCAGGCCCGACGTGGTGCTGCTCGACGTGCACCTGCCGGGTGGTGGCGGTCGCGCCGTGCTCGACGCGTGCGTGCCCGAGCTGCCGGCCACCCGGTTCCTGGCCCTGAGCGTCTCGGACGCCGCCGACGACGTCATCGGGGTCGTGCGGGGCGGGGCGCGCGGCTACGTCACCAAGAGCGTCGACGCCCGGGAGCTGCGCGAGGCGATCGAGCGCGTGGCCGCCGGCGACGCGGTGTTCTCCCCACGGCTGGCTGGCTTCGTGCTCGACGCGTTCGCCGGCGGGTCCGTCGCCCCCGCGCCCGACGAGCTCGACCAGCTCTCCCCCCGCGAGCGCGAGGTGATGCGCTACATCGCCCGCGGCTACACCTACCGCGAGGTCGCCCGCGAGCTGGTCCTCTCGGTCAAGACGGTGGAGACGCACGTCTCGGCCGTGCTGCGCAAGCTGCAGCTGTCCAACCGCCACGAGCTGGCGCGGTGGGCGCAGGCCCGCGGCGTGGTCTGATCGGGCGGCGGGACGAGGGGTCAGACCAGCACGGCGATGGCCGTGTTCGCCACGGTGAGCAGGCCGATGGCCGCCCAGGTCGCCGTGGAGATGGAGGACTTGCGTCGTCCGAGGACCACGAGCACGGTGATCACCACGAGGATCACCAGCTTGATGGCGATCTTGACGTGGTCGAAGTCCCAGTCCAGGGCGGCCTCGCCGATGCCGACCAGCGCCAGGCCGGTGACCAGCTGCGTGAGCGCACCGTGGAACATCGCGGGGTTCACCACCCGGGTGGTGTCGCGCATCTGGACCAGGAAGCCACCGAGCAGGGAGGCCAGGCCGATGAAGTGCAGGATCACGAGCAGGTCGTAGACGGTCTCCATGTCGCCCACCCTAGGCGAATCGGACGAACCCGACACCGGCGGTCGGGGACCCCACGCCGCAGGACGGGCGGACCGTGGGCAGGCCCGTGGTCAGCCCGTCCGCACCGCCTGGAACATCTCGGCCAGGCGCCCCTCCGCGAGCCCCCCGCGCTGCGCCGCCATGGTCATCCAGCTGCGGATCATGTCCTCGAGGTCCGTCATGTGCTCGGTCTGGCTGACGTGCGCGCGCAGGGCGGCGAGCTTGGTGCCCAGGTGGTCGGTGACGTCGACGTAGGTGTTCGGCGTCGGCGAGCCGAACATCCACAGCTCCTCAACGACCCACTCGTCGAGGCCCTCGTCGAGCATGAGCGTGGGGTGCGCGAACTGGTTGCGGGCGTCGGGGTAGATCGCCTGCACGGTCGCCTCGGCCGCCGCCATGTGGTCGGGGTGGGAGGCGCCGATCCGGTCCCAGTTGCGTACGGGCGACATCGTGATGACCCGCTGCGGACGCACCTGGCGGATCACCCGGGTGATGTCCCGGCGCAGGTCGTGGCTCACCGTCAGCTCGCCGTCCCGGTAGCCGAGGAAGCGCACGTCGGTGACCCCGACCACGGCGGCCGCCGCCACCTGCTCGGCGCGCCGGATCCCGGGGATGTCGGCGCGCGGCACCGTCGGGTCGAAGCCACCCGCGTCCCCGTCGGTGACGATGCAGTAGGTGACCTCGGCGCCGCCGGCGACCAGGGCCGCCACCGTGCCGGAGGCGCCGAAGTCGACGTCGTCCGGGTGAGCTGTCACGACCAGCACTCGGGCCGGATCTGCCGAAGTTTCCACGGTGAGCATCGTAGGTTGCGTTCCAGCAGGGCGGGGTGCGAGCCGATAGGAGGGATATGCGAGCCGTTCGAATGCTCGGTGCCGTCACGGTCGTCGCCGTGCTCGCCGGGGGCCTGGCCGCCCCGGCTGCACAGGCCGCGCCACCCGTCCCGACACCCCCCGTGACCCTGCCGGCTGCCATCGACCTGCCGGCGTTCTACGAGGCGCAGACCGTGTGCGACCCGACGCCGCGACCCGGGGCCACCGCACTGCGCGACCTGCTGGTCAGCACCTACGGACCGGCCACCGTCTACATCCCGCGCGCGTGCAGCGGCAGCGTGAGCGAGCACTTCGACGGCCGCGCCGTCGACTGGATGCGCACGGTGCGCAACGCGACGCAGAAGGCGATGGCCGACACCTTCGTGAACTGGCTGCTGGCTCCCGCCGCGGACGGCACCCCGCACGAGATGGCCCGGCGCCTGGGCATCATGTACATCATCTGGAACAACCGGATGATCCGGATGTACGACCCGGGCCGTGGCTGGACCGACTACAAGGGCTGCCTGGACCCGAGCCGGCAGGGCACCAGCCTCGACACCAGCTGCCACCGCGACCACGTGCACCTGTCGATGTCCTGGGACGGCGCCGCCAAGGCGACCAGCTGGTGGACCGGCGTCGCGCAGACGCGGCCCCTGTGCCGCGCCGCCACGACCTCGGCCGCCCCCACCGCCGGGACCCCCCGGGTGGTCGCGGACCTGGACACGGTGGCCGGTCTCGTGCCGACGACCCCGACCACCGTGCTCGACACCGCCGCCGGGGTCGGTGCCGGCCTGACCGGGCGCTGCCGCGTCCTCGCCGGGCGCGCCCTGTTCCCGGACGTCGTCGTCCGCGGGGCGCCCGACGATGCCCGGTGGGTCGCGCTGGCGGTGCGCAGCACGAGCAACGCGCCGGCCAACCTGGTCGCCTGGTCCGCCGGTGCGGCCCGCCCGGCGACCCTGCTGCGCACCCCCATCGGCACGACCCAGGGCACCGTGCTGGTCCCGATCGCCGCCAACGGCACCGTCGGGGTCGGCACCACGCTGGGCGCCGCCTCGGTGGTCGCCCAGGTGGTGGGGTACCTGCCCGGGACGCCGGTCACCGATGCCCCGGCGGGGCCGACGACCCCGAGCACCAAGCCGCCGGTGCCGCCGAGCAAGCCGCGGGCGGTCCGGGCCAGCAGCACCCGACGGACGGTGACCACCACCTGGAAGAAGCCGACGCGCCGCGGCGACGCGCCGATCTCCGGCTACCGCGTGGAGGCGCTGGTCAGCAAGGCCAAGGGCGCCGCCGTGGCCGGCCGGTGCACGACCGGGCCCCGCGGGCGCGCCTGCACCATCCGTGGGCTCACCAAGGGCCGCACCTACTGGATGTCGGTCTCGGTGAGGAGCGAGGCCGGGGCCACCTGGGCCGCCCGGCGCGCGGTCCGCGTGCGCTGATCGCGCCGGCGTGGGCGCGCCCGGTCGCTGTCGGCCGGCCCGCCTAGAATCCTCAGGTGCTGCTCGACGAGCCCCTGCCCCGGCTGCCGCGGGCCACGCTCCCCCCCGAGGACGTGGACCGGCTGGCCGACGAGGCGGCGGACGCGGCTGCGGCGCAGGGGCCCGCGGCGCGCGAGGAACCCCGGGCCGGCGCCCCGGCGGACGTGCAGCCGCCACGGCCGGCTGACGTCGTGCGTGCCGCGCTGGCGGCCCGGGGCGGTCCCCTCGCCGCGCACGTGCCGGCACCGACCCCGCCGCGTCGCACGGCGGGCGCACAGTCCCCGCCGCGTCCCACGGACGCGGGTGCGCCGACGGGTCGCAGGGAGGCGCCGGCGGCCGTGGGTGCCGGCGAGCCGCCGCTCGGTGGCGAGGCTGCCGCCGGGGGCGCACGCGGTCGTGCCGCCGACCTGCTGCGCGCGGCCGCCGAGGCCACCCGCAGCACGGCCGACGACCGTCGCGAGGAGGCGCGGGCCCAGCGCGAGGCCGATCGGGCGGCCACGATCGCGGCGCTGGTCGCCGACCTGAACCCACCGCAGCGCCAGGCCGTGGAGCACCGGGGCGCCCCGCTGCTCATCGTCGCCGGGGCCGGCTCGGGCAAGACCCGGGTGCTCACCCGCCGGATCGCCCACCTGCTCGCCACCGGCGACGCCCGCCCCGGCGAGATCCTGGCCATCACCTTCACGAACAAGGCCGCCGCCGAGATGCGCGAACGGGTCGAGGCCGCGGTCGGCCCGCGGGCCAGGGTCATGTGGGTGTCCACGTTCCACTCGGCGTGCGTGCGGCTCCTGCGCCGCGAGGCCGACCGCCTGGGCCTGAAGTCGAGCTTCTCCATCTACGACCAGGCCGACAGCGTCCGGCTGGTCACGCTGGTCGCCCGCGACCTCGACCTGGACGTCAAGCGCACCCCGCCGCGCGCCCTGCTCAACCGGATCTCGGCGCTGAAGAACGAGCTGGTCGACCACGAGACGTTCCGGTCACGCGCGGCCAACCCCACGGAGGAGACGCTGGCCGACGTCTACGCGGCCTACCAGCAGCGGCTGGCTCGCGCCCAGGCGGTCGACTTCGACGACCTCATCGGGCACACGGTGGCGCTGCTCGAGGGGTTCCCGGACGTCGCCGAGCACTACCGGCGCCGGTTCCGGCACATCCTCGTCGACGAGTACCAGGACACGAACCACGCCCAGTACCGGCTCATCGCCGAGCTGGTCGGCCGGCCCGGGGGCGAGGTGCCGCCCGGCGAGCTCGTGGTGGTCGGCGACTCCGACCAGTCGATCTACGCGTTCCGGGGCGCCACCGTGCGCAACATCGTCGAGTTCGGCGAGGACTTCCCCGACGCCCGCCAGATCGTCCTGGACCAGAACTACCGCTCGACCCAGACGATCCTCTCGGCGGCCAACGCCGTCATCGCCCGGAACGCCGACCGGCAGGCCAAGCGCCTCTGGACCGACGCCGGCCAGGGCGAGCCCGTCGTGGGGTACGTCGCCGACAACGAGCACGACGAGGCCGCCTTCGTCGGCAACGAGATCGACCGGCTCTCGGACCTCGGTGTCGCGCGGCCCGGCGAGGTCGCGGTGTTCTACCGGACGAACGCGCAGTCCCGGGCGCTGGAGGAGGTGTTCATCCGCACCGGCCTGCCCTACAAGGTGGTCGGCGGCACCCGGTTCTACGAGCGCCGTGAGATCCGCGACGTCCTGGCCTACCTGCGGGTGGTCGCCAACCCGGCCGACGACGTGAGCCTGCGCCGCATCCTCAACGTGCCCAAGCGCGGCATCGGCGACCGGGCCGAGGCCTGGGTGGCGGACTTCGCCGCTGCGGAACGGGTCTCCTTCGCCGAGGCGCTGCGCCGCACCGGCGAGATCCCGGGGATGGCCGGGCGCAGCGCGAACGCGATCGCCGCGTTCGTGCAGGTCCTCGACGACCTCGCCGCCGTGGTCGACTCCGGGGCGAGCGTGGCCGAGCTCATGCGCGCGATCCTCGAGCGCTCCGGCTACCTCGCCGAGCTGCAGGCCTCCGACGACCCGCAGGACGAGGTCCGGGTGGAGAACCTCGCGGAGTTCGAGGCGGTCGCCGCGGAGTTCTCCCGGGAGGCCGAGGAGGCCGGTGGATCGCCCGGCTCGCTGGCCGACTTCCTCGAGCGGGTGGCGCTGGTCGCGGACGCCGACGAGATCCCCGAGGGCGAGGACCACGAGGGGGTGGTCACGCTCATGACCCTGCACACCGCCAAGGGCCTGGAGTTCCCGGTGGTGTTCCTGACCGGCATGGAGGACGGCGTCTTCCCGCACATGCGGGCGATGACCGACCCGTTCGAGCTGTCCGAGGAGCGCCGGCTGGCCTACGTCGGCATCACCCGGGCCAGGGAGCGGCTCTACGTCACGCGCGCGATCCAGCGCTCGGCCTGGGGCGCGCCGAGCTACAACCCGGAGTCGAGGTTCCTGGCCGACGTCCCCGCCGAGCTCATCCGGTGGGAGCGCGAGGAGCCCAAGCGGTCGACCGGGCCCAGCGCCGGGGGGTTCGGCGCGGCTCCCGCCCTGGCCGCTGCGGCGGCCAGGCCCGGCGCCCGGAGCACCGGCAGCAGGCCGATCGTCACCCTCGTCGCAGGGGACCGTGTGCTGCACCCGAAGTTCGGGATGGGCACGGTCGTGACCACGACGGGCAGCGGCGAGCACGCCGAGGCGTCGGTCGACTTCGGCTCGGAGGGCGTGAAGCGCCTGCTGCTGCGCTACGCCCCGGTCGAGAAGCTGTAGGCCTCGAGCAGCCCCGACCTGTCGCCGCGTACGACCTGGCCGACCGCGGCTGACCGCCCACCGGCCGTGCGCTACGGTCGGGCGGTGCACCTGCCCCACGGCGGCCCCGCCCACCCTGTGACCGGCGACCCCGGTACGGCGAGCGAGGCTGCCCGGAGCGGCCGGTTGCGTGCCGCCGGCCGTGCAGCCCGCCGCGGGGTCCGGCGGGCCACCACGCCGTCCGTGGTCCGGGGCACCGCGATCGAGGTCGCCTGGACCGCGACGCACGTGGTCACCTACCCGCTCGGCGTGCTCGAGGAGAAGATCCGCCACCCGGAGGAGCGCACCACCCTCGACGGCCTCGATCCGATCCAGCGCGGCCTGTTCATCGGCGACATCGAGGCCGCCGGCACGCCGATCATCCTGATCCACGGCGTCGTCGACAACCGCTCGGTGTTCACGCTGCTGCGCCGGGGCCTGCGCCGTCGCGGGTTCGGGCGGATCATCACGCTGAACTACTCCCCGCTCACCGAGGACGTGCGCCACGTGGCCGAACGGCTCGAGACGCTCGTGGAGCAGGTGTGCATCGAGACCGGGTACGAGCGGGTGCACGTGATCGGGCACTCGATGGGCGGCCTGGTGGCCCGCTACTTCGTGCAGCGGATGGGCGGGGACTCCCGCGTGCACACGCTGGTGACCCTCGGCACGCCCCACGAGGGCACCGCGCCGGCGCACCTCGTGCCCCACCCGGTCGCCCGCCAGATGCGCCGCGGGTCGGACATCGTCACCGAGCTGGCCGCCCCGGCGCCTGCGTGCCGCACCCGGTTCGTGGCGATCTGGTCGGACCTGGACCAGATGATCGTCCCCAAGGCCAGTGCCCGCATCGACCATCCGGACCTGCAGGTCCGCAACGTGTTCGTCCCGTCCGTGGGCCACAACTCGCTGCCGGTCGACGGCCGGGTCGTGCACGAGATCGTCACCACGCTGGCGCACCTGGGCCAGGACGGCTCCACGGTCGTGGCGGGCGCGACGTCGATCACCAGCGCCCCGAGTCGCCAGTCGGCCGCGCGGCGCTGACGGGGCCCGGCACGCCGTCACCGGGCCGGTGCTGCGCTCATCTCCTGCGCGGCGATCGCCTCGTTCGCCCTGGCGGGCGGCGCGGGGCGCGGCTCGGGGATGCCGTCGGCAGGGGGCGCTGCGGGCCCGCGGTCCCTCCTCGGCCGATGGACGCCCGATCCCGTGGAAGCCATGCCGGTGCATCCTCATCCCGCGAGGATGAGGATGCACCGCACGGCGGCCGACAGACTCGGCACGCACATGACGGAAGGGGTAGGCAGATGCCTGACGCCATCGACGTCCTGGCAACGACCTTCGCGCCGGGGACCGAGGATCTGGGACCTGACGAGATCCGGGTGACGATCCTGGGCAGCGGGGACCCGTTCGTGCGCCCGTCGCCGGCGTCGGCCTCCGTGCTCGTCGAGGTCGGCAACGCGGCGAAGGATCTGTTCTTCTTCGACCTGGGGTCGGGCGCCCTGAAGAACTTCACCGGCCTGCGGCTGCCGGTGACCGCGACGACCAAGGTGTTCCTGTCGCACTTGCACGCCGACCACGTCGGCGACATGCCCACGCTGCTCTTCAGCATGGCCAAGGCCGGCCGCCGGGACCCGGTCGAGGTGTGGGGGCCGGCTGGCGCCACCGAGGCGCTGGGCACGCGGGCCTTCACCGACCCTGGTGGGCCGACGCGCTGTTCACCGGGTGAGGCGTCAGGGGTTGGCAGCTGCCTGCAGCCCGTGCTCCACGCATGACGTGAGGTCCCCGA
>JALOLH010000101.1 GCA_025456065.1 Candidatus Nanopelagicales bacterium | reverse complement strand
TTCGGCCTCGACCGGTTCCTCGAGGACTGGGCCCGCACCCTGAAGGAGGTGGCCGGATGAGCCTGCGCATCGCGATGGTCTCCGAGCACGCCAGTCCGCTGTCCGCGCTCGGCGGCGTCGACGGCGGCGGCCAGAACGTCCACGTCGAGGCGCTCGCCCGCGCCCTGGCCGCGCGCGGCCACGAGGTGGTCGTGCACACCCGCCGGGACGACCCCGACCTGCCCACGAACGTGCGGATCGGCCCGCGCGTCACGGTCCACCACGTCGACGCCGGGCCAGCCGAGCCGATCGGCAAGGACGCGCTGCTGCCGTTCATGCCGCGGTTCGCCGAGGTGCTGCGACAGGCCTGGGCCGTGACCCGGCCCGACGTCGTGCACGCGCACTTCTGGATGAGCGCCCTGGCCGCCACCGAGGCGGCCGAGGAGCTCGAGGTGCCCGTCGCCGTCACGTTCCACGCCCTGGGCTCGGTGAAGCGCCGCCACCAGGCCGGCGCGGACACCAGCCCGCCCACCCGGCTGGCGACCGAGCGGATGCTCGTGCAGCGCGTCGACCGGGTCGTGGCCACCGCAGCCGAGGAGGTGGACGAGCTGCGCCGGATGGGTGCGCCCGAGGCCGCGATCCGGATCGTGCCCTGCGGCGTGGACACCGCGCACTTCCGGCCGGACGGCCCGGAGGCCCCACGCGACCCGGTCCTGCCCTACCGGCTGCTCGCGCTGTCCCGCCTGGTCCCGCGCAAGGGCGTCGACGACGCGATCCGCGCCGTGGCCGACCTCCCGCACTGCGAGCTCGTCGTCGCGGGCGGCCCGGACTCGGCGCACTTCGACGCCGACCCGGAGGTCCTGCGGCTGCGCCGGCTGGCGATCGAGGTCGGCGCGGCGGACCGGGTCCGGTTCGTCGGCGCGGTCGCCCGGCCCGACGTGCCCGCCCTCATCCGCTCGGCCGACATCATGCTCTGCCTGCCCTGGTACGAGCCCTTCGGCATGGTGCCGCTCGAGGCGATGGCCTGCGGCCTGCCCGTGGTGGGGAGCGGGGTGGGCGGCCTGCGCGACACCATCGAGGACGGCCGAACCGGCCTGCTGGTGCCGCCCCGCAGCCCCGACGCCGCCGCCCTGGCCGTGCGTCGCCTGCTCGCTGCACCGGGGCTGCGCACGGCGATGTCCGAGCACGGGCCGCGGGTGGCCGCCGAGCGCTACGACTGGGCCCGGGTGGGGCAGGCCACCGAGGCCGTCTACCTCGAGCTGCTCGGCCGAGCGACGCTCGCGGCCGCGCCGGGCGCCGGGGCCGCGGCCCTGCTGGTCCCGCCCGTGCTGCCTTCGCCGGGCGCCCGCACCGCCGTCGCCTCCGGCGGCCGGAGGGTCGGCCGATGAGCGCCCCGGTGATCCCGCTGCACCCGGTCGACCCCACGCACCCGGCACCGGGGGACCCGCTGGCCCGCGCCCACCGCGACGCGGTGGCCGCGGCGCTCGCGGCGTCCGGTCCCGCGCTGGACCTGGCGGCCAGCTGGGGCCGGCGCCTGGCCGCCCTGCTGCCCGAGGGGGCACGCCTGCTCGCCGCCGGGAACGGCGGCAGCGCGGCGGAGGCCCAGCACCTGACCGCCGAGCTGGTCGGGCGCTTCCGCGGCGAGCGCCCGCCGTTCTCGGCGCTGGCCCTGCACGCCGACACCTCCTCGGTCACGGCGATCGTGAACGACTACGGGGTCGAGGAGCTGTTCGCCCGCCAGGTGCAGGCACACGGCTCACCGGGCGACGTGCTCGTGCTGCTGTCCACCAGCGGGCGCAGCCCCAACCTGCTCGCCGCCGCCGACCGCGCCAACGCGCTCGGGCTGGTCACCTGGGCGCTGACCGGGCCGCTGCCCAACCCGCTGGCCGAGCGGTGCGCGGAGGCGGTCGCGATTCCGGCGGCCACGTCCGCGGCCGTGCAGGAGGTGCACCTGGTGGCCGTGCACGTGCTGTGCCTGGCCTTCGACAGCGCGCTGCCGACCGCGCCCGCCGTCCTCGGGGGTGCCCGATGACCCACCCGGACCGCGCCCCGCTCGTCGTGATCGGTGACGCCCTGCTCGACGTCGACGTCACCGGCAGCGCGACCCGGCTCTGCCCCGACGACCCCGGCCCCGTGCTCGACGACCTCGTCGAGGTCGCCAGGCCGGGCGGAGCCGGGCTGGCGGCGCTCCTGGCCACCCGGGCCGGGCGGCCGGTCGTGCTCGTGACCGCCCTCGGGGAGGACGAGGAGGGGGAGCGCCTGCGCGCCGCCCTCGCCCCGCACGTGACCCTGATGGACCTGCGCCACGACGGGCCCACCGTCGTGAAGACGCGGGTGCGCTCCGGTGGCCGGACGCTGCTGCGGCTGGACCGGGGCTCGGCCGAGACCCGGCTCGCCCTGGACCCCGCGGCCCGCGCGGCGCTGCGCGACCTGCTGGGCCGGTGCGCGGCCGTGCTCGCCTCCGACTACGGGCTGGGCGTCCTCGGCCAGCCGCACGTGCGCCGCGAGCTGGTCCGGGCCGCCGGCGAGGTGCCGGTCGTGTGGGACCCGCACCCGCGCGGCTCGGCGCCGGTGCCCGGCGCGGCGATGGCCACGCCGAACGCGGCCGAGGCGGCCCGACTGTCCGGCCACGGCGAGCGGGTCGGGGACCTGGCGGCCGTGATCGGCCAGGCCCGCGGCCTGGCCGACCGGTGGCGGGTGGCATCGGTGGCCGTCACCCGGGGGGCCTCCGGCGCGGTGCTCGCCGGCGTGGAGGGCAACCCCCTGGTGGTGGTCCCGCCCGCGCCCGCCGACGGGGACACGTGCGGTGCCGGCGACGCCTTCGCCGCCACCGCGACCGCGGCCCTCGCGACCGGGGAGTCCCTCGAGGACGCCGTGCGCGCCGCGGTCCTGCAGGCCAGCGGCTTCGTCGCGGCCGGTGGGGCGGCCCGGGTCGTCACTGCCGCGAGCCCCGGCGACGCCGAGCCGGTGGCCGTCCCCGCGCCGACGGGCGGCACCCCGATCGGCCCCGAGGCCGCCGAGGCGCTGGTCGCCCGGGTGCGGGCCGGTGGAGGCACCGTCGTCGTCGCCGGGGGATGCTTCGACCTGCTGCACGCCGGGCACGTCGAGTACCTCCAGTCGGCCCGCGGCCTGGGTGACTGCCTCGTCGTGGCGCTGAACAGCGACCGCAGCGTGCGGGCCCTCAAGGGCCCCGAGCGCCCGCTGGTCGGCCAGGACGACCGCGCCCGGGTGCTCGCCGCACTCGGATGCGTCGACGCCGTCGTCGTCTTCGACGAGGACACCCCGGCCGCGCTGCTGGCCCGGCTGCGACCGGAGGTCTTCGCCAAGGGCGGGGACTACCGACTGGCGCCCATCCCCGAGGCCGAGGTCGTGGCCGCGCACGGCGGGCAGGTGGTCGTCCTGCCCACCCTGCACGGGCGCAGCTCGACCCGGCTCGTGCAGGCCGCCCAGGCCGCCGCGCACCCGACCCCGGCCGCCCGGCCGCCCGCCACGCCGACCACGGCGCCGGCGATCCGCAGCACCAAGGAGGAGCGATGCCCGACCCCACTCCCAGCATCGGGACAGTGATCGTCACCGGCGGCTCGTCCGGCCTGGGCGCAGCCGTCGCCAGGGCGATCGCCGACGCCGGCGGACGGCCCATCGTGCTCGACCGGGTCCCGCCGCCGGATCCGCACGAGCACGTCGTGGTCGACCTCGCCGACACCCGGCTCACCGAGCGGGTCGTCGCCTCGGTCGCCCGGATGGGCCTGGACGCGATCGTCACGTGCGCCGGCACCGACGCCTGCGGTCCCCTCGAGAAGGTGGATGCCGACGACTGGGAGCGCGTGGTGCAGGTGAACCTGCTCGGGACCGCCGCCGTGATCCGCGCCGCCCTGCCGGCGCTGATCGACGCGCAGGGCCGCGTCGTCACCGTCGCCTCCACCCTGGGCCTGCGCGCCCTGCCCGACGCCACGGCCTACTGCGCCTCGAAGTTCGGCGTGGTCGGGATGACCCGGGCGCTGGGCACCGAGCTGGCCGGCCGGGTCGGCGTGACCTGCCTGGTGCCCGCCGGGATGCGCACCAGCTTCTTCGAGGGCCGGCCCGACCAGTACCGGCCCGGTCCGGACGCCCCGCTGATGGAGCCCGACGAGGTGGCGGCCGTGGTCGTCGACCTGCTGCGTTCACCGGCCGGCGCCACCGTGCGCGAACTGGTCCTCACCGCACCGGGGGAGCCCTCATGGCCGTGACCGTCGTCGCGCTGCGGGCGGCCGGGCTGGGCGACCTGCTCACGGCCGTGCCGGCGCTGCGCGCGTTGGCCGCGCACGCCCCGGTCGGGACCGGTCGGGAGGCCGCCGGGGTGCGCGTCGCGGCACCCCGCTGGCTGCACCCGGTCGTGGGGCTCATCCCCGGGGTGCGGGGAGCGATCGGCGTCGAGGGCCTGCGGCCCACGTGGATGCCGTCGGGCGCCATCGCGGTGAACCTGCACGGCAGCGGGCCACAGAGCCATCGCGCCCTGCTCGCCGCCCGCCCGGAGCGGATGCTCGCCTACGCCCACCCGCAGGTGTGGCCCGACGGGCCGGCCTGGTTCGAGGAGGAGCCCGAGCGGGACCGCTGGTGCCGGCTGCTGCGCTGGGCCGGCATCCCGGCCGATCCCACCGCGGTGGGCCTGCACCGGCCCCCGGTCGAGTGTCGCGCCCCGGCGGCCGTCGTGCTGCACCTGGGTGCCTCCGACCCGCGGCGGCGCTGGCCCGCGGCCCGCTTCGCCGCACTGGCCCGGGCGCTGCGCGACGAGCGGCCGGTCCTGACGGGCACCAGCGTCGACCTGCCCCTGGCCACCTGGGTGGCCGAGGAGGCGGGCCTGGGCCCCGACGCCGTGCTGGCCGGGCGGCTGAGCCTGACCCGGCTGGCCGCGGTCGTCGCCGACGCCAGGCTCGTGGTCAGTGCAGACACGGGCGTGGCGCACCTGGCCACGGCCTTCCGAACGCCCTCCATCACGGTGTTCGGGCCGGCCTCGCCGCTGCGCTGGGGACCCCCGCCCGAGGGCCCGCACCGGGTGGTCCGGGGCGCCGGGACCGCACCGCCGGCCGCGCAGGTGCGCGCCGAGGCGGTCCTGGACCACGTCCGCGACCTGCTCGCCACGGCGAGGGCCGCATGACCGGGCCCCGCGGAGGCGCGCGAGGGCTGCCGGCCTCCCTGGCCGCGCTGGCCCGTGCGTTCCCGCGGGGCCGGGTCCTCGTCGTCGGCGACGCCGTGCTCGACGAGTGGATCGAGGGGGAGAGCCGTGCGGTCGCCCGGGAGGCGCCCGTGCCCACCGTCGACGTCCGGACCCGACGGGCCGTGCCCGGTGGTGCCGCCAACACGGCCGCGAACGTCGCCGCGCTCGGCGGCCAGGCCCGGCTGCTCGCGCTGGTGGGCGAGGACCCCGCCGGCGAGGAGCTGCGTACCGCCCTCGCTACGGGCGGCGTCGACACCAGCGCCTGCCTGCGGCACGGCCTGCGGACGACCCGGGCCAAGCGGCGCGTCGTCGCCGACCGGCACGTCGTGGCCCGGTTCGACGAGGGTGACGTGAGCCCGGTCGACGAGGCGACCGATGCCACGTTGGCCCGGAGGTTGCGCGCCGCCGCGCAGGAGGCCGACGTGGTGGTCGTCGCCGACTACGACGGCGGCACCCTGGCCGGCCCCGCCCTGCGACGAGCCGTGGCCCGCGTCGCGGCCGAGCGGCCCGTGCTGGTCGACGCCCACGACCTCGCCGGCTGGCGCCCGGCGCGGCCGTTCGTGGTCACCCCGAACTGGGCCGAGCTGACCGCGCTGGTCGGTCCGGCACTCACCGCGGCGGCCCGGGACGCCGGTGGTGACCGGGTCGCCGCGGTGCTCGGCCTGGCCGAGGTGGTGCTGGAGCGCGCCGGTGCCACGGCCGTCCTGGCCACGATCGACGTGGACGGTGCGATGCTGCTGCGGCCCGGGCGGGCGGCGCACCACGTGCCGGCCCGGCCCGTCGAGGACGCGCACCCCTCCGGCGCCGGTGACACCCTCGCCGCCGCCCTGGCCCTGGGCCTGGCCGTGCAGGGCGCCCTGCCGGAGGCCGCGGAGCTGGCCGTCGCGGCGGCCACGACGGTGGTGCGCCGGGAGGGCACCACCGTGTGCACCGCCGAGGACCTGATGCCGCCCGGTCCGGCGCGTGTCGTCGAGGCCGACCAGCTGGCCCGGGTGGTGGCCGCCCACCGCCGCGAGGGCCGGCGCATCGTCTTCACCAACGGCTGCTTCGACGTGCTGCACGCCGGCCACGTCGCGTGCCTCGCGGCCGCGTCCGGCTTCGGCGACGTGCTGGTCGTCGGGCTCAACGACGACGCGGGCGTCGCGGCGATCAAGGGCGACGGCCGTCCCGTGAACGGGCTGGCCGACCGCATCGACGTGCTGGCCGCCCTCGGCACGGTGGACCACATCACCGCCTTCCCCGGGCCCGCGCCGCTCGACCTCATCCGCACGCTGCGCCCGGACGTCTACGTCAAGGGGGCCGACCACGACGTCGACCGCCTGCCCGAGGCGACCCTGGTGCGCCACCTGGGCGGCCGTGTCGTCACCCTGCCGCTGCTGCCCGACCGCTCGACCTCCGGGATCATCGCCGCCTGTGCCTCGCTGCCGGGGAGCCGCGCGTCGTGACCGCATGCGAGCCCGTGTCCCCGTGCGACGTGCTCATCCCGACGATGGACCGCGTCGGTGCGCTGGCCGTCACGCTGGCCGGCCTGGCCGCGCAGCCGCCCGGCACGCTGGCCCGGGTCGTGGTCGCCGACCAGTCCGCCGAGCCGGTGGACGCCGACCCGCTCGTGGCGGCCATGCTCCGCACGCTCGGGCACGGGGGCGTCCCGGTCGAGGTGCACCGGCGCGCGAGGCGCCTGGGCGTCGCCGAGCAGCGCGACTTCCTGCTGGGCCGGGCCGGTGCCGGGGCGGTGCTCATGCTCGACGACGACGTCTGGCTGCAGCCGTGGGCGGTGCCCACCATGCTGGAGGCCCTGGACCGGCTGGGGTGCGGGTTCGTGGGGATGGCGGTCACCGGCCTGAGCCACCTGGACGACCGGCGCCCCCGCGAGCTCACCGCGTACGAGCCGTGGGACGGCCCGGTGCGCGCCGAGGACGTCCGGCCGGGCAGCCCGGCCTGGGCGCGCCACCAGCTGCACAACGCCGCCAACCCCACCCATCTGGCCGCACGGGTGGGCGCCACCCCCGACCAGCCCGTGGCGTACCGCGTGGCGTGGGTGGGTGGCTGCGTGCTGTACCGGCGCAGCGCGCTCGAGGCCGTCGGCGGGTTCGGCTTCTGGGACCGGTTGCCGGCCCGCCACGCGGGCGAGGACGTGCTGGCCCAGCTGCGGGTCATGCGCCG
>JALOLH010000035.1 GCA_025456065.1 Candidatus Nanopelagicales bacterium | reverse complement strand
CACCCTCCCCAGCGGCCCTGCAGCAGCCTCACCTGCAGCGCCCAGCGTAGACTCACCGCGACCGGTTGGTAGGCCATATCGAGCCCGTGCTGGCGTGGATGCGGCAGCTGCCGGCGCCGGCGCGGGCCGGAGCCACAGGGACGTCACTAGGATCGGCGGCGTGGCGCCACCGTCGGACGAGGACCTGCTCACGGCCGCCGAGGTGGCTGAGCTCCTCGGGCTGGCCCACCGCAACAGCGTCTCCACCTATCGGCGCCGCTACCCGGACTTCCCCCAGGGCTGCACGGTGCCCGGGTATGGTCGACGGCGGGTCTGGCCACGCGGGGAGATCCTCGCCTATCGGTTCCGGGCGGCCAGGGGCAGCGCCGACCAGCCCGACCCTCGTCTGGAGCAGCTCGTGGCTGCGACGCAGCGGCTCATGCTGGGCAATCCCGGGGTCGACCTCAGCGTCCGGCAGATCGCTGCCGAGGCAGGCGTGCCGCACAGCGACGTCTACCGCCACGCCTCGGGCAAGGAGCAACTCCAGGTGCTGGCCGTCGATCGCATCAGCGCCATGTTCGCCGCGGACATGCCCGAGGACTACCCAGCGCTGCTGGACGCCATCGTGCCGCTGCTGGCTCGAACGCGCCTGCTCCGGGAGCCCGTGCGGGTGATGGCCCACCAGCTCATCACGGATCCCGATCGCCCACCGACGCACCCGGTGGCCATCGCTGCGATCGCACCCGTCCTGGCCCGGCACCGTGCGACGCTGGGCATCGAGTCGGAGGTGGACCCCCGCGTGGTCGCCGCGGCGATCGGCGCCCTGACCTGGGGACTGCTGGTGTTCGAGTCGCGCTGGCTCGCGGCCGTCGGCCTCGACGCGATCCCAGACGACCAGGTGGCGCGCCTGGTCCGGGCGATGCTCGAGGCGTGATCGTGCCCGCGGCCCGCCGCCATGTGGCCGGCCGCTCGTCCGGCGCGATGCCCGGGATCAGACGGTGACGCCGCGCAGCACGATGTGCCGGGGTGCGGCGAGGGTGGCCGGGTCGGCCCGCGGGTCGGCGTCGTAGAGGCAGAGGTCGGCCTCCTCGCCCTCGACCAGACCCGGGCGGCCCAGCCACGCCCGGGCGCCCCAGGTGCCGGCGGCCACAGCCTCGACCGGTGCCATCCCCGCTCGGACGAGCTCGGCGATCTCCTGGGCGACCAGGCCGTGGCGCAACGACCCGCCCGCGTCGGTGCCGACGTACAGCGGGATGCCCGCCTCGTGGGCGGCGCCGATGGTGTCGTGGCGCCGGGCGTGCAGGTCGAGCATGCGCCGGTGGTAGGCGGGGAACCGCTCGCGTGCCGGCTCGGCGATCCTCGGGAAGGTGGCGATGTTCACCAGGGTCGGGACGACCGCGACGCCGGCCGCGGCGAACGCCTCGATCGTGTCCGGCTCGAGCCCGGTGCCGTGCTCGACGCAGTCGGTGCCGGCAGCGACGAGGTCGCGCAGCGAGTCCGGGCCGAAGCAGTGCGCGGTCGTGCGGGCGCCCTCCTCGTGGGCCGCGGCGATGGCCTCGACGAGCACCTCCCTGGGCCAGCACGGGGCGAGGTCGCCGGTGTCGCGGTCGATCCAGTCGCCGACGAGCTTCACCCAGCCGTCGCCGGACCGCGCCTCCTGCCGCACGCGTGCGACGAGCTGGTCCGGCTCGACCTCCCAGGCGAAGTCGCGCAGGTAGCGGCGGGTCCTGGCGATGTGCCGGCCGGCCCGGATCAGCTTCGGCAGGTCCACGCGCTGCTGCACCCACCTGGTGTCCGCCGGCGAGCCGGCATCGCGGATGAGCAGCGTGCCGGCCGCCCGGTCGTCGAGGGCCTGCCGCTCGGTGGTCGCACGGTCGACGGCGCCCTGCGGGCCCAGCCCGATGTGGCAGTGCGCGTCCACCAGCCCGGGCAGCACCCAGCCGGCGAGCGTCGCGACCTCGTGCCCCGCCGCCGTTGGCCGCTCGAACGTGAGCCTGCCGTCGAGGACCCACGCCTCGGCGCGGACGTCCTCGGGTCCGACGAGCAGGGGACCGGTGAGGTGCAGGATCGTCGCCACCACTCGACCCTAGCCACCGGGCGTCCGCCGATCCCCCCGAGCACGGGTGGGCGGCCGCGCTCGCACTCGCCAGGCGCACGAGGGGGCAGGACGGGTCAGCCGCCGGCGAACGGGGGCAGGACGTCGACCTCGGCGCCGTCAGGCAGCGGATCCTCCGACGCCGGGTCGAGCCGTCGGCCGTCACAGACCAGCGAGCTGATGGCCAGGACCTCGGCCAGCCGCGGCGGGGCGCCGGCCAGCAGGGCCTCGACGCCGGCCCGCACGGGCCCGGCCGGCACCTCGACGTGCTGGCGCCCGGCGGCGGCGCGGGCGGCGGCGAACAGGTGGAAGGTGACCATCAGCCGCCGATCGCCGACATGGGCCGGTCCGGCTGCACGAACGCCGGCTCGTCGATGCCATGGCCACGCTGCTTCGCGGCGACCTCGCCGCGCATGACCTCGGCGAGGGCGTCGTCGTCGGCGCCCGAGCGCATGGGGCTGCGCAGGTCGGACTCGGTGCGCGCGAACAGGCAGGAGCGCCAGTGCCCGTCGGCGGTGAGCCGGACCCGGTCGCACGCGTCGCAGAACGGGTTGGTCACCGAGCCGACGATGCCGACCGTCGCCGGGCCGCCGTCCACGAGGAACTCCTCGGCGGGCGCCGAGCCGCGATCGCCGACCGGCGTGAGGTGGAACCCGGCCCTGGCGAGGTGGTCCATGACCTCGGCGCGGGTCACCATCATCGCCCGGTTCCAGCCGTGCTGGGGGTCCAGCGGCATCTGCTCGATGAACCGCAGGTTGAGCCCGTCGGCCAGCGCCCAGCGCAGCAGCGCCGCCGCCTCGTGGTCGTTCACCCCGCGCATGAGCACGGTGTTGACCTTGACCGGCGCCAGCCCGGCCGCGCGGGCGGCATCGATGCCCGCCAGGACGTCGTCGAGTCGGTCGCGCAGGGTCAGGCGCTGGAAGGTCTCCCGGCTGAGGGTGTCGCACGAGACGTTCACGCGGGCCAACCCCGCGTCGGCCAGCGGCGCGGCCAGCGCGGCGAGGCGCAGGCCGTTCGTGGTGATGGACAGGTGCGGGGCACGGGGGAGCGCGGCCAGTCGTGCGACGACCTCGACGACGTCGGGGCGCACGAGCGGCTCGCCGCCCGTGAGGCGGACCTCGGTGATGCCCAGCTCGGTGGCGATCCGCGCCACGCGGACCAGCTCGTCGACGGTGAGCAGGTCCGGGGTCGCGATCCACGGCAGGCCCTCGGCGGGCATGCAGTACGTGCAGCGCAGGTTGCACCGGTCCGTCAGCGAGATGCGCAGGTCACGGTGCACCCGGCCGAACCGGTCGACGAGTGCGGCGGGTGGGTCGGCCCGGTCCGGCGCGGTCGGGGTCACGGGCAGTTCACCCACGCGTCGCTCCCGTCGTCGAAGTGCTGGTGCTTCCAGATGGGCAGGCGGGCCTTGGCCTCGTCCACGAGCCACGCGCACGCCGCGAAGGCCTCCCTGCGGTGCCCGGCGCTCACGGCCACGACGAACGCGAGGTCGCCGACGGCGAGGTCCCCGACCCGGTGCCGGGCCGCCGCGGCCAGCACGCCGGGACGCTCGTGGGCCCCCGCCACGACCTCGGCGAGCACCGCGCCGGCGTTCGGATGGCCCTCGTAGTGCAGCGCGGTCACCCCGCGGCCGCCGTCGTGGTCGCGGACGACCCCGGCGAACGTGACGACGGCGCCGGCCGCCCGCCGGGTCACCTCGGCGACCACCTCGGCCTCGGTGATCGCCGTTGCCCGGACGAGCTGCCCGCCCGCGCCCGCCCCCCGCGTGATCCATTCGGGTTGCGCTGGCAAGTGGGCCCCCAACCCGAATGGATCATGGGAGGCGCCGGCGAGGGCCGCGGCGTGCGCGAGCAGCCCGCCGACCGCCGCCAGGCCGTCGCGCACCCCACCGGGGCTGCCCGGCAGGGCGAGGACGGCCGCACCGTCGAGCACCCCGCCGAGCGCCCGGGACAGGTCGGCGGCGGGCACGGCTGCCCGCGAGGCCGCCCGGATGGCCTCCCCGAGGCCCGGCAGCTCGCGCAGGCCGAGGGCGCGCAGGGCCTCCGGGGTCACGTCGCGCGGGCCCGCGCCGGTGCCCCCGGTGAGCACCACGATGCGGGCGCCGGCGTCGATCGAGCGGCGCACCGCGGCGCCGATCGCGGCCACGTCGTCGGCGACCGCCTCGACGCCGGTCACGGCGTGGCCGAGGTCGGCGAGCAGGCTGGCGGCCAGCGGCCCGGAACGGTCCTCGGCCCGACCGGCGGTGACGGAGTCCGAGCAGGTGACGACGGCAGCGGCCAGGGCGGGCTCGGCGTCGGGCACGTGCGGCGCGTGCACCCGCGTCAGCGCGTCCACGGCCCGCTCCGTCCGCCGTCCTTGGCCTCGACGAGCACGTCGCGCAGCGCGGCGTGCGGGTCGACCGCCTTCACCATGTCGATGACGGCCAGGCCTGCGACCGCCACCGCGGTCAGCGCCTCCATCTCCACCCCGGTGCGGTCGGCCGTTCGGACGGTCGCCCGCACCTGCACCTCGTCGGCGTCGGGGACGGCCACCACCTCGACCTCCACCCCGTGCACCGCGATGGGGTGGCACAGCGGGATCAGGTCCGGCGTGCGCTTGGCGGCCATGATCCCCGCGATGCGCGCGACCGCGACCACGTCGCCCTTCGGCACCTCGCCGGCCGCGATCAGCCCCGCGGCGGTGGTGGTCACCCGGCCGGAGGCGACCGCGGTCCGCGTGGACACCGCACGCTCGGCGACGTCGACCATCCGGGCGTGGCCCTCGGCGTCGAGGTGGGTGAGCTCGTCCATGCCAGGGCCTTCCGTCGGAGCACCTATTCTGCGGCTCGTGCCGTCCGATGCGCAGTCCTGGCCCGTCGGCAGCACCCTCCTGGTCCTCTCCGGCGGACGGTCGCGACGGCTCGGCCGGGACAAGGCGACGGCCCATGTCGGCGGGCGGCGCCTCGTCGACCGCATCCTCGCCGGTGTGCCGCACCACGTGCCAGTCGTGCTGGTCGGTCCAGCACCCGATGACCTCGACCCGCGGGTGGCGACCGTGCTCGAGGACCCGGCCGGGGGTGGCCCGGCAGCGGGGATCGGGGCGGGGGTCGCGCAGGCGGGCACCCCCCTGGTCGGCGTGCTGGCCGCGGACATGCCGTTCGCCGTCCCGGTGGTCGCCGGCGCGCTGCGCCGCCTGGCCGAGGCGCCCGAGTCCGTGGACGGCGTCGTCCCCGTCGCCCCCGACGGCCGGGCGCAACCGCTGTGCGCGGGGTACCGGTGTGCCGCGCTGGCGTCGGCGGCCGAGCGGCTGGCCCCCCTGGCCGGGCGCCCGGTGCGCGACGTGCTCGCCGCGCTGCGCGTGATGGAATGGCCGGTGCCCGCGGCCGACCTGGCCGACGTGGACACCGCCGCCCAGCTGCGCGCTGCCCGGCAGCGCGCCGTCGAGGAGGGATCGCCGATGCAGGCATGGGTCGACGCAGTGCGCGAGGCACTGCACCTCGACGTCGTCGTGGACGTCGACGCGATCCTCGACGTGGCGCGCGACGCCGCCCACAGCGTCGAGCGCCCCGCGGCCCCGCTGACCACGTACCTGCTCGGTGCGGCGGTCGCCCGTGGTGCCGACCCGGCCGAGGCCGCCGCGGTCGTGAGCGCCCTGGCGACCGGCTGGGGCCGGCCCGACACCGGCGCCTGACGACCGGACGGCCCGATGACCCTCGTGGAACCCCGCTGGGACGCCGCGCGCGCTGCGCTGGCCGATGCCGTCCGGCCGCTGCCGGCCGTGCGGCTGCCGCTCGAGCAGGTCGACGGGCTGGTGCTCGCCGAGGAGCTGGTCGCCCGGGTCGCGCTGCCCTCCTTCGACACCTCGGCCATGGACGGCTGGGCGGTCGCCGGCACCGGGCCCTGGGCCCTGGTCGGCGAGGCGCTGGCGGGCCGGCCGCGCACCGAGCCCCTGGCAGCGGGGACCGCCGTGGTGATCGCGACCGGCGGCATGCTGCCCCCGGGAGCCGACGCGGTGGTCCGCAGCGAGGACGGCGTCGTGGCCGACCGGGGCGCCAGCCAGTTGCTCCAGGCGCCCGCCCCCGAGGCCGGCCTCCACGTCCGCCCGGCAGGCGAGGAGTGCGCGGCGGGCGAGGTGCTCGCGCCCGCCGGCACGGTCCTGACCCCGGCGCTGATCGGGCTGGCGGCCGCCTCCGGCCACGACGACCTGCTGGTGATCCCCCGGCCGCGCGTGGCGCTGGTGCTGTTCGGCGACGAGCTGGTGCTCGCCGGCATCCCCGGGCCCGGCCTGGTGCGCGACTCGCTCGGGCCGCAGGTGCCGGGCTGGCTGGGGCGCATGGGTGGCGAGGTGGTCCTGGTCGAGCGCTGCGCGGACACCCTCGACGCCCACGTCGAGGCGATCCGGCGTGCCGCGGACGCCGCCGACGTCGTGCTCACCACGGGCGGGACCGCGGCGGGACCGGTGGACCACCTGCACGCCGCCATCGCCGGCTGCGCGGGCGAGGTGCTCGTCGACAGCGTCGCGGTGCGACCGGGGCACCCCATGCTCGCTGCGACCGTCGAGGGCGGACGGGCCTGGCTGGTCGGCCTGCCAGGCAACCCGCAGAGCGCGATCGTCACCCTGCTGAGCCTGGCCGCGCCGATCCTGGCCGGGCTGGCGGGGCGCGCCTCGCTGCCGACGCTGGCCGAGGTGGTCACCGCCGGGGCCGTGCCGTCCCCGCCGCACGAGGACCGCCTCGTGCTGGGCTCGGTCGACGACGGGGTCTTCACGCCGGGCTCCCATCTCGGCTCGGGGATGCTGCGGGGGCTGGCGGCCGCCGCCGGGTTCGCGGTGCTGCCTCCGGGCGGGGTGCCGGCCGGCGCCACCGTGCGCTGGCTGCCGCTGCCGGTCTGAGCTGCTCGGGCCGGGTCAGCTCGGCGTGGGTGCGCCCGGCCGGGCGTAGCAGTACCAGGTCAGGGCCGCGCCGATGAGGCTCACCACCACCCCCAGCCAGAACAGCGCCTGGGTGAAGCCGGTCGCGAACATCAGGCCGAAGACGAACGGGCCGAACGCGGCGATGGCCGCGGTCCACCCGATCACCCCGCCCGCCTGGCGCGGTTGGAAGATCATCGGCATCTGCTTGAACGTCGAGGCGTTGCCCACCCCGGTGAAGAAGAAGATCGCGAGCATCCCCCAGAAGAACCTCGGGAAGTCCTCGGCCGAGTCCGGGGAGAGCTGGAACGACGTGAAGGCGATCGAGGCGGCGATGCCCAGGGTCGAGACCAGCGTGACGCGCCCGCCCCCGACCTTGTCCGCGATCGGCCCGGAGAGCACCCGGGCGGCCGAGCCGACCAGGGCGCCCCAGAAGACGTACTGGGCCGGGACGATGCCGGCCGCGCCGAACACGTCCGCACCGTAGAGCTGCTTGACGAGCAGGCCGAACTGGGCCGCGAGCCCGGAGAACGAGCCGAAGGTGATGATGTAGAGCAGCGTCATGATCCAGGTGTGCCGGTTGCTGAAGATGTCCAGCTGCTGGCGCACGCCGCGGGCCTGGATGGGCACGCTGCGCAGCAGCGTCCAGCCGAGGATCGCGGCCACGACCACGAACGGGATCCACACCCATGCGGCGTTCTGGTACCAGACGTCGCTGGTCGCGCCGGTCTTCGGGTTGGTGAACACCTGGGCCGCGCCGATGAGGCCGAAGCCGACGACCCACGGCGTGACGAACTGCACGATGCTGACGCCGAAGTTGCCGATGCCGGCCTGGATCCCCAGCGCGGTGCCCTGCTTGGCCTTCGGGAAGAAGTACGAGGTGCTGGGCATGAAGCCGCTGAAGACCCCGCCGCCGACGCCGGCCATGACCGCCAGCAGCAGCAGCACGGCGTAGGGCGTCTGCGGGTTCTGGACCGCGATACCCCATCCGAGCAGCGGGATGAGGAACAGCACCGTGCTCAGGGCCACCAGCTTGCGGGTGCCGATCACGGGGGGCAGGAACATCCAGACCAGGCGCAGCGAGCCGCCGGCCAGCCCGGGCATCGCGGCCAGCCAGTAGAGCTCGCTGGTGCTCAGGTCGAACCCGATGGTGTTGAGCACCGGGGCCAGCGCGGACACCAGGAACCAGGTGATGAACGCCAGCGTGAGGCTGAAGGTGGTGACCCACAGGGTCTTCCAGGCGCGCCCGGAGTCCCAGGCCGCCGGGTCCTCGGGGGTCCAGCTCGCCAACCAGTCGCCGCCCCTGCGAACCGGGGCCTGGGGTGCGGTGGGGGTGGCCATGTCAGGCGTCCGTCCTCTCGGTGGTGCCCTGCCGGGCGGGGGTGGCGCCGACCAGGGCCGGCTCAGGGGTCGCGCGGGATCCGCCCGCAGGCTCGGGCTCGAGCATGGTGGCCAGCTGCGGGCTGGCCGCGTGCAGCATCCGGTGGATGGTCCAGTGCATCCACACCGCGGCGAGCAGGGTCACGAGGAACAGCACGAAGAACGTGGACTGCGGCATCCCCGTGAAGCGCTGCGCGTAGGCGAACAGCGGCGGCAGGAAGAACCCGCCGAGCGCCCCGAGCGAGCCGACGAGGCCGCCGACGGCACCCACGTCGTTCGGGAAGTACTCGGGGATGTGCTTGTACACGGCGGCCTTGCCGATGCCCATCGCACATCCGATGAGGAACACCAGCACGGTGAACAGCACCACGCCCACGCTCCACGGCAGCACCTCCGAGGAGGCGCCGTCCGGGTGCTGCACCACGATGTGGCCGTAGGGCATCATCAGCACGCCACTGGCGGCGAGCATGACGCCGAACGTCAGGTACATGACGCGCCGGGCGCCCCAGCGGTCGCTCATCCAGCCGCCGAGCGGGCGCAGCAGCGAGGCCGGGAAGATGAACAGCGCCGTGAGCAGCGAGGCGCTCCACAGCGGCAGCCCGTAGACGTCCTTGTAGTACTTCGGGAGCCACGCGGCCAGGGCGACGTAGGCGCCGAAGACCACCACGTAGTAGAGGCTGAACCGCCACACCCGCACCTGCTTGAGCGGCTGCAGCATCGACCCCAGCGTGCGCCCGGCGCCGGGCCGGTGGTCGTGCCGCGGCGAGAAGAGCCAGGCCGCGAGCGCCATCGCCAGCAGCAGCACGGCGTAGAGGAAGGGCACGAACCGCCAGCCGCCGGGGACCAGGCCGCCGAGCAGCCCGGCCGCCGGGACCGCCGCGATGAGCGCCGGGCCGATGAACTTCGTGACCGACGCGCCGACGTTGCCCGCGCCGAAGACGCCGAGCGCGAAGCCCTGCCGGTGCCGGGGCCACCAGGCCGAGGTCCAGGCGATGCCGACGCTGAACGAGTTGCCCGCGAAGCCGACGAGGAAGGCGTAGAGCAGCAGCATGCCGTAGCTGTCGACCGTCGAGACCAGGTAGGCCGGGATCGCGCACGCGGCGAGCATGAAGATGAGCACGCGCCGGCCGCCGACGCGGTCGGTGAGGATGCCGGCCGGCAGCCGCCAGATGGCCCCGTTGAGCACGGCCACCGCGGTGATCCAGGACAGCTGCACGTCGGTGAGCCCGAACTCGTCGCGGATCGGTATGCCCAGTACGCCGAACATCAGCCACACGGCGAACATCAGCGTGAACGACGCGGTCGCGATCACCAGCACGCGGACCCGTCCGGGCTCCTCGCGGACGGTGGGGACCGGGGCTGGGGCCGTGCTCGGTGCGGCCATCGTCGGCGACTCCCTTCCTGCCTGCGATTGCGAGGCTACACCGTTTATTCACCATGACCAACATTGAACCCGTGTTTATGGTGCATGCTGTGAATATGTGGTAGACAAGGGCCGTGACCTCATCCCCGCCCCTGCAGCGGGTCGGCCGTGCCCTGGCCAGGCTGGGCAGCGTGCGCAGCGCGCACGCCCCCGGGGGTCGGGTGGCGGGTGACTCCCGCGGCGCTATCTTGGAGTTCATCGAGGCCGCCCCGGATGTGGTGCGCGTCGAGGAGATCGCCGATGCCGTGAGGCTTCACGCGAACACGGTGCGGGGCCACCTCGACGCACTGCTCGCCGCCGGGCGCATCTCCCGCGTACCCGACCAACGCAGCACACCGGGGCGCCCGCACTGGCTCTACTCGGCCACTGCCTCGGACTCCGTGCGTGAGCTGGCGCGCGCGCTCGAGCAGGCGCTGGACCGCGCCGAGGCCCCCGACGGCGCCCGCCTCGCCGCGGCGACCTGGGCTGAGGCGGGCCCGGAGGTCGCCGCGGCGACGACGCCGGACGAGGCCGTCGACGCCGCCACCGAGGCGCTCAGCCACCACGGCTTCGACGCCGTGCGCAACCCCGTGGGCGACGAGATCACGCTGCGCGCCTGCCCCTACCTCGAGCTCGTCGACGACCATCCGGTCATCTGCGACATCCACGCCGAGCTCCTCGCCGAGGTGCTCAAGCGCACCGGGCAGCCGGTGAGCGTCGAGCGCCTCGACGTCTTCCCCCGGCCCCAGATGTGCGTGGCCCGCCTGCGTCGCCCGGACACCGAGCCGGTGCGGGTCGTCGAGCTGGCCGAACCGGAGCCAGCCGCGGCCCGGACCTCCTCTCCCGCATCCCGCGCCCCGTTCCCCCGGAAGAAGCGGTGAGTCATGCCCTCGAGTGCCACTGACGAGTTCCTGGTCCGCGCCGGCCGGTTCCTGGCCCGGGGGGAGGTGTCCGAGGACCTGCGCACCGTCACCAAGCACGGCGGCCGTGACGCCGACGCCTTCTACCGGGACCGCTGGAGCCACGACAAGGTGGTGCGCTCGACGCACGGCGTCAACTGCACCGGGTCGTGCTCATGGAAGGTCTACGTCAAGGACGGGATCATCACCTGGGAGACCCAGCAGACCGACTACCCGACGGTGGGACCCGACTCCCCGGAGTACGAGCCCCGTGGCTGCCCGCGCGGCGCGGCGTTCTCCTGGTACACCTACTCGCCGACGCGTGTGCGCTACCCGTACGTGCGTGGCGTGCTGCTCGACGCCTACCGCGCCGCCAAGGCCGCCAACGGCGGCGACCCGGTGCAGGCCTGGCGCGCGGTCACCGGCGACCCCGAGACCCGCCGGCGCTACCACCGCGCGCGCGGCAAGGGCGGCCTCGTGCGTGCGTCCTGGGCCGAGACCATCGAGCTGATCTCCGCGGCCCACGTGGCCACGATCGACACGTACGGACCGGACCGGGTCTTCGGCTTCTCGCCGATCCCCGCCATGTCGATGGCCTCGCACGCGTCCGGGGCGCGCTTCATCAGCCTGCTCGGCGGCTCGATGCTCAGCTTCTACGACTGGTACTGCGACCTGCCGGTGGCCTCCCCACAGGTGTTCGGCGACCAGACCGACGTGCCCGAGAGCGCCGACTGGTGGAACGCCTCGTACCTGATCATGTGGGGCGCCAATGTCCCGCAGACCCGCACCCCGGACGCCCACTTCATGGCCGAGGCCCGCTACCGAGGCCAGAAGGTCGTCACCGTCAGCCCCGACTACGCCGACAACACCAAGTTCGCCGACGAGTGGCTCAGCCCGCACCCGGGCACCGACGGGGCGCTGGCGATGGCCATGGGCCACGTCGTGCTGAAGGAGTTCTTCGTCGAGCGCCAGGTCCCCCGCTTCGTCGAGTACGTCAAGCGGTACTCCGACCTGCCCTTCCTCGTCACCCTGCGCGAGAAGGACGGCGCGTACGTGCCGGACAAGTTCGTCACCGCCGCCGACCTGGGCGACGTCGGCGAGCACGCCGCCTTCAAGACGGTCCTGGTCGACGCGGCGACCGGCCGCCCGCACGTGCCGAACGGCTCGATGGGCTTCCGGTACGGCGCCGAGGGCGAGGGGCGCTGGAACCTCGACCTCGAGGGCGTCGACCCGGCGCTGAGCCTGCACGGGGCCGTGGGCGTCGCGACCGCCGAGGTGCTGCTGCCCCGCTTCGACACCGGCCAGGAGTCCGGCGAGGGCGGCGGCGTGCACCGTCGCGGCGTGCCGGCCGCCGAGCTGGCGACCACGGCCGGGCCGCGCCTGGTCACGACGGTGTTCGACCTCATGCTGGCCCAGTACGGGGTGCGTCGCGAGGGCCTGCCCGGGGAGTGGCCGACCGGCTACGACGACCCGACCCCGTACACGCCGGCGTGGCAGGAGGGGATCACCGGCGTGCCGGCCGCGATGGCCGAGCGGATCGGTCGGGAGTTCGCCCAGAACGCCGAGGACTCCGGCGGGCGTTCCATGATCATCCTCGGCGCGGGAACCAACCACTGGTTCCACTCCGACATCATCTACCGGACGTTCCTGGTCCTGACCACGCTGTGCGCGACCCAGGGCGTCAACGGCGGCGGGTGGGCGCACTACGTGGGGCAGGAGAAGTGCCGGCCGGTCACCGGTTGGGCGCAGGTGGCGTTCGGCCTGGACTGGTCGCGGCCGCCGCGCCAGATGATCGGCACCGCCTTCTGGTACGTGAACACCGACCAGTGGCGCTACGACGCGATGGGGGCCGACCAGCTCGCCTCACCGCTGGGGGAGGGCCGCTTCGCCGGCCGGGCGATGATGGACACGCTGGCCCAGTCCGCGCGGTCCGGCTGGATGCCCAGCTTCCCGAGCCTCAACCGCAACCCGCTGACGATCGCCGAGGAGGCGCGGGCGGCGGGGATGGAGCCGGCCGCGTACGTGGCCGAGCAGCTGCGCTCCGGGGCGTTGCGGTTCGCCGTCGAGGACCCCGACGCCCCGGAGAACTGGCCACGGGTGCTGACGCTGTGGCGGGCCAACCTGCTGGGGTCGTCGTCCAAGGGCAACGAGTACTTCCTCAAGCACCTGCTCGGCACCGACCACGCGGTGCGCGCCGAGGAGACCCCGCCGGAGTCGCGGCCGCAGGAGGTCACCTGGCGCGACGAGGCCCCGGCCGGCAAGCTCGACCTGCTGGTGAGCATCGACTTCCGGATGACCTCCTCGGGCCTGTTCGGCGACGTGCTGCTGCCCGCGGCGACGTGGTACGAGAAGCACGACCTGTCCAGCACCGACATGCACCCCTACGTGCACGCCTTCACCCCGGCCATCGACCCGCCGTGGGAGACCAGATCCGACTGGGACATCTTCCAGGCGCTCGGTCGGGGCGTGTCGGAGCTCGCGAAGGGCGTGCTCGACACCCGGACCGACATCGTCACCGTCCCGCTGCAGCACGACACCCCCGACGAGCTGGCGGTGCCCGGCGGGGTCGTCCGCGACTGGATGCGGGGCGAGGTCGACCTCGTACCCGGGGTCACCGCGCCCAAGTTCGTGGCCGTCGACCGGGACTACACGGCGATCGGGGCCAGGATGTCGGCCCTCGGCCCGCTGGTCGAGCAGCTCGGCACCCTGACCAAGGGCGTGCAGATGGATCCGACCCCCGAGGTCGCCGTGCTGGCCCGGGCCAATGGCGTGATCCCCGACGGGCCGGCCGCGGGGCGGCCGGCGCTGGTCACCGACGTGCACGCCTGCGAGACGATCCTGGCGCTGTCCGGGACCACCAACGGCCGTATCGCCGTCGACGGGTTCCGCGACCTGGAGCGCCGGACCGGACGACGCCTGGCCGACCTGGCCGAGGACGAGGAGGGCAAGCGGATCCGCTTCGTCGACACGCAGGCCCGTCCGGTCCCGGTGATCACGTCGCCGGAGTGGTCCGGCTCGGAGCACGGTGGCCGGCGCTACACCGCCTTCGCCATCAACGTCGAGCGGCTCAAGCCCTGGCACACGCTCACCGGCCGGCAGCACTGCTTCCTCGACCACGACTGGATGGCCGAGGTCGGCGAGCAGCTGCCCACCTTCCGGCCGCCGTTGAACATGCACCGCATCTTCGGCGACCAGTCCACCGGCGTGGGCAAGGAGGTCACGGTCCGCTACCTGACGCCGCACTCGAAGTGGTCGATCCACTCCGAGTACCAGGACAACCTGTTCATGCTGAGCCTCAGCCGGGGCGGGCCGGAGATCTGGATGTCCAGGGAGGACGCCGAGACGATCGGCGTGAGGGACAACGAGTGGATCGAGGCGTACAACCGCAACGGCGTGGTGGTGGCCCGCGCGGTGGTCTCCCACCGGATGCCCGAGGGCACGGTGTACATGTACCACGCCAAGGACCGCGTCGTGGACGTGCCACGGACCGAGACCTCCGGCCTGCGCGGCGGCATCCACAACTCCCTGACGCGGCTGATGATCAAGCCGACGCACGTCATCGGCGGGTACGCCCAGCTGTCCTTCGCCTTCAACTACCTCGGGCCCACGGGCAACCAGCGCGACGAGGTGACCGTCATCCGCCGCCGTAGCCAGGAAGTGGAGTACTGATCCTCATGAGGGTGATGGCCCAGGTGGGCATGGTCATGAACCTCGACAAGTGCATCGGGTGCCACACCTGCTCGGTGACCTGCAAGCAGGCGTGGACCAACCGGGCGGGTGTGGAGTACGTGTGGTTCAACAACGTCGAGACCAGGCCCGGGCAGGGCTACCCGCGCACCTACCAGGACCAGGCGAAGTGGCAGGGCGGCTGGGTGCTCAAGCGCGGCAAGCTGCAGCTGCGTGCCGGCTCCCGGTTCTCGCGGCTGACCAGGATCTTCTCCAACCCGGTGCTGCCCGAGCTCAGCGACTACTACGAGCCGTGGACGTACGAGTACGACACGCTCATCTCCGCGCCCCTGGGCGAGCACACCCCGGTCGCCCGGCCGAAGTCGCTGATCTCGGGCAAGCCGATGCAGATCTCGTGGTCGGCGAACTGGGACGACGACCTCGGCGGCGGTCCGGAGCTGGCGCCGAAGGACCCGATCGTGATGAAGATCCGCGACCAGGTCGGCGACCGCGTGAAGATGGAGTTCGAGCAGGCGTTCATGTTCTACCTGCCGCGGATCTGCGAGCACTGCCTGAACCCGTCGTGCGTCGCGTCGTGCCCGTCGGGCGCGATGTACAAGCGCAGCGAGGACGGCATCGTGCTGGTCGACCAGGACGCCTGCCGTGGCTGGCGCATGTGCGTCACGGGGTGCCCGTACAAGAAGGTCTACTTCAACCATCGCACGGGCAAGGCCGAGAAGTGCACGATGTGCTACCCGCGCATCGAGGTCGGGCTGCCGACCGTGTGCTCGGAGACCTGCGTGGGCCGGCTGCGCTACATCGGGCTGTTCCTCTACGACGCCGACCGGGTCACCGAGGCGGCGGCGACGCCGGACGAGCGGGACCTGTACGAGGCGCAACTGGACCTGCTGCTGGATCCCAACGACCCGGAGGTGGTGGCCGCCGCCCGGCGCGACGGGATCGCCGCGGACTGGATCGAGGCCGCGCAGCGCTCGCCGGTGTACCGCCTGGCCAAGGAGTACCGGGTCGCGCTCCCGCTGCACCCGGAGTACCGCACGATGCCGATGGTCTGGTACATCCCGCCGCTGAGCCCGATCGTCGACGCGCTGCGCGAGACCGGCCACGACGCCGAGGACGCCGACACCCTCTTCGGCGCGCTGTCGAGCCTGCGGATCCCGGTGGAGTACCTCGCCGAGCTGTTCGCCGCCGGGGACCCGGCGCCGGTGCTGGGCTCGCTGGCGACGCTCGCGGCGATGCGCTCGTACATGCGCGGGCGCAACCTCGGCGGGCAGGGTGACCCGTCCATCCCCGAGTCCGTCGGCCTGACCGCCGACGAGATGTACGCGCTGTACCGCCTGCTGGCGATCGCCAAGTACGAGGACCGCTACGTGATCCCGAAGGCCCACGCCGAGGTCGGCCGGCAGCTCGAGGAGCTCGGCTGTGCGCTGGACTACGAGGGTGGCCCGGGGCAGTACGCCCAGCCCTCCGGCCCGTTCGGCGAGGCGTCGGGCCGGCCAGTCCCGGTCGCAGTGGAGAACTTCCACGCGCTCAAGGCGCGGCAGACCGCCGAGGGGTTCGTCGACCCGGCGGACACGAGCGCGAAGGTGAACCTGCTGAACTGGGACGGTCGCGGCGCCGTGCCGCTGGGCATGCCGGGCATCCGCCGGCTCGACGCGGACGCCGACCCCACCGAGGGAGGCCCGCGATGAGCCCGCTGGGCCGGACCGCGACCCGCGAGGCCGCGGAGTTCCTCGGCATCCCGCTGCGGCTGCGGCGGCCCCGGTCGCCGGTCGAGTCGCTGCGCGCCCACGGCCTGTCCGAGCGCGAGGTCGCAGCCACCCGGCTGGCCACCTCGTGGCTGCTCGCCTACCCCGACGAGGCACTGCTGGACCGGCTGGACGTCCTGGCCGCCGCGGTGCTGGAGCTGCCGGCGCCCGCCAGCACGCCCCTGTCGGCGTTCCTGGCGCACCTGGACGGCACCCCGATGGGGAACGTGCAGCGCCACTACGTCGAGGTCTTCGACATGAAGCGGCGGGCCTGCCCGTTCCTGACCTACTGGACGCACGGGGACACCCGCAACCGCGGGGTGGCCATCCTGCGGTTCAAGCAGGCCTACGAGGAGGCCGGCTTCTCGATCGGCAGCGAGGAGCTGCCCGACCACCTCGCGGTCGTCCTGGAGTTCGCGGCGGTCGGCGAGCGGGTCACCGGTGACGCGCTGCTGGCCGAGCACGCCGCCCCGATCGCGCTGCTGCGCGAGGCGCTGCACGACCTCGGGTCGGCCTACGCCCACGTCCTGGACGCGGTGGTGGCCACGCTGCCGGAGGTCACGCCCGAGCTCCAGGCGCGCATGGCGCAGCTGGCCGCCGCCGGCCCGCCGGCCGAGCAGGTCGGCCTCGAGCCGTTCCCGACCGCCCCGACCCCGACGGGAGCCCGTCGATGAGCACCGCCGACATCCTGCTGTGGGTGGCCCTGCCGTACGCGACGATCGCCACCTTCGTCGTGGGCACGATCTGGCGCTACCGCTACGACAAGTTCGGCTGGACCACCCGCTCCAGCCAGCTCTACGAGCGCCGGCTGATCCGCATCGCCAGCCCGCTGTTCCACATCGGCATCCTCGCGGTGCTCGTCGGCCACGTCGTCGGGCTGGTGATCCCCGAGTCGTGGACCGAGGCGCTCGGCGTGTCCGAGTCGCTGTACCACGCGATGGCCGTCGCGCTCGGGCTCTTCGCTGGGGCGGCGACGCTGGTCGGGATCGTGCTGCTGATCTACCGGCGCCGCACCGTCGGGCCGGTGTTCGCCGCGACGACGAGGAACGACAAGACGATGTACGTGTTCCTCGGCGCGGCCATCGCGTTGGGCCTGCTGACGACCCTGGTCGGGGCCGGGGTGCTCGGCGAGGGGCACAACTACCGCGAGGACGTGTCGGTCTGGTTCCGCTCCATCCTGCTGTTCCAGCCCCAACCCGAGCTCATGGCCGAGGCGCCGCTGTCGTTCCGGGTGCACGCGGTGGCCGGCATGCTCGTCTTCGTCATCTGGCCGTTCACGCGGCTGGTGCATGCGTTCTCCGCGCCGCTGGGGTACCTCTTCCGGCCGTACGTGGTGTACCGCGACCGCGGTCCGCACGATCCGGGCTCGCGGGCCGCGCGGCCGGGCTGGGAGCGGATCGGGCAGTAGCCCGAGCCCTCCGTCTGGGATCCGCCGCGGCGGGTAGGACCCCGGTGTGCTTCCCCGCTCCCCTCGGCTCGCTGCCGCCGGCATGGCCCTCGTGCTGTCCACCTCCTGTCTCGCCGTCCCGGCCCTGGCCGCCCCACTGCAGCGGATCCTGAACACCGTCGACGACTTCTCCTGCGCGTTCCTGACCGAGGAGGGTCCGGCCGTGTACGTCTTCGGCCAGGCGAGCTCGTCGGGGTCGGGATCCGGGGCCTTCGTCGAGGGCGAGGACCTGTACGTCGAGGGCTGGGAGGGCAGCGCCGAGTTCGGGGAGGGCTCGCTCGCGGCGTCGGTCGACCTGGTGACGATGGAGGGCGAGCCGTACGGCACCGTGCGCGTGGAGGCCGTGACCACCCTCGGTCCCGCCACGGTCCTGCCGGTGGAGGAGCGCACCGGCAACACCTGGACCCGGGGCACGATCACCGTGGCGGACTTCACGTTCACCGACGTCGTGATCACGGTCGACGGGCTCACGCCGGTCCTCGATGAGACCACGTGCTCGGGCCAGCGGACGGTCTTCGACGTGCGCAGCAACGACCCGGCGTCGCGTGTCTACCGCGATGCCGGGAGCCTGGCGAGCGACCCCTGCGTCCTCGAGGGGATGGACGACGCCGAGCTCCGGTTGAGTGGTCGGCCGCGTGCCCCGTACCTCGAGGTGGTGCTCGGCGGCCAGGGCGACGATCCACGCAAGGCGGAGGGGGTCCTCGAGCGGTCCGGCGCCCGATGGGTGGCGTCGCTGCCCCTCGTCTCGCTCGTGTCGGGCGAGCAGGTCGACGTCCTGCACGTGACCACCACGCTGAGCCGGGCCGGGGCGCCGACCAGGCAGCGCGAGGCCTCGGGCGGGTTCGCCGAGATGGCGTGGGTGGTGCCGTACGTCGCCGAGTTCCGGATCCGGACGTCGGAGGACCTGTGGTTGACCGCGGAGTGCCCGGTGGCCGAGGTGCGCACCCACACGACGATCGCTCCCCAGCTGGTGCGGGCCTGACCGACCCGCACGACGGCCGTCGCCGGCCCCCTCACTCGAGGTGGCGCCCGAGGAAGGCGACCGTGCGGCGCATCGCGCGGTCGAGGGCGGCGTCGCTGAACGTGTGCCCCTCGCCGGCGTACCACCGCAGGGTGACCTCGACACCGGCGCGCTGCATCGCCCGGTAGCTGTGCCGGGCCCAGCGGGGCGGACAGGTGTCGTCCTGCCTGCCGTGGTGCATGAGCACCGGCTCGGTCACGCGGTCGAAGTGCTGGTCGGCCGAGATCCCCTCCCAGAACGCGGGGTTGCGCTCGGGGCTGCCCCACCGCTCGCGGACGAAGTCCCAGTAGGGGGAGGGACCGGAGAACTGCGCGTAGTTGTCGGCCTCGTCGGAGGACACGGCGGCGAACACGATGCCGGCGTCGACCAGGCCCGGGGCCATCTCGAGCGCCCGGTAGACGACCGCACCGCCCATCGAGCGGCCCATGAGGGCGATCCGGTCGTCGTCGACGGGGACCTCGTCGGTCCTGCGCAGCGCGAGCACGGCGTTGAGCACGTCGACGGCGTAGCCCAGCCGCGCGGTGCGCTGCAGGGCGGGATCGTCGTCGGATGCGGCGTGGTTGCGGTAGTCGACGTGCAGCGCGATGTAGCCGGCGGATGCCAGGGACCGGCGTTCCCGTGGCATCCCCTGTCCCCGGACGTAGATCGCCGGGTCGATGTAGCCGTGCGCCAGCACCACGGCCGGGAAGGGGCCTCGGCCGGTCGGCACGTTGATGACCCCGGAGATGCGCAGGTCCTGGCTGCGGTAGGAGACGTCGTAGGAGCGGTAGGCGCTGGTGCGCTCGCGCTCGGCGCCGAGGCGCAGGCCGCCGCCGGACAGCTCACGGTCGAACCAGCGCTCGAGGCGCACCGGTCCGCGGGTGGGTGGCGGGCCGGCCGGTGCCGGGTCCGGCGCCGCAGTGGTCGCGGCGTCGGTCGGGGTGTCGCTCGGGTCCGGTTCGGTCGGGGCTGCCGCGGTCGGGGGTACCGCGGTCGGGGGTGCGGCGGACGGGGCTGCTGGCGGCGGCGTCGGCTGCGCCTGCGGGGCGTCGCCGGTGCAGCCCGCGAGGAGCAGCACGACGGCCAGTGCCGCCGTGGCCGGTGGCCACGCCCGCGCACGGGAGCCGGACCGCATCCCACGTGTGTACCGCAGCGGCGGGAGGCCGGCATCCGGACGCTCGGGCAGCGTGCTCGATCCGCGGACGCCGTCACCCCGCGGGCCCCGGCACGGCCGACGGCGTACCGTGTCGGCGCCATGACCGACGAGAGGAAGGAACCCCTGTGGCTGACGAGGCATCGACCGACCCCACGCCCGAGACGACCGAGACGCCCGTGAGCGAGCCGCCCGCGGCGGAGGCCCCCGTCCAGGACGCGGCAGGCGTCGACGTCGAGGCGATCGCCCTGACCGACGGCGCCTATGCGCTGTTCGTGGCCGACTTCGCGGACCTGGACGCCGCGTGGGAGGCCTACGAGGCGCTCAAGGAGGTGGAGCGCGACACCCCCCTGGAGGTCGAGGGCGTGCTGGTCCTCAAGCGCGAGGCGTCCGGCGAGCTGGAGATCCAGAAGGTCACCGATCCGAGCACCCGCCGCGGGCTGGGGTGGGGCGTCGTCGGCGGCGTCGTGCTCGGCGTGCTGTTCCCGCCGTCGGTGCTCGGCAGCGCCCTCGTCGTGGGGGCCGCTGGGGCCGGGATCGGCAAGGTGCGCGAGGTGCACCACCGCAGGGAGCTGGCCGAGGAGCTGGCCGAGGCGATCGACCCGGGTCACTCCGGTCTCGTCGCCCTGGTCTCCGATCCCGCCGCGGTCAAGGTGCAGCAGGCGTTGGCCCGGGCCGACCGGATCGTGCAGAAGGCCGTCGACGAGGCGCTGATGGACGACATCCGCGCAGAGGCGAGGGCCGCCGAGGCCGGTGCTGCGGCGGACCCGGGGGGCGACGCGAAGGCCTGATCCCGCCTCCCCCGAGCAGCCGGGGCCCGGGCGCCTCCCGCCCGGGTCCCGGCTCTCGCTTGGTGTGACCGACGAACCCATGCTTCAATGTGAGCACTCACTCACATAGCGGGAGGCGTGCATGGGCGTCGTCGAGACCAGCGAGCTCACCAGGCGGTTCGGGTCGATCACGGCGGTCGACGGGCTGACGCTGGACCTCCCGGCCGGCGGGGTGATCGGCCTGGTGGGGCCGAACGGGTCCGGCAAGTCGACCCTGATCCGGATGCTGCTGGGCCTGATCCGACCCGGTGCCGGGAGCGCGCACGTGCTGGGCGCGTCGATCGCGCAGCCGGCGCGGTACGCCGCGCGGGTGGGCGCACTCGTGGAGAGGCCCGCGTTCGTGCCGGGGCTCTCGGCCCGGACGAACCTGCGTGCCCTCGCCCGGCTGCGGGGGCTGCCGGATGACCGGGTCGACGAGGTGCTGGGGATCGTGGGACTGACGGGGCGCGAGCGCGAGCCGGTCAAGCGCTTCTCGCTCGGGATGCAGCAGCGGCTGGCTATCGCGGCCGCCCTGCTGCCCGACCCCGAGCTGCTCGTCCTCGACGAGCCCACCAACGGCCTGGACCCCGCCGGCATCGTGGAGATCCGCGCGCTGCTCATGGCCCTCGGACGCAGCGGCCGCACCGTCGTGGTCTCCTCGCACCTGCTCGCCGAGATCGAGGCCGCGTGCGACTGGATCGTGGTGCTCCGGTTCGGCGAGCTGGTCTTCTCGGGACCCACCGAGGCGCTGCTGGCCCGTACGCGTGCCCACATCGACCTGCGCCCCGAGCATGCGACCGACCTCCCGGCGCTGCTGGCCGCCCTGCAGGCCGCCGGGTGGGCAGCAGCCCGGGAGGCGGACCTGATCCGCGTGGTCGCCACCGCCGACCGGGCCGCGGCGCTCAACCGGGCCGCCAGCGACTCCGGCGTCACGCTGGCCCATCTCGTGGTGGTGCAGGACAGCCTGGAGGACGTGTTCCTGGCGATGACCGGACGATCCGACGGTGAGCTGGCCGTCGCACGCGCAGGGGCGGTGGCGTGATGCTGGGGGCCTTGCGCAGCGAGCTGGTGCGGGTGCGCCGGCGGGGCCTGCTCCTCGGATGGTTCGGGCTGATGGCGCTCTTCGCGGTGATGGTGAACACGATCATGTTCAGCACGGCGGGCGACGGCGCCGCCCTGCCGGAGGGGGCTCCCGGGGTGGCCTTCCCGTCGGCGACCGCGCTGGCCACCCCCGACGGCCTCACGGCCGGCCTGCCGGCCGCCGCGAGCATGTTCGGGGTGGTGACGCTGTCGTTCTGGGCCATCGCGGTCGCGACCGACTACAGCACCGGCCTGATCCGGCTGCTCGTCGCCGCGATGCCCCGGCGCTGGCCGCTGCTCGTCGGCAAGGTGGCCGCCCTCACGCTGCTCACCGCGGTGGCGACGGGCGTGGCCACGGTCGTGAACGTGGCGGTCGCCCCGCCGGCGGCCCAGGCCGCGGGGATCGACACCTCGGCCTGGTCCGCCGGGGCCCTGGGCACCGTCGCCTCGACCTGGGCCAGCACCCTCGCCGCGCTCCTCGTGTGGGGCGTGGTCGGCCTGGCCATCGCCTACCTGACCCGCTCGTCGGCCATCGCGATCTCCGTCGGCGTGGGCTACGTCCTGGTCCTCGAGCCGATGCTGACCCGCCTGCTCGACGGTGACCCGGCCTGGCTGCTCGGCCGGACGCTGACCGCCCTCGCGCAGGGGGGCACGCCGAGCATCGCGCTGGGCACCGCAATCGCGTCGGCCGCCACGTACGTGGCCCTAGGCTTGGCCGGCGCGGCGGCGGTGCTGGTACGACGGGACGTCACCGACTGACACGGCGGCCAACGATCCGGGAGGGTGACGGTGCCAGGAGCGACTCCCACCGCCCGGGCCGCCACCCGCCGGGGCGAGGCGACCCGCGACCGCCTGCTGCGGGCGGTGCGCGACGTCGTCGCCGACGTCGGCTACCCGCACGCGACCACCCGGGCCATCGCGGAGGCGGCAGGGGTGGCCGAGGGCACGATCTACCGCCACTACCCCGACAAGGCCACGCTCTTCCTCGCGGCGGTCGCCGATGCCAACCGGCCGGTCCTGGCCGCGATGGCGGACCTGCCCGGCCGCGCCGGCACCGGCACCGTCGCGGGGAACCTCACCGAGGCCCTGGGCCAGCTCGCGCAGCTGCGCCAGCAGATGGTGCCGCTCGAGCTGGCCATGCTCACCGACCCGGACCTTGCTGCGCAGCGCGCGCGCCTGCACGCCGAGGCCTCGGCTGGTGCGGGTCCGTCGGCCGCCGGACTGCCCGACCCACCGGGCCTGCTCGCCGACTACCTGGCAGCCGAGCAGGCCCACGGACGCGTCCGCGCCGACCTGGCAGTGGGGCCCGCCGCCGTGACGATCCTCGCCGCACTCCTCGGCCTGGCCCTGGCGCCGGGCACCGATCCCTCGTCCGCCACGGTCGACCCTGGCGTGCTGGCCCACCTCGTCGACGGAAACATCCGCTCCTGCGGGTGCTAGTCTGCCTCGATGCCGCAGATGCGCATTCGCGACGCTGCCGCCTTCCTCGGCGTCAGCGACGACACGGTACGTCGCCTGATCGACGCCGGGGCGTTGCCGGGCTCGGCGGACGAGGCAGGGCGGCGGGTGGTCGACGGGTACGGGCTGGCGCTCTACCTGCGCTCGCAGGTCGCCACGCTGGTGGACCCGTCCTCGGTCGTCAGCTCCGCGCGCAACCGGTGGGTGGGGCTGGTGACGGCGATCCAGTCCGATCCGGTCATGTCCCAGGTGGAGCTGCAGTGCGGGCCGTTCCGCGTGGTCTCGCTGATGAGCACCGAGGCGGTGCGCGACCTCGGCCTGGAGCTGGGCTCGGTTGCCGTGGCGGTGGTGAAGTCGACGAACGTCATCGTCGAGGTGCCCGCGCAGGCTGAGGTCCAGCCGTGAGCGCGGGACGGGCCCGGGCGATGGCGGTCGTCGGGATGCTGCTGGCGGGGTGCGCCAGCGGGCCCACGGAGGGCGCGCCCGCGTCGGCGGGCGCCGGCGGCGAGCTGACGGTCCTCGCGGCCGCATCGCTGCAGTCGCCGTTCACGCGGCTGGGTGAGGTCTTCGAGGCCACGTTCCCGGGGACCACGGTGACGTTCGGCTTCGCGGGCTCCTCGGACCTGGTGGCGCAGCTGCAGCAGGGGGCGCCGGGGGACGTCCTGGCCACTGCCGACACCGCGACCATGGGCAGGGCCGCGGCCGACGGCCTCCTGTCCGGCGCCGCCCAGCCCTTCGCCACGAACACGATGGTCATCGCGGTCCCCGCCGGGAACCCAGCCGGGATCGGGGCGTTCGCCGACCTTGCGGCGCCGGACGTGGCCGTGGTGGTGTGCGCGCCGCAGGTGCCGTGCGGTGCGGCGACGGCGCAGGTCGAGGCCAGCACGGGGGTGACCCTGTCCCCGGTCAGCGAGGAGGGGTCCGTCACCGACGTGCTGGGCAAGGTCAGCACCGGCCAGGCCGACGCCGGCGTCGTCTACGTCACCGACGTGGCCGCCGCCGGGGACGCGGTCGAGGGGATCGGGATCCCCCCGGACGCGAACACGACGAACAGCTACCCCATCGCGGTGCTGGCCGCCAGCGGCGCCCCGGAGCTCGCGGGGCGGTTCCGCGACCTGGTGCTCGGCGCGCAGGGCCGGGAGGTGCTGGCCGATGCCGGATTCGGCGCTCCGTAGCCCGCGGCTGCGGACCCGGCAGGCGCCCGTCGGCCTGCCCCACTGGGCCGCGCTGCCCGCCGGGCTCGCCGTGGCGTTCCTGGGACTGCCGCTGCTGGCCATGCTGTCCCGGGTGTCGTGGGGGCAGTTCCCCGCACTGGTCACCTCCGAGTCCTCGCGGGCGGCCCTGGCCCTGAGTCTGCGCACCTCCGTCGCGGCGACCGTCCTGTGCCTGCTGCTGGGCGTGCCGCTGGCCCTGGTGCTGGCCCGGGCCCGGTTCCCCGGGCAGCACCTGGTCCGTGCCCTGGCCCTGCTGCCGCTGGTGCTGCCACCCGTGGTCGCCGGCATCGCCCTGCTCTACACGTTCGGCCGCCGCGGCCTGCTCGGCGAGACCCTGCAGGTCGCCGGGATCCAGGTCGCCTTCAGCACGACCGCGGTCGTGCTCGCGCAGACGTTCGTGGCGATGCCGTTCCTCGTGATCAGCCTGGAGGGCGCGCTGCGCACCGTCGGCCAGCGCTACGACGAGGTGGCCGCCACGCTGGGCGCCAGCCCCACGACCGTGCTCCGGCGGGTGACGCTGCCGCTGCTCGCGCCCGCGCTGGCCTCCGGGACCGTGCTGGCGTTCGCCCGCGCCCTCGGCGAGTTCGGCGCGACGATCACGTTCGCCGGCAGCCTGCAGGGCGTGACCCGCACCCTGCCGTTGGAGATCTACCTGCAGCGCGAGACCGACGCGGACGCGGCCGTGGCCCTGTCGTTGGTCCTCGTCGTGGTCTCGGCGGTCGTGATCGCGGTCTCGCGACGGACCCGGAGCCCCTGGTGAGCCTGCACCTGGCCGCTTCGGTGCCGGACCGCCAGCTCGACGTCGCCCTCGAGCGTCCCGGCGGCACGTCGTTGGCCGTGCTCGGCCCGAACGGCTCGGGCAAGAGCTCCCTGCTGGGGGTCCTGGCCGGGCTCCTCGCGCCGGCCCGGGGTCGGGTGGAGCTCGACGGTCGCACCCTGCTGGACGTCGACGCGACGGGGGTCCGGGCGTGGGTGCCCGCGCACCGGCGGCGGGTCGCGCTGCTCGCCCAGGACCCATTGCTGTTCCCCCACCTGGACGTGCTGGACAACGTCGCGTTCGGCCCGCGCAGTGCCGGCCTGCCGCGACGCGAGGCCCGAGCGCTCGCCCGGCGCTGGCTCGGCGAGGTCGACGCGGGCGACCTGGCCGACCGGCCGGCGCACGCCCTGTCGGGCGGCCAGGCCCAGCGGGTCGCGCTGGCCCGCGCGCTGGCCGCCGAGCCCGAGCTGCTGCTGCTCGACGAGCCGCTGGCGTCCCTGGACGTGGACGTGGCAGGGGCGGTCCGGGCGACGCTGGGTCGGGTGCTGGCCGGGCGCACCACGATCCTGGTCACCCATGACGTGCTCGACGTCGCCCTGCTCGCCGACGACGTGGTCGTCCTCGAGGCCGGCCGGATCGTCGAGGCCGGTCCTGCCCGCGACGTGATGCGCATGCCGCGCAGCGCGTTCGCGGCGAGCCTGTTCGGGCTGAACCTGGTCACCGGCGTCGCGATCGGTCCCGAGGCCCTGCGTACCCCGGACGGCTGGATCGTGGCCGGACTGGCCGATCAGCCGCTGTCGCAGGGCGAGCCAGCCCTCGCGGTGTTCCAGCCCGCTGCCGTGTCGGTCCACCTGCACGCACCCTCCGGCAGCCCACGCAACACCGTCGCGGGCCTGGTCACCGCCCTCGAGCCGCTGGGCCACCTGGTCCGCGTGCGGGTCGGCGACCTGAAGGCCGACATCACGCCTGCCGCCGTCGCCGACCTCGGCCTCGTCGTGGGGAACAGGGTCCACCTGGCCGTCAAGGCCGCCGAGGTCACGCTCGACCCCGCGCCGACCCGGGAGGGCAGCCCCAGGCGATGACCCGCGGCGGGTCGACGCAGCGGCGTGTGGCGGGCGCGGATGCTGATCGATCCGGACCATGTGCATTCCACCCCTCGCCTTGGGCGCCCACCTGCTGCGACGATCGCTGCCAGGACGATGGTTCGACGGACGTGAGGAGACTCGATGAGTACCGACGCGATCCACGACGAGGCGGCTGAGGCACGGCGCGGCGCCTTCACCGGCAGGCGGGTCTTCATCCTCGCCGCGATCGGCTCGGCCGTGGGCCTGGGCAACATCTGGCGGTTCCCGTACGTGGCCTACGAGAACGGCGGCGGGGCGTTCATCCTGCCGTACCTCGTGGCGCTGTTCACCGCCGGCATCCCGTTCCTGTTCCTCGAGTACGCCCTCGGCCACAAGCACCGCGGCTCCGCGCCGCTGTCCTTCGCCCGGCTCTCGCGGGGCACCGAGGGACTGGGCTGGTGGCAGGTCGGGATCTGCTTCATGATCGCCGTCTACTACGCAGCCGTGATCGGCTGGGCGCTGAGCTACACGGTCTTCTCGCTCGGCAAGTCCTGGGGGACAGACCCGAACGCCTTCTTCTTCGGTGAGTACCTCCAGGTCGGGGATCCCGGCGTCACCCTCGACGTGGTCCCGGGGGTGCTGCTCCCGCTCGCCGTCGTCTGGTTGGCGCTGATCGTGGTCATGGCGCTCGGCGTGAGCCGCGGCGTGGGGGCGACGTCGGTCATCTTCATCCCGGTGCTCGTCGTGGCGTTCGGGGCCCTGGTCGTGCAGGCGCTGCTGCTGCCCGGCGCGACGCTCGGCCTCGACGCGCTGTTCGCCCCGAACTGGTCGGCCCTGGCCGAACCGGCGGTGTGGGCGGCGGCCTACGGCCAGATCTTCTTCTCGCTGTCCATCGGGTTCGGCATCATGATCACCTACTCGTCGTACGTCCACCGCCACACCGACATGACGGGCTCGGCCATGGTCGTGGGCCTGTCCAACTCCGGCTTCGAGCTGCTCGCCGGGATCGGCGTGTTCGCCGCGCTGGGGTTCATGGCGCAGGCGGCCGGTGCCGCCGTGGGCGAGGTCGCGACGTCCGGGATCGGGCTGGCGTTCATCGCCTTCCCGACGATCGTCAACGAGGCGCCCGCCGGGGCAGTGCTCGGCGTGCTGTTCTTCGCCTCGCTCGTGATGGCCGGCTTCACCTCGCTGGTGAGCGTGCTCGAGGTGGTCATCTCCGCCGTCCGCGACAAGCTCGAGGTGAGCCGGACGCGAGCGACGCTGCTCGTGACGGTGCCCTGCGCGGTGCTCAGCCTGCTCTGGTTCAGCACCACGAGCGGGATCTACGTCCTGGACATCGTGGACCACTTCATCAACCGCTTCGGCATCCTCCTGGTCGCCGTGGTGAGCATGCTCGTCGTCGCCTGGGGGGTGCGGGCGCTGCCCCGGCTGCGCGACCACCTGAACCGGGACGGCTCGGTGCCGGTCGGGGCGTGGTGGATCGTGCTCATCGCGGGTGTCACGCCGCTGGCCCTGGGCTTCGTGCTCGTGCGCGAGCTCTGGGCGGTCCTGCAGGAGCCGTACGGGGGCTACCCGCAGTGGATGCTGCTCGTCTTCGGCTGGGCCGTCGTGGTGCTGGTGGCGGGGGTCGGGTTCCTCCTCGCCCGGGTGCCGTGGCGCCCCCAGACCCGCATCGACGGGTACAACGACGTGGACCCCGCCCCAACGGCCCCCCTCGGGAAGGACCCGTCATGACCACCGGAGCGATCATCATGCTCGTCGTCGCCATCCTCGTCGTCTGGGGTGGCCTGCTGCTGGCGGTGCTGAACCTGCGCCGGGCCGACCGCGAGGACGCCATCGAGCAGGAGATGCACCGCGACCTCTGACCCCTGACGGCGCTCCCTCTGACCCGGGCCTCCAGCGACGCTCGATCGGGTCCTGCCTTCCGGTTTGGCGCCCTCGCGCACGGGTACCCGACGACTTCGGCACGTCCGAGCGAGAGGAGAGCGCGATGACGAGCAGCGCATGGGAGCCGTGGAGCTTCCGGGAGAGCGAGAGCGCGGCTGTGGAGGGCATGGCCATCACGGGTTTCGAGGTCCATGCCACGGACGGCCACATCGGCAAGGTCGACGACGCCAGCACTGAGGTCGGGGCCAGCCAGATCGTCGTGGACACCGGCCCGTGGATCTTCGGGCGCAAGGTCCTGCTGCCGGCAGGCTGCATCGAGCGGATCGACTGGAACGAGGAGAAGGTCTACGTCGATCGGACCAAGGACCAGATCAAGGACTCGCCCGAGCTGGGCGAGGGCGCGTCCTGGTCCGACCCGACCTACCGCGACAGCGTGGGCTCGTACTACGGCGGCACGTACGGCGCGTCGACCTTCTGAGCCCTCAGAGCCAGGCAGCACCCACCACCACGAGGAGAGGCGAGGCATGCATCACACCGAGCAGGGTGGCGAGGTCACCGGGACCCCGGACCCCACCTACAACATCATCTGGTTCACTGAGCAGTCGCTGAAGAACGCGCTGCGCCTGGAGACCTACATCGCCGACGCCGAGCGTGAGGGCGACTCCGAGCTCGCCGAGTTCTTCCGCAAGGCCCAGGCCGAGAGCCGCAAGGGCGGTGAGCTGGGCAAGCAGCTGCTGGCCGCTCGCGTCGGCGCGCAGCGCTGACCCCCCGACCGCCCCGAGGTGCCGCGACGCAGGCCCTCGGGGCGGTCGCCTGTCCGGGGTCAGTCGGCGGGGTGAAGGGCTGGGTCCGCAGGGCCGATCCGCCAGTCGGTGAACCGGACGCGCAACCCGGCGCGCGTCGGCGCGCAGGCGAAGGGGCCGGCTCGCCAGGGCAGTGCCGGATCGATCGGCGCCAGCCTGACCAGGCGCCACGGCTCCCCGGATGCCCTGGCCCGGACGGTCACGGCGTCGCGGCTCCGGCTGGCCCGGATGCGGATCTCCTGCTGCGCCCACGCCACCGGCCAGGTCGACCAGTCGGACACCTCGCGCGTGACCACGGCGCCGACGTTGAGATGCCCGTCGGCGTATTCCACCCCGGCCTTGATCCAGGTGCGATCGTCGGCGCGGAGGAGCAACCCCGCCTGGTCGAACTGCTGGTCCCCGGAAAGGAGGAAGGCGACCTCCATCGCCGCGGCGTCGGGGAGGTCGGCGAGCAGGCCGTGCGCATCGTCGTGGACGAAGCCGTACGAGGTGATCCGCCACGCGTCGCTGCCCTCCACGCACTGGACCACGAGGTCATCACCGACCTGCTCGACGGCTGCCGGGGGAATCGTCCAGGTGCCGGCGGACCACGGCAGGCGCGCCTCATTGACCGTCATGACGCCGGAGACTAGCCGGGCGACGACAGGCCGCGCGGCGTGCTCCGAACGGGGGCTCGGCTCGCGCGGTCGACGTCCTGGGCTCAGGCGACGGTTGCAGCGCCAGGCGACGAGCGCGCCGGGCTCAGGCCACGGCTGCCCAGGTGTCGTCGGGGTAGGTGGTCGCCTGTGCGCCCAGTGGGCTGGTCCAGCGCAGTCCGCCGTCGCGGACCGCCTGGACCCGCCACCCGCCCTCGTGCTTGAGGCCGTGGTGCCGTCGGCACAGCGCGTGCAGGTTTGCCGCCGAGGTCGGACCGTCGGGGAACGGGACCAGATGGTCCAGATCGCACTCGCGGGCGGGCACGGCGCAGCCCGGGAACCGACACGTGCCGTCCCGCAGCCGGACGTGCCGGGCCAGCGGTGCCGGCGGGCGGTACGACAGGCTCCCGACGTCCAGCAGCGCGCCGGTCGTCCTGCACGTGAGCACGTGGCGCCAGCGGGCGTCGCCCGCCGCCAACCGTCGGGCGTGCTGCGCCGGGATGACGCCGAACCCGTTGATCGTCCCGGGCTCGTCGGTGAGCCCCGCCAGTGATGCGATCGGGACCGTCACGTTGATGACCGTCTGGGTCGTGGCAGGGGCAGGTCCGGCCTCATCGGACCCCGCTGCATCGGCGGCCGTCCCACTGCCGGGAGGTTCCGGGTGCGCGCCGGGGTGCCGGTGCCGGGGCAGCGCCCGACCGGTTCCGAGGACCGCATCGACGAGGGCCGCCGCCATCCACGTGTCCATCGGCGCGGCGGGATCGGGGCAGTGCGGCTCGCCCTGCGTCGGATCCCCGTTGCGGTCGGCCAGGGCCATCGAACGGATGGTTGCGTAGACGCGCTCGGCGTCCTCGCTGCTCAGGCGGGCGGTGATGTCCGCCGTGCCGTCGCCGTCGTGGGCGATCCAGACCCCTCGCTGGACGAGTGCCCGGCGCCGCCGCCTGGCTCGGTCCTCGCAGCCCAGCCCGGACAGCTGTCGGCGCAGGTACTGCTCGAGCCGCCGCGCGGTGCGCTCCCGCGCGTAGGGCAGTCCGACGGCCAGCAGGGTCGTGCGCTCGTCCTCGAACGTCGGTCGTCGCGCGCCCTCGTCGTCCCATTCGGGGATCGCCAGGAGCGCGTCGGCGAGGATCACCGCTCGGGTCAGGTCGATCGAGCCGGCGGCGAGCGCCGCCCAGACCTCCGGCTGCGATCGCAGCACCTGCGCCTGGCCATGCGTGTGCTGGGCGGAACGGCGTGACACGAGCAGGCCGGTCATGAGCTCGTCGAGCGCGCGCTCCCCGAACCCGCCACTGGCGGCGTCAGCGGCGTCCGCGACGGCAGCGACGCACGCAGTGCGCAGCGCGTGCACCTGCCGCAGCGTCCGGTCCACGCCCTCCATCGACAGGTGCGCCGCTCCCCATGCGCGGACGTCGAGGCCGAGCTCGGGGTCGTTCGCCATCCTCTCGGGGGGCGGAGCGTCGCCCGCGAGCTCCACGACCTCGGCGACGTCGAGCGCCTCGAGGTCCAGGACCCGGCCCGCCCCGTCGCGGACCACGAGTTCCAGGATGATCATGCTGTCCCCCATCTGATTCGAACGCGTGTGCTACTCCTGCTCTTCCCGTGGGTGGTGAGGGCGGGGGTTGGCAGGTTGTGACACGGGGGTTCTGAGGCGTTCTGCGATGCGGACGCGCACGGGTCACCGGTTCTAGGTTCGGGGTTGCTGAAGCCTCTACGAACCTGGAAGTGCGGTGACACACGTGCGCGTCACGACAGCATTCAATCGCGTGTTGGGTTTGGCCGGAACCCGGGTGGTCGGAGTTCGGTTCACCGACGTTGGGCTGGTCTTGGTGGTACGGCGCTCGACCGTCCTGCATCAGTGTCCGTGCGGGGCTCGGACCCGCGCTGGTTACGACATGTCCACGCGGCGTTGGCGGCATCTGGACTTCGGAGCGTGCCGGGTCTGGTTGGAGGCCCGGATCGCCCGGGTCGCCTGCCGCAGGTGTCGACGTATCCGGACCGAGGTGGTGCCCTGGGCCCGCCCCGGCGCCAGGCACACCCAGGTGTTCGAGGACCTGGTGGCCTGGCTGGCCCAGCGGATGGACAAGTCCGCGGTCGCCGCGCTGCTGCGCTGCGCGTGGCGCACCGTCGACCACGTGGTGCGCCGGGTGGTCGCTGACCATCTGGCAGACCACCGGTTCGACCACCTGCTGAGGGTCGGGGTCGATGAGATCTCCTACCGGCGCGGCCACAAGTACCTGACCCTGGTCGTCGACCACGACACCGGCGAGGTCGTGTGGGCCGCCAAGGGCCGGGACCGTGCAGCGCTGCGCGGGTTCTACGAGCAGCTCGGCCCGGGCCGGCGTCTCCGGCTGGAGGCGGTCAGCATGGACATGGGCAGTGCCTACCGATCCGAGACCGAGGCCCAAGTGCCCCACGCAGCGATCGCGTTCGACCCGTTCCACGTCATCCAGCTGGCCAACCGGGCCCTGGACCAGGTGTTCACCGCCGCTCGGGTCCAGGTCTCCCCGTCAGCCGACTCCCAGGGACGACCCACCCGCAGCACCTGGCGCGCCACCCGCTACGCACTCCGAGCCAGCGCCGAACGCCTCGACCCAGCCCACCACGCCCTCCTCGCCGCGCTGAGCCACCGCCACGTCGACGTCTACCGGGCATGGCAGCTCAAGGAGCAACTCCGCGCCCTCTACCGCGATGTGCCCCCCGCCCGAGCCGGCCACTACCTGGACCAGTGGATCGACGACGCCAGCCACAGCCACCTACGACCCATGGCCAACCTGGCCCGCACGGTGGCCACGCACCGTGACCAGATCCTCAATGCCGTCGTCCTGGACCTCTCCAACTCCCGCGTCGAAGGTATCAACGGCAAAGTCCGCCTGATCCAGCGACGCGGCTACGGACACCACGACGCGGCAGCCCTGATCGCCATGGTCTACCTGTGCTGCAGCGGAATCCGCATCCCTCTACCCACACAAACGTGAGGAGTAGCACGCGTGTTCGAACCAGTATCACCCTAGCGGTGCCCGACGGGGGCGTCAACGGCACGTGCGGCCGACGGTGGATGGTCGGGCCCTCCCTTGCGGCGACCACGAACCGGCACTCGACGGGGGTCGCGAGCTCCCCCGGACCTCCAGCACGCACGCTCCACGCCCGGGCCCCCGCGCTCCACGCCCGCCGGCAGGCCCCGCGATTCGCGTCCCGCGCAGCGCCAGCACCGACAGGTCCAGCCCCGGCCGGCTACCCTCGCCCGGTGAGCGGCGGACTGGCAGCCCTGCTGGACGACATCGCGGCGCTGGCCAAGCTGGCCGCCGCCTCGGTGGACGACATCGGAGCAGCGGCGGGGAAGGCCGGCAGCAAGTCGCTCGGCGTCGTCGTGGACGACACGGCCGTCACCCCGCGGTACGTCCACGGGTTCACCGCCAACCGCGAGCTGCCGATCATCCGCCGCATCGCGCTGGGCTCGATCCGCAACAAGCTGCTCTTCATCCTGCCCGCAGCGCTGCTGCTCAGCCAGTTCCTGCCCTGGCTGCTGACCCCGATCCTCATGCTCGGCGGCACGTACCTCTGCTACGAGGGGGCGGAGAAGATCTGGGAGGTGGTCAGCGGCCACCACGAGGAGGGTGACGGGCTCCCGGCCGCCGCCCAGGGCAAGGACCACGAGGACGTCATGGTCCGCGGCGCGATCACGACCGACTTCATCCTCTCGGCGGAGATCATGGTGATCGCGCTGAACGAGGTGGCCGACGAGCCGCTGGTGTCCCGGGCGATCATCCTCACCATGGTCGCGATCGCCATCACGGCGCTGGTGTACGGCGTGGTCGCGCTGATCGTGAAGATGGACGACATCGGGCTGTACCTCGCCGAGCGGGAGAGCCCGATGTCGCAGCGGGTCGGCCGCGGCCTGGTCAAGGCCATGCCGGCCCTGCTGCGCGCGCTGTCCACGATCGGCATCGTGGCCATGCTGTGGGTCGGCGGGCACATCCTGCTCGTCGGGCTGGACGAGCTGGGCTGGCACTGGCTGTACGACGCCGTGCACCACGCCGAGGAGGCAGTCGCCGGCCTGGTCCCCGCGCTGGGTGGCGCGCTCGCGTGGCTCACGAACACGCTGGCCTCGGCGCTGCTGGGCCTCGTGGTGGGCGCCGTGGTCGTGGCCGCGATGCACGTGCTGCCCCGGCGCCGCGGAGGCGCGGCCCAGTAGGAACTCGGACCGCGCGCCGGTGCGAAACCCTCGGTGCCGCGCCGGCGTGCATCCGCGCCGCCGCGCCGCCGTGTCCCCGCCGCCGCCCGGCGGGTACCCGCCGCCGGCCCTACCGTGGCCGGATGGACCTGCGCTTCCCGCGCCCCCTGGGCCCCGGCGACACGGTCGGCGTCACCAGCCCCTCGTCCGGGGTCGCTCCCGCGCTGCAGCCTCGGCTGCAGGTCGCGGTCGAGACGGTCCGTGCCCGTGGCTACGACGTCCGGATCGGCGCGTGCATGGCGGGCGCCAGCCACGTGAGCGCCCCGGCGCCGCAGCGGGCCGCCGAGCTGCAGGCCATGCTGCTCGACCCGGCCGTCCGCGCGATCGTCCCGCCCTGGGGCGGCGAGACGGCGATCGACCTGATCCCCCTGCTGGACTGGGACGCGATCGCTGCGGCCGAGCCCACCTGGGTGGTCGGGTTCTCGGACCTGTCCACGCTCCTGACGCCACTCACCCTCGTCGCCGGGGTGGCGACCATCCACGGCAACAACCTGATGGACACGCCCTACCGGGTCCCCGATGGGTTGGTCGGCTGGCTCGACATCGTCGCGATGCCGCCGGGCAGCACGTTCCGCCAGGCCCCCCCGGGGCGGCACCGCCGCGAGTTCGTGGACTACGCCACCCATCCCACCGACCACGAGTACGTCCTCGACCTCGGGCCGGGGTGGCGCCGGCTGGATGACCCGGACGGACCCGTGGACGTGCGGGGGCGCCTGATCGGCGGGTGCATCGAGATCCTCGCGAACCTCGCCGGGACGAGGTTCGCCGACACCTCCGCCCTGGCCGGGCTGGGCGACGGCCTCGTCGTCTTCGTCGAGGCAGCCGGGGCCGACGCCTTCGCCGTCTGCCGGCACCTCCACGGCATGCGCCTGAACGGCTTCTTCGACGGCGCCACGGCGGTGCTCGTCGGGCGCACGCACGCCCCGGACGCCCCGACGCTGACCCAGGACGAGGCCGTGCGTGACGCCCTCGGCGGCCTCGGCGTCCCCATCGTGGCCGGCGTCGACTGCGGGCACTGGCCGCCGTACCTGCCCCTCGTGAACGGTGCCCATGCCCACGTGGTCCACCGCGAGGGCGTGTCCGTGGTCACCCAGGCCCTGGCGTAGCCCCGCTCGCCAGCACGTGGCTCCCGCGATCTGCGTCCCGGACCGGAACGTCAGCTCGGGAATGGCATCGCTCCGGCTGGGCAGGTGGTGGCCGTCCACCTCCCCGCAAGCGCAGGAGCGCCGCCATGACCGAGACCATCGACCGTCCCGACACGCAGGACGCCACCACCAGCGCCGACCGGGGCATCGCCCGTGCCCGCGGCGTCACCCCCACCGTGGCCGTGGTCACCGGCGCCTCGAGCGGCATCGGCAAGGAGCTCGCCCGGCTGCTCCTCCAGGACGGCTGGACGGTCGTCGCCGCCGCCGAGGACCCGTCGATCATGATGGCCGCGGAGGAGCTGTCCCGGGACGGCGGCGAGGGCCGGGTCGAGACCGTGCAGGTCGACCTCAGCAGCGCCGAGGGCGTCGAGCAGCTGTGGGAGCGGGCGACCGCGGGCGGCGGCCGCGAGGTCGATCTCGTCGCCCTGAACGCGGGCGTCGGGGCCGGCGGCCGCAGCTTCGTCGAGATCCCCCTCGAGGAGGACCTGCAGGTGGTCGCCCTCAACGTCACCTCGACGGTCCACCTCGCCAAGCTCGCCGCGCGCGAGATGCACCAGCGGGGCAGCGGCCGGCTGCTCTTCACGTCCTCGATCGCCGCGACGATGCCGGCCCCCTACCAGGCCACCTACGGCGCCTCGAAGGCGTTCGTGCAGTCCCTCGCCGAGGCGCTGCGCGGCGAGCTCGCCGGTCGTGGTGTCGTCGTGACCGCGCTGCAGCCCGGGCCCACGGACACCAACTTCTTCCGGCGGGCCCGGATGCAGGCCAGCACCCGGGTCGGACGGGGCCCGAAGGACGACCCGGCGAAGGTCGCCCGACAGGGGTACGAGGCGGTGCTCGGGGGCTCGGACCGGGTGGTCGCCGGGAACCCGCTGAACACGGTGCAGGAGGCGGCCGCCCGGGTCATGCCCGACCGGGTCCGGGCCGCCATGCACGCGGTCCTGACCAAGCCGCAGGGCGGCGCAGGGGAGCAGGGCTGACCTGCGCCGGCTCCCGACCCGGCGACGGGCACCCGTGGGCCCGAGTGGCCGCGGGCAGGGTGGGAGGCTGGTTCGTCCCCGCCGCACGGGGTAGGCGGTGGGGCAGTGGCAACCGACTCGAGGAGACGACAGATGGCCCAGCTGAGCGGCAAGCGCGTCGCGTTCCTGGCGACGGACGGGTTCGAGGACTCCGAGCTGACCGCCCCGTGGGATGCGGTGACCGGCGCCGGCGCCGAGGCGGTGCTCGTCGCGCCGTCCACGGGTGCGATCGCCGGCAAGCGCGGGCACGAGGCCTCGGTGGACGTGGCCGTGGCCGAGGCGCGGGCGGAGGACTTCGACGGGCTCGTGCTGCCCGGCGGCGTGGTCAACGGTGACCACCTGCGCATGGACCAGCGGGCCGTGGCGCTCGTGCGCGGCTTCTTCGACCAGGGCAAGCCCGTGGGCGTCATCTGCCACGGTGGCTGGATCCTCACCGACGCCGACGTCGTGGCCGGCCGTCGCATGACCTCCTACCCCAGCCTGCGCACCGACCTGCGCAATGCAGGTGCGGACTGGGTCGACGAGGAGGTCGTGGTCGACCAGGGCCTGGTCAGCAGCCGGACGCCCGACGACCTCCCGGCGTTCTGCGCCAAGCTCGTCGAGGAGCTCGCCGAGGGGCGGCACGAGCGGCAGGCGTCCTGAGCCACGTCCGCGTCGCCCCCGGCCGCGGGTGTCAGGCGTGGCACGACACGCGGTTGCGGCCGGACTCCTTGGCGTCGTAGAGCGCCGCGTCGGCACGCTTGAGCGCGAGGTCGAGCGGCTCGCCCGGGCGCCACTCGGAGGCACCGATCGAGACCGAGGCCGCCACGAGGGTGCCGCCGAGGCTGACCGGGTGGGTCGCGATGGTCTCGCGCAGGCGTTCCAGGACCGGCACCGCGCGATCCTGCGGCAGCCGGACCATCACGAGGAACTCGTCGCCGCCCCAGCGCGCCACGGCGTCGTCGGACGCCAGCGCGCCCGTGAGCCGCTCGGCGATGACCCGCAGGTAGGCGTCGCCGGCGAGATGGCCGTGCTCGTCGTTGACGGCCTTGAGCCCGTCGCAGTCGACCACCGCGACCGTGCTGACCGCGTCCGTCTCCGCCCCGGCCCACTCCCGGATCCCACGGCGGTTGCGCAACCCGGTCAGCTCGTCGGTGTGCGCCTGCACCCGCAGCTGCTGCGCGAGGGCCGCGTCGCGGAAGGCGCGTGCCGATGCCTCCTCGTTGCGCACCCTGGCCCGGCTGGCCAGGACGGCGAGCAGCGACACCACGGCGATGATGGTCAGCCGGACGTACTGGGCGGGGGAGTGGCCGTCCTCGGCGATCAGCCCGAAGACGAGCGCCGAACCCCAGGTGATGCCCCCCACGAGGGCCGTGCCTGCCGGCCCCGCGAACACCGCCGCGAGCATCGGCACGACGGCGAGGACCCCGACGAAGGCGGTCTTCGGTCCCTCGAGGATGTCGCCGACCAGGATGATCAGGATGAGGGCGAGCGGCAGCACCACGCCCCAGAGCAGGGGCGTGCGCGCGGTGCCGGGATCGGAGCCCTGGGTCGCGTCACTCATCGCGTGCATTGGGCCACCGCGCCGGGAACGGGGTCAAGGACCACGGGGGTGGACCGCAGCACCTGCGCCCGTTCGGCCGTCGCCCGGTCGGTCGAGGTGCGCGGCCGGCGCCCGCCCGGCTCAACCGCCGCTCCCCGCACGCGCCGCCGCCTTCTGCTCCTGCTTGAACGTGCGCACCCGTTGCAGGGAGGCGCCGTCCACGACGTCGGCCACGGATCGGTACCCGTCGAGGGCGTAGTCCCCGGCCGCGGCCGTCCAGCCGTCGGGCCGGACGTCCAGCTGCTTGCCCAGCAGCGCGACGAAGATCCTGGCCTTCTGCCGGCCGAAGCCGGGCAGTGCCTCGATCCGCGCCAGCAGGTCCCGGCCGCTGGTGGCCCCGTTCCACAGCCGGGCGGCGTCGCCGTCGTACTCGGACTGGACGATCGCGGCGAGCTCCTGCACCCGGGCGGCCATCGCCCTGGGGTAGCGGTGGATGGCCGGCGGCTGGCTGCACAGGGCGACGAACGCCTCCGGGTCGGCTGCCGCGATCGCAGCCGGGTCGAGGGTCCCGAAGCGTTCGAGGACCTTCCAGCCGCCGCGGAACGCGTGCTCCATCGGGTACTGCTGGTCGAGCAGCATCCCCACCAGCAGGGCGAACGGGTGCTCGTCGAGGACACGGTCGGCGGCGGGCTCGCCGGTCAGCTGGAGGCCCATGTCAGCGATCGTCTCACGCACGCCCGACACGTGGGCCTGCTTGGATGCGCTCATGCGGACGCTGCTGAACATCATCTGGTTGGTGCTGTCGGGGTTCTGGATGTTCCTCGGCTACATGGCGGCGGGCGTGCTGCTGTGCATCCTCGTCATCACCATCCCATGGGGCATCGCGTCGTTCCGGATCGGCCTCTACGCGCTCTGGCCGTTCGGGCGCACGATCGTGGGCAAGCCCAGCGCCGGCCTGGGCTCGTTCCTGGGCAACGTGGTGTGGGTCCTGCTGGCCGGATGGTGGCTCGCGCTGGGGCACATCCTCACCGGCGTCGCCATGTGCCTGACGATCATCGGCATCCCGCTGGGCATCGCCAGCTTCAAGCTGGTCCCGGTCTCCCTGATGCCGCTGGGCAAGGACATCGTCCCGGTCGACCGGGTGGGCGTCGCCCCGGTGGTGTGAGCGTCAGGCGTCGGCCTGGCCCACCATCGGGCCGCTCGGCGCCTTGGAGCCGCCCGGCGGCTCCAGCGTGATGACGAACGCCGAGGTGCCGGGCTCCGCCTCGAGCACCGCCACGACGTGCCCGTCCGGATCCGGCGTGAACACCCCGGCCGAGGTCTTCGTGCCGTCCGCCGCGACCCGCCACACCTGGTAGCACTGGCCCTTGGCGGGGGTGGGGAGGTCCTCGGCCAGGAAGACGGCCTTGCCCATCTCGCCGCTGACCACGACGCGCGAGGGGGCCCCCATCACCTCGACCGGGACCATCTGCGCGTCCTGCGCAGCGGCGACGGCCAGCGCCAGCTCCATCGGAGCGGCGACAGTCGTGTCGGGGCCGCTGGGGGCACTGAGCCGGCCGACCGCAGCCCCGCCGGCGAACACCACCGCGACGACCGCCGCGGCGGCGAGCATCCGGATGCCCCGCGACCACCCCGCGCGGCGGGCCGGCACGGGGGCCTCGAACGGGCCCTCCGGGCTGGCCGCGCTGGTCGCCGGGGGGCGCTGCACCGCCGCGGCGACGACGGCGTCCTCCAGCCACGCCGGCGGCGCGATCGACCGCGCCCCGGCGAGCGCCCCGAGCGCCTCGCGGGAGGCGGCGACCTCCTCACGGCACGCGGCACAGTTCGGCAGGTGGGCCTCGAACGCCGTTCGCTCGGCGTCGTCGAGGGCGTCGACGCTGTAGGCGCCGACCAGGTCGTGGATCTCAGCGCTCATACCGCCTCCTCCAGTGCGGCGCGCAGGCTGCGCAGGGCGTCGCGGATGCGGGTCTTCGCCGTGCCCAGCGGGATGTCCAGGGCCGCGGCGACCTCGGTGTGGGTCAGCCCCCCGAGGAAGGCCAGTTCGAGGGCCTCGCGCTGCAGCGGCGTCAGCCCGTCCAACGCGGCCCGCACCGCCCGGTGCTCGGCACGCAGGGCCACCACCTCGGCCACGCCGTCGTGCTCGCGCTCGCGGCTGGTCGTGGCCCAGCGCGCGGCCCGGTCGCGGTCGGACTGCTCGCGGCGGACCCGGTCCACGGCGCGCCGGTGGGTCAGCATCACCACCCACGCCCGGGCCGACGAGGCGGCGGGGTCGAAGCGTCCGGCCTGGGCCCACACGTCGGCGAAGGCCTCCTGGAGCACGTCCTGGGCCAGGTGCTCGTCGCGGGTGACGCGCAGCGCCAGCCCGTAGGCGCTCGGCCCCAGCAGCCGGTACAGGGCCCGGAACGCGTTCTCGTCGCCGTGCGCGACCCGGGCCAGCAGCGCGCTGGGGCTCGGGCCCGGGTCGGTGGCGGTCACGGCGTGCATCGTCGCATCAGGTCAGGCCGACCGGGTCCAGGTTCCAGGGCGCGACCGGTGCGTGCTCGATCAGCCAGGTCTCGATCCCACGCATCCAGCCGGTGGCCACCAGCACGCCGATGACGATGAACACGATCCCCAGGCCGCGGCGCAGCCAGCCGTGCGGGTCGGCCGCCCAGCCGAACCGGCGGACCACCCGCTGCCCGGCCAGCGCGATCGCCAGCAGCGTGGCGCACAGGCCGAGCACGTAGGTGACCAGCAGCACCAGGCCCCGGGCCGGCTCGGCGGGGAGCACCGTGACGATCACGTAGCCGTAGAGCGGCGAGCACGAGGTGAACACCGGGCCGAGCGCGGCGCCGGTGAGCACCTGGCCACCGACGCCGTCGCGGGACCGGGCCGCCCCGAGCCCCCGGGCCGAGCGGGCCGCCAGGCCCAGCCGGGCCGAGATCCGGTCCCACACCCCGGGCCAGGTCCCGATGACCCCCAGGCCGATGAGGATGCCCCCGGAGATCCACTGCCAGGCCTGCGGCGGGATGCCGATGAGCGCGGTCGAGGCCTTGAGCGCCAGCGTGAACAGCAGGATCGAGGCGCCCAGCGACGTGGTGATGACCAGCGCCCGGGCCAGGGCCGCCGAGCGCACCCGGGCGGGTGCCGCGAGGGCCGGCGCGCCCGCGCCCCCGGGCCCGACCATGGCGCCGGCCCGCTCCGGCTCCCCGACGACGCCGGCCACCGAGCCGCCGACGATCACCGGCAGCACGGGCAGCACGCAGGGGGCCAGGGTGGTGAGCACCCCGGCGAGGAAGGCCCCGATCAGCTCGAGCATGGCGGACCCGTCGGCCCCGTCAGGCCGTCGCCGCGGCGATGTCCGCGCCGGTCAGGCTGCCGGTGAACTTCGTGACCGCGGCGCCTTCGGGGTCCACCTGCACGAACGTGTGCTGGACCGTCACGCCGTGGCGCTGCCGCAGGTCGGTGCTGTCGTCGAAGTCCACGCTGACCACGGTGAGCCCGGAGGGCACGCCCTGGGCGTCGAGGTTCTGCACCGTGGTGCGGCACGTGGGGCACCAGTCCGCGTTGAAGAACAGCACCACGTCGCCGGCGTCGTGGAAGGTGGCGGGATCGGCCTCGTACGCCGCCAGGTCGACCCAGGCCCCCGGCTGCGCCTCGGTGGCGGCATCGGAGGGCTCGGCGGTGTCGGCAGGCGTGGCCTCGGTGCTGGGCGAGGGGGAGGCGGCCGTCGAGGTCGCGGCCCCGGCCGCGCCGGCGTCGGCGGCCGTGCCCTCCGAGGAGCAGCCGGCGAGGGTCAGGGCCAGCGCGAGCGCGAGGGGGCCGGCTGCGGCGAGCGGGTGTGCGGGCATCGGGGTCCTCCGGTGGTGGCGGGTGCGTCGTGGGGCATTCGCCGCCACCGGGGGCCCGGATTGGTCGGGGTGCCGCTCAGTCGTGGCCCTTGCGGATCATCGCGATCATCCGCAGGTTGATCGCGGCGAAGCGCCAGGCCTGCACGACCAGGTTGGTCCGGCTGCGCACGGTCTTCTCCGTGGGCAGTGGCGCCTGCGCGATGCTGTCGACGGCGTTCTCCATGGGTGTCCTCCTGTGCGCTGGTGCTGGCCCGGTGCGTGGGGCGTCACTCGGGGATCAGGAACCAGCCCGGCTTGGCCTTGGCCTTGTAGATGAACATGAAGTGCAGCAGCGTCTTGATCCAGTGCGCGCCCAGGCCGATCTCGCCGTAGGTGTCCTTGGGGCTGCGGCCGCCGGAGTCCGGCCACCGCTGGTAGTCGGGCACGATCGGGTACATCGTCATGGCCGCGGCGGTGCCCCGGCGCAGCCCGGCGCCGGCCGAGGCGATGCAGGCCGCGCCCATCCGGGCCATGGAGGCGGTGTGCTTCGGCGTGGTCGAGCCGCTGTCGATCATGGCCGCGATGTTCTCGGCGACGACCTTGCCCATCACGCCCGAGGGCATGCCGGTGCGCGGCGGCGCCGGGGCGATCAGCGTGCCGTTGGGGCTGGTGCGCGGCCGTGAGATCTGGTGCGGCGGGGCGAACGCGATGCCGACGGCGAAGACGTTCGGGTACGACGGGGTCTGGTAGGTGTGCGGCCAGTCCTCGGCGCGCCACTCCTCGAACGGCTTGCTGGTGTAGTCGGCGTCGACCTTCATCAGCCCGCTGGGCGCGAAGAGGGTGCTCGTGATGTCGTTGCCCTGCGCGTCGTACGCGACGAGGTCGGCACCGCGGAACGGCGGCAGCAGCATCGCGAAGTCGAAGTCCAGGGTGTGCATGCTGCCGTCGAGCTGCTCGTAGGTCAGCTGGCCGGGCTCCACCTTGTGCACGTGCGCCTGCAGGACGGCGCGCATGCCGCGCTCACGGAACAGCGACTCGGTCCACGTCTTGCTGGTGGTCTGGAAGCCCTTCTGGGTGAACACCATGCCCCCGACGCCGAAGTCGCCGAGCTCGTACTCGTTGCTCAGGTAGATGATGTCGGCCATCTCGCGCACGCCGGCCTCACGCAGCTCGTGCTCCACGTTGAAGGCGTACTCGAACGCGGCACCCTCGCACGTGCAGGTGCCGTGGCCGGTGCCGATGACCAGGGTCTGGCGCTGGCCGGCGCGCATGCGCTCGATGCACTCCTGGAGGCGCTCGGCGGCCTCGACGGCATGGCTCGCGGTGCAGACCGAGAGGCTGTTGCCCTCTGGGCCCAGGCCCGGGGTGGCGGCGAAGTTCAGCTTCGGGCCGGTCGCGTTCACCAGGTAGTCGTAGGTCAGCGTCGCGGTCTCGCCGGCCCGGGCCGGGTCGGTGGAGCGGATCTCGACGAACGGCACCGGCCGCTCGGCGCTGCCCTCGGGATGGATCGCCACGCCGAGCGCCTGGTGGAACACGATGCCCTTGCGCTGGTAGATCGGCGCCAGGGGGAACGTGACCTGCTCGGCGGGCGGCGCAGGTGCAGGGCGGCGGTGTGGCCGGAGATCCCGGCCCCGAGGATGACGACGCGTGCCATGGGGGCTCCTTTCGAACCGCGGTCGAGCCTAGACCCGCCATACCCCCCGGGGCACGGTGAGGAGGCCCTGACCCGAGGGACCAAGGTCCCGTCATGGCAGGGCGGCCACGGCCTGGGCCGCGACCAGGCCGCTCATGCCCAGCACGAGCAGCGCGAACCCGGTGCCAAGGGCGCGGGGGGACAGTCGCCCCGAGAACCGTGCGGCCAGCATCGAGGAGCCCACCGCGGCCACGACGAGCAGGGCGACCAGCCCCGGCTCGCTGACGGCCCCCGAGTGGGTGAGGCGCACGACCAGCGCCGTGATCGAGGCGATCGCGATCACGACCAGGCCGGTGGCCGTGGCCCGGGCGATCGGCATCCGCAGCGACAGCACGAGGGCCGGCACCACGAGGAAGCCGCCGCCGACGCCCAGGAAGCCGGTGACCAGCCCGGTGCCGGTGGCCAGCAGCAGGAGCAGGGGCACCGAGGTGCGCCGCGCCGCCTCGGCCGCGGCACCGGCACCGGCAGCCGGGTCGGCCCCCGCGTCGGGGTCCTCGGCCCGGCCGGGACCCAGGGCCGCGGGCACGTCGGCGGCCGGGATGTCGATGAGGACCGCCCCGGGATCGCCGGGCGCCGCGCCCGCTCCCACGAGGTTGGCCTGGGCCACGCCGCGGGTGGCCGGCTGCCGGCGGGCGGAGCGCAGCATGGCGATGCCGGCGGCGACCATGAGCACGGTGAACGCGGTGAGCTTGACCCAGTCGGCGACCTGGGCCGCGAGCAGCGCGCCGAGCGTGGTGCCCACCACGCTGGTGGCGCCGTAGATGATCCCCTCGCGCCACATGACCCGCCCGGCACGGTGGTGCGAGGCGAGCCCGCCGATCGCGCCGAACAGCACGATGACCAGGCTCGCGGTCGCGGCCTGGTCGACGTCCATCCCCAGCAGGCCGACGAGCATCGGCACCGCGAGGATGCCGCCGCCGCCGCCGAACATGCCCAGGGCAGCGCCCAGGAGCATGCCGACGGCGGCGGCGAGGAGCAGCGTCATCAGTCGGTGTACGCCGTCCCGAGGGTCTCCGGGTGCTGGTCGACGACGACCCGGGCGCCGGCCTTCGCGGCCCGGTTGAACGCGTCGTCGACGTGCACCGCCGGCACGCCGGCCCGCTGCAGCAGGGAGGCTGCGATGCTGGCACGGAAGCCGCTGCCGCAGCTGACCCAGACCCGCGGGTCGGCGCCGGCGTGGGCCGCCGCGCGCGACCACGTCGCGATCTCGTCGATGCGTGCCGGGAACTCGTGCAGCGGCACGAGCCGGGCGCCCTCCACGTGGCCGTCGCTCCACTCCGAGCGGCGACGGGCATCGACGTAGATGAGGTCGGGGTCGGCCTCCAGGGCCGCGACGAGGCCGGCGAAGTCGGTCCGCTCGGTGCCGACGATGTCCGCGGCGTCCTGCGCCCAGTCCGTCGGCTGGCCGGTGGCGTGCGCCTCGGGCCGGTCGATGCCGATGCGGACCAGCTCGCGCTGGAACTCCTGCACCTGCTCGGGCGTCTCGCCGAGCAGCGTCAGCGGCGTGCCCCACGGGATCACCCACCCGAGGTAGGTCACGGCGTTGCCGTCCGAGGGGAACGACAGCGTGCCGCGGACGTGGCCCTGGCCGAACAGCACCCGCGAGCGCAGGTCGATCACCCACTCGCCGGCGTCGATGCGCCGGCGCAGCTCGCCGGCGTCGGCCCGGGCCGGCAGCGACAGGTCGATCGGGCCCGCGCCCAGCTCGTTGGCCGGGCCCATGTGGGCGTAGTAGGCCGGGAAGGCGTCCAGGCCGTCGATGAGCTCCTTGACGAAGGTCTCCTCGTCCACCAGCAGCGCGGGGTTGCTCATGGCCTGCTGCCCCACCGTCGACGCGGTGCCCACGGTGTTCGTCGCCGAGCAGAAGGAGCCGAAGCCGTGGGTCGGGTAGACGTCGGCGTCGGCGGCCACCTCGTCCACGATCCGGCGCATCGAGTGCCACTGCGCGTGGGCCAGGCCCTCGGTGGCGTGCGGTCCGATGAGGTCGGGGCGGCCGACGGAGCCGTAGAGCATCGACCCGCCGGTGAAGATGCCGGCGTCGGTGCCGGCCACGGCCACCGCGTACGAGACGTGGTGCGGGGTGTGCCCCGGGGTGTGCAGGACGCGCCACTGCATCCCACCGGACTCGAACGTGGAGCCGTCGCCCACCTGGGTGGCCTCGAACCGGTAGTCGTGGCCGCGGGGGACCAGGTACTCGGCCCCGAGCTCGCCGGCGAGCACCAGGCCGCCGGAGACGTAGTCGTTGTGCACGTGGGTCTCGACGACGTGCGTGACGGTCCAGCCGTTCTGCTCGACGATCGCGAGGATGCGGTCGATGTCGCGCTGCGGATCGACGACCACGGCGTGCCCGTCGAGGGCGACCAGGTAGGAGCGGTCACCGAGGTTGGGGGTGTCCAGGGCGACGACCGTGGGGCGGGCGCTCATGCGGGCACCCCCGACTCCAGCGGCTTGCCGGCCTGCGCCCAGGCGACGGTGCCGCCCTGCACGTTCACCGCGCGGCGACCCTGCTGGGCCAGCCACATGCACGCCTGCATCGAGCGGTTGCCGGTGCGGCAGATGATGGCGAGCTCGGCCTCGGCGGGGACCTCGTGGATCCGGACCGGCACCAGGCTCAGCGGGATGTTGACCGCTCCGGGCACGTGGGCGTCCTTGAACTCGACGACCTCGCGGACGTCGAGGAGGGTGACGTCCTGCCCGGCCATCATGGCCTGCAGCTGGTCGGGGGTGATCTGGTCGATCATCGCGGCTCCTTCGGCACGGGAGGGTCTGTCAGGGTCAAGGATGTATACCCCCGGGGGTATCTGTCAAACGCTCCGGCTTCGCCTCCAGCTCGACCCCCGCGTGCCGGCGCAGGGTGCGCAGGGTGATGGGGGAGCGCTCGGCCGGGACCGCGGGGATGTGGTGCTGCCACCACGTGCGGCGCGGCCCCGCGAGGACGTGGGCCGAAGCCGGAGTCCAGCGCGTGGATCCGCTCGAGGAGCTCCGCCTGCTCCTCGGGTGCGAGGAACCCCGGGATGGAGCGCAGCCCCCCGGGCCGCTCGGCGACCCCACGCATCGCACCCATCCCACGAGGCTAGGACCAGCGCCCGGCACGGGGCGGGCCGGCGGACGTCGCCCGGCCGGGGGCCTGTCCGGCCCGATGGCTGCGGCCCGGCGGGCGCTGGCACGATGCGCCCATGGTCCTGACCTCGGTGGACGCCGTCGTCGTGGGGGGCGGCATCGCCGGCGCCTCCGCGGCGTGCTTCCTGGCCCGTGCCGGTGCTCGTGTCCGCCTGCTCGAGGCCGAGCCCGTGCTGGCCCACCACACGACTGGGCGCTCGGCCGCGGTCTTCCTCGAGAACTACGGGGCCGATCCCGTGCGCCGGCTCACGCTGGCCAGCCGTGCGTTCCTCACCGCGCCGCCCGACGGCCTGGCCGAGGCGCCGCTGCTCGCCCCGCGCGGGCTGCTCGACGTGGGCGGCCCCGAGCGCCGGGTGGCGCTGGAGGAGCATGCCCGGCACGGCGCCGTGCTCGTGCCCTCGGTCCGGTGGCTGGACCCTGACGAGGTCGCGGCCGTGTGCCCGGTCCTGCGAGCCGAGCTCCTCGCCGGGGGCGTGCTCGAGCCCGACGCGCAGGACATCGACGTCATGGGTCTGCACCAGGCGTTCCTGCGCGCCCTGCGGGCGGCCGGCGGTGCGGTGCGCGCCGGCCAGCGGGTGACCGCCATCGCCCGCGACGGGACCGGGTGGACCGTGGCGACTCCGGAGGGATCGGTGCGCACCGACCTGCTCGTGGACGCCGCCGGGGCGTGGGGCGACCGGGTGGCGGCGCTGGCGGGCGTGCGGCCCGTCGGGCTGCGGCCCCTGCACCGCACCGCCTTCGTCGCCACGCTGCCGCCCGGCCTGGACGCCCGCGGCTGGCCGCTGGTGCAGGACTTCGACGAGGGGTGGTACTTCAAGCCCGAGGGCGACGCCCTGCTCTGCTCGCTGGCTGACGAGTCCCCGTCGGAGCCCGGGGACCCGCGCCCCCGTGACGAGGACGTCGCCCTCGCCCTGGAGCGGATCGGCGAGGCCACGACGCTGCAGCTGCGCCACGTCCGGACCGCGTGGGCGGGCCTGCGGACCTTCGCACCGGACCGCGCGCCCGTGGTCGGCCCGGATCCCGAGACCCCCGGCTTCGTGTGGCTCGTGGGCCTGGGCGGCTTCGGGATCATGACCGCCCCGGCCCTGGGGATGCTGGCCGCGGCGGCTGCCCTGGGCACGCCCCTGCCCGACGCCCTGGCCGAGCGCGACGTCGACCCGGCGGACTACTCGGCGGGTCGGTTCCGGTGAGCAGTCGCGCGCCCGGCGCCGCGGCCCCGGCGGGCGCCCCGGTCCCGGCGACCCGGCCCCTGCGACGCCCACGGCTCTGGTGGGCGGCCGCCCTGGTGCTGATCGCCGCCGGTGCGGCGCTCCTGCTGGGCGCGACCCGCGACGTGCCTCGCAGCACGGCGGCCGCCGGCAGCACGCCGGTCCGCGTGCTCGAGCCCGTCGGGACCCCGGCCGCCCCCGCGGTGGTGCTCGCGCACGGGTTCTCCGGCGCCGCGGCCATGATGGATCCGCTGGGGTCGGTGCTGGCACGCGCCGGGCACCTCGTCGTGATGCCGGACCTGCCGGGTCACGGCGGGAACGCCGCGCCCCTGGCCGACGGCGCGCTCGAGCCGGCGATCGCCGAGGCCGTGGCCCTGGCGGCCGAGCGGACCGGCCAGCCGGTGGCGGTGGTGGGCCATTCGATGGGCGCGGGGGCGGTCACCCGGTGGGCGACCGCGGCCGACCCGGAGGCCGGGGACCCCGCGGCCACGGTGGCGATCTCGCTGCCCTCCGCCGAGGACCTCCCCGCCGACCCGGCCCGCCCGCGCAACCTGCTGCTGCTGTGGGGCTCGGCCGAGCAGGCGCGCTTCGTCGACGCCGCCGTCCGCGGGCTGCAGGTCGCCCACCCGGAGGCAGAGCCCGGCGACACCGTGGGGTCCTTCGCCGACGGCACGGCGCGCCGGGCCGCGCAGATCGCCGGCGCGGAGCACATCGGCGTGCTCTACCGCGCGCAGACGTCGCGCGAGGTGGCCGCGTGGGTGCAGGCGCCGTTCGCGTCGGCCGCGGGGGCGGCCCCGGTCGCCCCCGCGGCGGCCACCCCGCTGGTCGGGGACGGCCGCTGGCTCGGCCTGCTCCTCGTGCTGCTCGGCGGGCTGCTGGCCACGCGGCCGATCCTCGCCCGGACGCCCGTCGCGGCGGCGCCTGCCCGCCTGGTCCCGACCCTGGGGTGGTTCGCGCTGGCGGCGCTGGCGGCGGGCCTCGGCGGCCTGCTGCTGCAGGGGCTCGGCGAGCGGGTGCCGGTGGCCGTGGTCGGCTACCTGCTCGCATGGTTCGGGGTCGGCGCTGCGGTCCTGGCGGTCGCCGCAGGCCGACGCCGTGCCCCCGCGGGGTCCCGACGTGGCCTCGTCATGGGGGCGGTGGCCGGTGCCGTGCTGGCGGCCTGCCTGGCCCTGCCGGCCCGGTTGACGTGGGCGGCCTTCACGCTGGTCGGCGTCCGCTGGGTCGTCCTCGCGGTGCTGCTCGTCGCGCTGGTCGCGTGGTTCTGGGCGGAGGCCCGCCTGGTGCTGGGGCTCGCGGGGCTGCGCCGCGCCGCGTCACTCGTCGCGAGCAGGGTCGTCGTCGTGGCGGGGCTGCTCGGGGCCGTGCTGCTGCTGGGGGCGCCCGGGTTCCTCACCCTGACGGTGCCACTCATGGTGCCGATCCTGGCCCTGCTGGGCGTCGTGGCGTGGTGGTCGCGCGATCCCCTCGCGGCCGGCGCCGCCCAGGCCGTGCCCCTGGCGCTCACGGTGGCCACGACCTTCCCGATCCTGGGGTGAGTCCTGCGCCTGCTCCCGCCCCATGGGCGCCGACACGCGGCCCCTGCGTTCGTCGGGGTTGTCGGTCGACTCGCCTAGACTCGACGACGCACGCCGCCTCGTGGCAACGGGAGGACCGATCCAATGGAGTCAGGCATCGACGCGACCTCGGCCGCGGCGCTGTCCCGTCCCGAGTCGACCGGCCTCACCGAGCGTGAGCTGCAGATCCTCGAGTTCGAGCGGCAGTGGTGGCGGTACGCCGGGGCCAAGGAGCAGGCGATCCGCGAGCTGTTCGAGTGCTCGGCCACGCGCTACTACCAGCTGCTGAACGCGCTGATCGACAACCCCGCGGCCCTGCGGGCCGACCCCATGCTGGTCAAGCGCCTGCGCCGGATGCGCTCGGCGCGCCAGCGGGCGCGCTCAGCGCGCCGCCTCGGCATCGAGCTCTGACCCCACCCGCGCCTGCCGGCTCCCGACCGCCGGCGCACCCACGTCCGTCGTTCTCGAGTCGGGCGTCGCCATGCGTAGGTGCGTGCGCGCACGAACCCGTCGGATCGGGTCCCCGGGAGCCGGCGAGAACGACGGACTCCTGTGCCGGGCGGCCCTCGGGGTCCACGGCGTCCGCTGAGAACGACGGGATCGTGTGCGTCCTGCCGAAGACGGCGCTCGCCGCCGCCGAGGCGCCCAGCCTCCGTCACCGAAGCGCCACGCGTC
>JALOLH010000100.1 GCA_025456065.1 Candidatus Nanopelagicales bacterium | reverse complement strand
ACTCCACCGGCACGCCCCAGGCAAGGGCGAAGTACTCGCGGTCCCAGAACCGGAAGTACGCCCACGGAGGCACCCGGTCGGCGTACGGGTAGGTGCTGCGGGCCAGGTCGGGGCTCTGCGTGCCGTGGGCCAGCAGCGCCTCGCCCTTGGTCGTGGCCGCCGCGGTCCCCATCCGCACCGCGACCTGCGGGTCGGGCGCCTGCTGCGCGGCCAGCGGTGCCGACACCCAGCCGTTCCACGCCAGCTCGCGGTCGCCACGGGTGACCGTCCACACCCGGGCCACCGGGGATCCCTCGGCCTGCGCGGCGGCCAGCGTGTAGGCGGCCACCGCCTGGGCGTCGCCGTCCCGGCCGGTGCTGTCCCCGACCGTGAGGATCGCCGACGGCTTGGTCTCGGCGATCGCCCGCGCGATCCGCGCCTGGACCTCCGCGGGCTCGGCGGCGAGCAGGCTCCCGTCGGCGTACTCGGCCAGGATCGCCTCGTCCACGCCGAGCACGTCGGTGGCGTGCGCGAGCTCGTCGGCGCGGATGTCCACCAGTCGCTCGCGCTCCGCCACCGCGGGGGCCTGCGCCTCGCCGCTGGTGAGCGAGAGCAGGGCGACGCGCGCCCCTGCGTCGTCGAGGGCGGCCAGCGTGCCGGCCATCGGGAGCTCCTGGCCCGGTCGGGCGATCACCACCAGGACCCGCGCCGGCAGCTCCGGCGGGACCAGCGCCGTGGCCCGGATCTCCTGGGCGGAGCGATGGATCGCCAGGAAGTGCAGGGTCGCCACGGTCCCGGCCAGGAGCGCCGCGAGCGCGACCATGCAGGCCACCAGGCGGCGGGCCGTGCGCCGGGTCCGGCCGCGCGGGCGCTCGGGACGGGAGGTGCTCCGGGGCGCAGCGGCCACGGGCGCGAGTCGCTCAGCCATCCCGCCAGTGTGGCGAGGCCGCGCGCCGCCGGCGGGCAGCGACACGCCCCGGCCGGCGCCGGCTACCAGATGACGACGCGGTCGGCCTCGTCCCGCCACATGCCGTCGCCGGGCTGCACGTCGAACGCGGCGTGGAACTCGGCGAGGTTCGCCACGATGTTGCAGCGGAACTCCGGCGGCGAGTGCGGGTCGATCGTCAGCAGGCGCAGGGCCTCGGCCTCCCGGTACTTCGCCCGCCAGGCCTGGGCCCAGCCGAGGAAGAACCGCTGCTCGCCGGTCAGGCCGTCGATCACCGGGGAGGGCTGGCCGCCCAGGCTCAGCTGGTAGGCCTCGTACGCGACCGCGACCCCGCCGAGGTCGCCGATGTTCTCCCCCACGGTGAGGGCGCCGCTGACCCCGCCCTCGGCCAGGGCACGCGGGCGCAGCCCGTCGAACTGGGCGATGAGGCGCGCGGCGAGGGCGTCGAAGCGCTCACGGTCCTCCGCGGTCCACCAGTCGACGAGCCGGCCGGTCCCGTCGTACCGCGAGCCCTGGTCGTCGAAGCCGTGGCCGATCTCGTGCCCGATCACCGCGCCGATCGCGCCGTAGTTGACCGCGTCGTCGGCGGCCATGTCGAAGAACGGGGGCTGCAGGATCGCCGCTGGGAAGACGATCTCGTTCATGCCCGGGTTGTAGTAGGCGTTGACGGTCTGCGGGGTCATGAACCACTCGAGCCGGTCGACCGGCCCACCGAGCTTCGCCCACTCGCGGCGGGCCTCGAACAGCGACGCCTGCCGCACGTTGCCGACCAGGTCGTCGGCGGTCACCTCCAGGGTGCCGTAGTCGCGCCACCGGTCCGGGTACCCGATCTTGGGCGTGAAGGCGGCCAGCTTCGCCAGCGCGCGCTGCCGGGTCTGCGCACCCATCCAGGGCAGCACCTCGAGGCGCCGGCGGTAGGCGTCGACGAGGTTGTCGACCAGGACGAGCATCCGCGCCTTCGCCTCCGGCGGGAAGTGCTCGGCGACGTAGAGCTCGCCGACGGCCTCCCCGATCGCACCCTCGACGAGCGCCACGCCGCGCTTCCAGCGCTCCTTCACCTCGGGCGTGCCGGAGAGGACCGTGCCGTAGAAGTCGAAGTTGGCCTGGACCATCTCGGCGTCGAGCAGCCGGGCGGTGCCGCGCACGAGGCTCCACGCCAGCCAGTGCCGCCACGCCTCGAGCGGCTGCTCGGCGAGCAGGGCGGGGATGGCCGCGACGTAGCTGGGCTGGCGCACGACGACGTTGGGCACGTGCTCGAGGGGCGCCCCGAGCTCGCCGAGCCACTCGCGCACGCCGTAGCCGGTGACGAACGCCGGCACCGCGTCGATCGGCGTCGGGTTGTAGGCCTTCACGGCGTCGCGGGTCTCGACGTTGGACCAGTGGTGGCTGGCGATCGCCGTCTCGAGTGCCATGACCGCCTGCGCCGCGCCCTGCGCCTCGGCCTCGTCGGGCGACCACCCGGCCAGCGCCAGCATCCGGGCGGTGTGCGCCACGTACTGCTCACGGATCGCGGCGAACTGCTCCTCGCGGTAGTACGACTCGTCGGGCAGGCCGAGGCCGGCCTGGTGCAGGTAGACGGCGTAGCGGTCGGGATCGCCGACGTCGGTGTAGACGTAGGGCACGACGAAGCCCCCGACCGAGCCGTCGAGCTGCAACCTGGCCATCGTGCGCACGAGGGCCGTGGTGTCGGCGACGGTCCGGATCTCGGCGAGGTCCGGCGCGATCGGGTCCCGACGGCGCGCCTCGATGCCCGCCTCGTCCATGAACGAGGCGAAGAGCGCCCCGACCTTGGCCCCGACCGTGCCCGGCTCCGCGTCCTGCGCGGACCGCTCGATGAGCGCGTGCACGTCACGCTCCGAGGCGTCCCGCAGCGCGTGGAAGACCCCGTCGGCCGACCGGTCCGCGGGGATCTCGTGCTCGGCGAGCCAGATCCCGTTGAAGTGGCCGTACAGGTCGTCCTGGGGGCGGACGGCGGGGTCGACGTGCTGCAGGTCGAGGCCGGGCTGCATGCGGGCTCCTTCCGGGGCGGGATCGGCCGAGTCTCCCATCCGGGCGACGGTCCCGCCGGACGGGACGGGCCGGCGGTGGCCGGGCGCGCCGGGCGGGGCGGCCCGGACCCGGTGGAGGATGGGCACGTGGCGGATGCGGCGGACGTGGGGGCGGCGGGGAGCCCGCCGTCGGGCGACGCCGCCGCGGAGGTCCGCGCGCTCCTCGCGCCGGTGGCCGACCCGGCCCGCGCCCCGGTGATGGCTGCCTACATGAAGGGCGTGGCCCCCTTCCTCGGGGTCACCACGCCCGCGCGCCGGGAGGCGACCGGGGACTGGATCCGCGGGTTCGAGCCCGGGCCGGACGCGCGGGACCTGCTCGGCGCGGCGCACGCCATGGTCCGGGCTCCCGAGCGCGAGTTCGCCTACGTGGCGGTCGACCTCGTGCGCCGGCACGAGCGGGCGCTGCCCCCCGACGCCCTGCTGGCGCTGCGCGCGCTCGCCCTCGAGCGCCCGTGGTGGGACACCGTCGACGCGTGGGCCACCTGCATCGGACGCACCGGCCTGCGCCACCGGGGGTGGGACGCCGAGGTGGGCGCGTGGGCGCGCGACCCCCGCCTGTGGGTGCGGCGCATCGCCCTGGTGTTCCAGGTCGGCCGCCGGGACGCCGTGGACCTCGCGATCCTCTTCGCCGCCTGCGAGGCGAACCTGACGGACACCGACTTCTTCCTGCGCAAGGGGATCGGCTGGGGGCTGCGCGACGCCGCGCGACGCCACCCCGCGGAGGTGCTGGCCTTCGTCGAGGCCCATCGCGAGGGCCTCTCCGCGCTGTCGCTGCGCGAGGCCACCAAGCACCTGGCCCCAGCCGGGACGAGCACGTGACCGTGCTGCCGCAGGTGTGCGAACGATCGGTTCCCGGACTGTCGACATGGCCGCCCGCGCGACTACGCTCGCGCCCATGCCCCTGCATCGCACCGAGGTCCTGGAGCTCGAGCGCCTCGCCATCGCCCCCGTCTACGCCCGGCCGGGCGCCACGACCGGCATCCCGAAGGACCGCCTGCCCGACGACGGCATGGACCCACGCGTCGCCTACCGGCTGATCCACGACGAGCTCATGCTCGACGGCAACGCCCGCCAGAACGTGGCCACGTTCGTCACGACGTTCATGGAGCCCGAGGCGGAGGCGCTCTTCGCCGAGACGGCCGACAAGAACATGATCGACAAGGACGAGTACCCGCAGACCGCGGCCATCGAGGGGCGGTGCGTGCGGATCATCTCCGAGCTGTGGCACTCCCCCGCCCATGAGCAGGCCACGGGGTGCTCGACGACCGGCTCCAGCGAGGCCGTCATGCTCGGCGGCCTGGCGCTGAAGTGGCGCTGGCGGCAGCGGCGGGAGGCCGCCGGCCTGCCCACCGATCGTCCGAACCTCGTCATGGGCATCAACGTGCAGGTGGTGTGGGAGAAGTTCTGCCGCTACTGGGACGTGGAGCCGCGCTACGCCCCCATCGAGGAGGGCCGCCTGCAGCTCGACGCCGAGGAGGCCCTCAAGCTCGTCGACGAGCGCACGATCGGCGTGGTGGCGATCCTGGGCTCCACGTTCGACGGCTCCTACGAGCCGGTCAAGGAGATCTCGGCCGCACTCGACGAGCGGGCGGCCTCGGGCGGGCCGGACGTGCCCATCCACGTCGACGGGGCCTCTGGAGGGTTCGTCGCGCCGTTCATCGACCCCGAGCTCGAGTGGGACTTCCGGGTGCCGCGGGTCCGCTCGATCAACGCCTCGGGCCACAAGTACGGCCTGGTCTACCCGGGCGTCGGCTGGGTCGTCTGGCGCACGCCGGAGGACCTGCCCGAGGACCTGGTCTTCCACGTGAACTACCTGGGCGGCGACATGCCGACCTTCGCGCTGAACTTCTCCCGGCCGGGCGCCCAGGTGATCGCCCAGTACTACAACTTCATCCGCCTGGGCCGCGAGGGCTACCGGGAGGTCCAGCAGGCCTGCCGCGACACCGCGATGTACCTGGCCGACCAGATCGCCGACATGGGACCGTACGAGCTGCTCTCCGACGGCTCGCAGCTGCCGGTCTTCTTCTTCCGGCTGAAGCCGGAGGTCACCAACTACACCGTCTACGACGTGTCGGCCAAGCTGCGCGAGCGCGGCTGGCAGGTCCCCGCGTACTCGCTGCCCGACAACCTCACCGACGTCTCCGGGCTGCGGATCGTCGTGCGCAACGGGTTCGGGCGCGACCTCGCCGACCTGCTGCTGGACGACCTGCGCCGGGCCACGGACTTCCTCGAGCACCTGCCCGGTCGGCTGCCCGCCGACCCCAGCCACACCGAGTCGTTCCGGCATTGACCGCCGGGGCAGGCACGGGCCCCCGGGGCCCGCTGCACATCCCGGCCGACGCCACCGACGTCACGCTCGAGGGACCCCGGCCGTTCCTCACGCGTGTGCGCTACCGCGACCACGACGGGCGGCTCGTGGAGTGGTCGGCGCGGCTGCATCGCAAGGCCGATCCCGCCTCCCGCGGGCTCACGTGGCGAATCGGGGTGCTGTTCGTGATCGGCTCGACGTGCTTCCTGCTCGGGCCGATCCCGTGGTACGCCGACGCGGTCGGGCCGAGCGCCACGGCGTGGACCTACTTCGTGGGCTCGGTGTTCTTCACCACCGCCGCGTTCCTCAGCTACGTGCAGGTGGTGCGCCAGGCCGGCCGCCGCTGGTTCGGGTGGACCCCCTGGCTGATGGGGTTCTGGGCGGCATCGATCCAGTTCGTCGGCACGCTGGAGTTCAACGTCACGACGTTCGCCGCGACCCGGGACCTGGTGGGGCAGCAGGCGGAACGACTCGTGTGGCGACCGGACGCGTTCGGCTCGATCTGCTTCCTCGTCGCCTCGGCCATCGCCTTCGCCGAGGCGGGGCACCGGTGGTGGTCCTGGCGGCCGGGCCACCGGGACTGGCACATCACGGCGCTCAACCTGTGGGGCTCGGTCTGGTTCGGCCTGTCCGCGGTGGGCGCCTACCTCCTCCCGGACGGGTCGCTGTACGACGAGGCGTGGGCGAACGGCGGCACGTTCCTGGGAGCCGCGTGCTTCCTCGTCGCGGCGATCCTGATGCTGCCGGAGGGCCGCGAGGCGCCGGAGCCGGTCAGCGGGTGAGCGCCAGGCCGGCCAGTTCGAGGGCGCCGATGCCACCGGACTGCGCCCCGAGGGCTGGCGGCACGACGTAGGTGTCGATCCCCTCGAGGATGGCCGGGCTCACGATGTAGCCGGCCAGCGAGGCCTGCAGCCGCGGGCGGACCCGCTCGAGGAGGACGCGCTGTGCGCCGACGCCGCCCCCGACGACGATCCGCTGGGGCGAGAGCACGCACACGATCGCGTGCAGGGTGACCGCGAGGTAGTCGGCCTCGAGGTCCCACATCGCCGCGTACCGGGGGTCGTCCGCGCCGATGTCCTGGGCCGGGTCCCCCCAACGGGCGGCCAGGGCGGGGCCGGCGCCGACGCCCTCGAAGCAGTCCCCGTGGAACGGGCAGACGCCGGGGAACGTCGTCCGCTCGGCGTCCGAGCGGGGGATGCGCATGTGCCCCATCTCGGGGTGGACCAGCCCGTGCACGAGCCGGCCGTCGACGATGCCGCCGCCGCCCACCCCGGTGCCGATCGTGAGGTAGACCAGCGAGGACAGGCCCACGCCGGCGCCGTGCGCCAGCTCGCCGAGGGCCGCGACGTTCACGTCCGTGTCGAACCCCATGGGCAGGTCGCCGAGCCGCGCCCGCAACCCGCCGAGCAGGTCGACGTCACGCCAGCCCGGCTTGGGGGTGGTGGTGATCCACCCGTGGGTGGGCGAGTCGGGGTCCGGGTCGCACGGGCCGAAGGCGCCCAGGCCGATCGCGGCCACCTCGTGCGCGGCGAAGAACGCGGCACAGGCGTCCATCACCTGCTCGGGGCTCCCGGTTGGGAATCGCTCCTCGTGCTCGACGACGCCGCGGCCGCCGACCACGCAGACCGTCTTCGTCCCGCCGAACTCGATGCCGCCGAGCCGCTCGTCCATCACTCGCCTCTTCCCTCACGTGCCCGGAACGGACCTGGGGTGGAGGCCCCGGTCGGGGACCTCCACCCCAGGGTGGTGTTGCTCAGCCGATCAGCTGGTCAGCCGTGCGGGCTGGGTCACTGGCCTTCCTGGAAGGCCGCGAGCAGGGTGGGGTTGTCGGCGTAGACCTCCTCGCCGTTCTCCGCGGTCACGATGAGCGGCTCGAGGTAGTACGTCGGGATGGTCAGCCCGCTGTCCGGCCAGGTGAACTCGGCCGTGGTCGGGAACACCGCACCGCCGCAGACCTCCTGGATCATCGCGACGGTCTCGGCCACCAGCTTGCGGGTGTCCTTGTAGATCGTCGAGTACTGCTCGCCGGCAGCCACGCGGGTCACCGCGACCTTCTCGGAGTCCTGGCCGGTGACGACCGGGGTGAGCTGGGCCGCGGTGGCGGCGTTGAGGATGCCCTCGGCCAGCTGGTCGTTCGGGGACAGGGCGCCGTCGAACTCGGTGCCGTCGCTGTAGTAGTTGGTGATCAGGTTCTCGGCGCGCTCCTGGGCCTTCTCCTTCTTCCAGCCCTCGGTCGAGACCTGGTCGAAGGTGGTCTGCCCGGAGGTCACCACGAGGGTGCCGTCGTCGATCTTGGGCTGCAGCAC
>JALOLH010000099.1 GCA_025456065.1 Candidatus Nanopelagicales bacterium | reverse complement strand
GTGCTCGGCACCGGCTCACCCTACGGCCGACCCCCGCGGGCCGGACGACGCCGGCGGTACGGATGCGGGCTGCCGCGGCGCAGGTGAGGATGGGCCCCGTCCCCCCGCGGAGGTCGTGTGCGCGCCATCCGGAACGACCGGGTCATCGCCGGGTCCGGCGACACCGCCGTCGTGGAGGGCATCCGCTCTTTCCCGCGGCAGGCGCTCGACGATGCCGTGATCGCCGACTCGACGACCACGACGGTCTGCCCCTGGAAGGGCACCGCGCACGTCTCCACCCTGCGCGTGGACGGCCGCGAGAACCGGGACGCCGCGTGGTACTCCCCGGACCCGAAGCCGGCGCCCGAGCAGATCCGCGGCCGCGTGGCGCTCTGGCGGGGCGTGCGGGTCACCGCCTGACGGCTGCGCGACGTGGCCGACCCGGCGGGGAGCGACCGTCACCGGTCGGACAGACTGGCCGGGTGGGCCAGGCGTTCTACGAGGTGCTCGAGGAGTCCGAGCCCGGCGGGCCGGACTCGACGCTCACGGTGCGGGCGACCGCGCACACCAACGGGCCCTGGGGGCCGGGCCTGCAGCACGCGGGCCCACCGGCCGCCCTGCTGGCAAGGGCGGTGCGCAGGCTCGGCGGCGGTCCCGCCGAGGCGTTGCCCGCCCGGCTCGCGTACGACGTCCTCGCCCCGGTCCCGGTGGCCGAGCTCGTCGTGACCGCGCGGATGCTGCGACCGGGCCGAAGGGTGGCGCTCGCCGAGGCGACGCTCGTGGCGCGCGACGCGCCAGACCGGCCCCTGATGGTGCTGCGCGCCTGGCTGCTTCGGCGCGCCGTCGCGCTCCCGGGCGTCCCGGCCACGCCACTGCCACCTCCGCCGGCCCCGCCCGACGCCCTGGCGCCACCGATGCGACGCCCAGTGGGCTGGCACCCCGGCTACCTCGACGCCGTCGAGTGGCGCTGGGTCGACGGCGCCTTCGAGGCGCCCGGCCCGGCGACGGTGTGGACGCGGATGCGGGTGGACCTGGTCGACCTCGAGCCGATCGACCCGCTCGGGCACCTGGTCGCCGTCTCGGACTCGGCGAGCGGGATCTCGGCGGTCGCGAGCCCTGCGGCGCTGCTGTTCGTGAACACCGACCTCACCCTGCACCTGCTCCGGGCGCCCGAGGGCGAGGCGATCTGGATGCACGCCGAGACGGTGCTCGATCCGCACGGGACCGGCCGGACGCTCGGCAGCCTGGGCGACGCCGAGCACCAGGTGGCCACGAGCGCGCAGTGCCTGTTCGTGGAGCCCCGCACCTGAGGGGGTTCTCGGCGCCATCCTCGATCCGATCCAAGAACGCGTGCGATCCGCGGGCGAGGAGTTGGATCGAATCGGGCCCGGCGAGCGAGAAGTTGGATCGAATCGGGCCCGGCGGGCGGGAAGTTGGATCGAATCGGGCCGCCGAAGAAGAGCTGGGTCGCAGCAGCAGGCCCGACGCGCCGCGGTCAGGCGCCGGCGAGGCGGGCAGCGAGGTCGGCCTCGGTGAGGGCCTCGACCACCGCGTCGAGGTCGCCGTCGAGCACCGCGTCGAGGTTGTGCGCCTTGTAGTGGACCCGGTGGTCGGCGATCCGGTTCTCCGGGAAGTTGTAGGTGCGGACCCGCTCGGAGCGGTCGACCGTGCGGACCTGGGAGCGGCGGGCGTCCGCGGCCTCGGCGTCGGCGGCCTCCTGGGCCGCGGCGAGCAGCCGGGCGCGCAGGATCCGCAGCGCCGACTCCTTGTTCTGCAGCTGGCTCTTCTCGTTCTGGCAGGAGACGACGATGCCCGTGGGCAGGTGCGTGATGCGGACGGCGGAGTCGGTGGTGTTCACGCTCTGGCCACCCGGACCCGAGGATCGGTAGACGTCCACACGCAGGTCGTTCGGGTCGATGGAGACGTCGACCTCCTCGGCCTCGGGCAGGACCAGGACCCCGGCGGCCGAGGTGTGGATGCGGCCCTGCGACTCGGTGACCGGCACCCGCTGGACGCGGTGGACCCCGCCCTCGAACTTCAGCCGCGCGTACGGCGCCTCGCCCGGCTCGGTCGTCCCGCGCGCCTTCACCGCGACCTGGACGTCCTTGTAGCCACCGAGGTCGGACTCCTCGGCGTCGAGGATCTCGGTGCGCCATCCGCGTCGCTCGGCGTACCGCAGGTACATCCGCAGCAGGTCCCCGGCGAACAGGGCCGACTCCTGGCCGCCCTCGCCGGCCTTCACCTCGAGGATGACGTCCTTGTCGTCGAGCGGGTCGCGCGGCACCAGCAGCATGGTGAGGCGCTCGGCGACCGCCGCCCGCTCGATCGCAGCGGCCTCGGCCTCGGCGGCGAAGTCGGGGTCCTCGAGGGCGAGCTCTCGGGCGGCCTGCTCGTCCAGGCCCAGCACCTGCCAGCGCCGGTAGGCGTCCACGAGGGGTCGCAGCTGGGCGTGCCGCTTGCCGACCCGGCGAGCGGATGCCGGGTCGGCGTGCAGCGCAGGATCGGCGAGCTGGCGCTCGAGGTCGTCGTACTCGTGCTCGAGCGCGGCGCAGGACTCGAACATGGCCGTCACCGCGGGACGCGGACGGCTACTGGCCGGCCTTGGTGTCCGTGGCCTTCTTGCCGAAGCGGGCCTCGAACTTGGCCACGCGGCCGCCGGTGTCGAGGATCTTCTGCTTGCCGGTGTAGAAGGGGTGGCAGGCCGAGCACACGTCGGCGTGGATCACGCCGTTCTTCGCGGTGCTGCGCGTGGTGAAGGTGTTCCCGCAGGTGCAGGTCACCGTGGTCTCCACGTAGTTCGGGTGGATGCCGGACTTCATCGCAATGGCTCCTTCGGTGCGCCGGGTCGCGGGCGCAGGCGTGCCCCCACGTGAACCGGTCGCGGTCGGACGAGTATCCCACGCACGGGCAGGGTGCCCAAATGCGCGGACTGGACCAGAACAGGCAGGGCGGCCCCGGCATTCCCGGCGCCCGCCGGGTCCGGGCCGTCCGTCCGTTGTGCCATCGCGGCCCAGGTGGTGGGCTGGACGGGACGCTCCGCGGGTACCGCGGGGCCGACGCGGGACGGGTGAGGACGATGGACAGCTACGGTCTGCTGAGCACGGGGTACGACCTCGTGCTGGAGCCGCTGAACGCCCCGCTGCGCCGGGCGGCCCAGCGCCTGTGCCCGGCCCAGCCGGGCTGGGTCGTCGTGGACGTCGGGTGCGGCACCGGCGCGGGCCTGGCCGAGTACGCAGCGCAGCGGTGCACGGTCATCGGGCTCGACCCCTCCCCCGCCATGGTGTCGCAGGCCCGTCGACGACTCGGCCCCGACGCCGACGTGCGACGGATCACCGGGCCGACGCTCCCGGTCGAGGACGCGTGCGCCGACCTGGCCGTGGTCTCGCTGGTCCTGCACTCGGTGCCCCGCAGCACCGCGCTCGAGCTCCTGGACGAGGTGGTGCGCGTGCTGGCACCCGGTGGCAGGGTCCTCGTCACGGACTTCGGCACCGGCCGGCTGCGCTTCCCGCGGGGACACCTGACCCGGGCGATGACGGGCCTGTTCGAGGTCGTCGCTGGCCCGCAGCACGCGCGCAGCTGCCTGGACTACCTGCGGTCCGGGGGACTCCCGCCGCTCCTCGCGCAGGCAGGCCTGCGCCCGACGGCCACCCGTCCGACCGCCGGGGGCCACGTCACCATCACGGTCGCGGAGCGGTCGGGCCGCACCGCCTGAGCCGCGGCCGGCATCCGTGCCCGCCGACGCGCGTTGCGACTGCTGACGAGGGGTGAGGGGCGGCCGTCGCCCGAAGGGCAGGCCGACCCGAGCCCCGCAGGCCGGTCGCCGGCCCGGGGTGTCCCGGCACACCGAGCGCCCGGCGTCGGGCAGACGGGTCGGGACCGTGGACCCGCACGTGGCGGCACGGGGCTGGGGCCCTGCCGGGAGCGCCACCGCGCGGGTCAGCCGGGGAGGCGTCGGCGCCCCCGGGCCAGCGCCCACGCTCCGATCCCGGCCGCGACGGCACAGCCCAACGCCCCGAGGACCAGGCCCCATCGCGGGCCGAGGCTCGCCGCCACCCAGCCGGCCAGCGGACCGCCGATCGGCGTCGTGCCCAGGAACGCCACCAGCCACAGCGCCATGACCCGCCCGCGCATCGCGGGATCGGCATGCAGCTGCAGGGTCGCGTTGCCGCGGGCCATCACCGACACGCTCGCCGCGCCGACCCCGACGAGCAGCAGCAGCGCGAGCTCGACCGTCGGCGCGAGCGCGGTCGCGAGCACCAGCACGCCGAAGAGCGCCGAGGAGCGCACCAGGGTGGGGATCCCGGTCCGGCCGCGGGCCGCGGTCCACAGGCCGCCGACCACCGAACCGACGGCCATGGCGGCGGTCATGAAGCCGTAGGTGCGCGAGTCGCCGCCGAACGTCTCCTTGGCCAGCACCGGCAGGGTCACCGGGAACTCGTAGGTCAGGCAGCCCATGACGGCCATCATGAGCAGCGGCACGGCGAGCATGGGCTCGCGCCGCACGTACGCCAGGCCGGCGCGGACCTGCCCGCGCTCGTGGGGCTGCGGGGGCGCGGGGCGCAGCCGACGGGTGTCCATGCCGAGCAGCAGCAGCGCGATCGGCAGGTACGAGGCCGCGTTGAGCGCGAAGCACAGGCCGATCCCACCCGCGGCGATGATGAGCCCGGCGAGCGCCGGGCCCACCACCCGTGCGACGTTCACCATCACGGAGTTGAGGCTGACGGCGTTGCGCACGGACGCCGGCCCGACGATCTCGATGACGAACGCCTGCCGCGCGGGCTTCTCGAAGGCGTCGGTCGCGCCGAGCGAGGCCGCCAACAGGAACACGTGCCACAGCCGGACGGCGTCGAGCAGCGTGAGCGCCGCGAGCACGCCGGCCAGGGCTCCCATGACCAGCTGCAGGCCGATCAGCAGCCGGCGCTTGTCGGCGCGGTCGGCGACCAGCCCGCCGTAGGGCCCGACCAGCAGCACGGGCAGCGTCTGCGCGGCGATCACCAGGCCGACCCAGGTGGCCGAGCCGGTCAGCTCGAGGACGAGCCACGCCTGCGCCACCAGCTGCATCCAGGTGCCGATGAACGACACCGCCTGGCCGAGGAAGTAGCGCCGGTAGTTGGGCTCGGCCAGGGATGCGAACGTCTCCTGCGACCACCCGCGGAGCCGGCCCGCGCCCGGTGGGCGCAGGGTCGGGGCAGTCACCCGCCCATCCTGCCCCGGCCGACGGTCATCCGCGCCAGCCACCGGGCCAGCGCCGGCTCGGGCCGCGCGAGGTGCGGCACCGAGGGGGCTGGGAGCCGGGCGGGCACCACGACTGCCCTACATGTCAGTCGTCGTCGCGCATCCCGGACGCCGTCGGCGTCGTCTTCTGCACCTGCAGCAGGAACTCGTAGTTGCTCTTGGTCTCGCGCAGCTTGCTCAGCAGCAGCTCCATCGCCTGCTGGGGGTCCAGCGCGTGCAGGACGCGACGCAGCTTCCAGACGATCTTGAGCTCCTCGGAGCTCATGAGCAGCTCCTCCTTGCGGGTGCCGGACGCGTCGACGTCCACCGCCGGGAAGATGCGCTTGTCGGCGAGGCGCCGGTCGAGCTTGAGCTCCATGTTCCCGGTGCCCTTGAACTCCTCGAAGATCACCTCGTCCATCCGCGAGCCGGTCTCGACCAGCGCGGTGGCCAGGATCGTCAGCGAGCCGCCGTGCTCGATGTTGCGCGCAGCGCCGAAGAACTTCTTGGGCGGGTAGAGCGCCGCGGAGTCGACGCCGCCGGAGAGGATCCGGCCCGACGCCGGCGCGCTCAGGTTGTACGCCCGGCCCAGCCGGGTCATCGAGTCCAGCAGCACGACGACGTCGTGCCCGAGCTCCACGAGGCGCTTGGCCCGCTCGATCGCCAGCTCGGCGACCATGGTGTGGTCGTCGGCGGGCCGGTCGAAGGTGGAGGCGATGACCTCGCCCTTCACCGAGCGCTGCATGTCGGTGACCTCCTCGGGCCGCTCGTCGACGAGGACGACCATGAGGTGGCACTCCGGGTTGTTCGCCGTGATCGCGTTGGCGATCGACTGCAGCACCATCGTCTTGCCGGCCTTCGGCGGTGAGACGATCAGGCCGCGCTGGCCCTTGCCGATGGGGGCGACGAGGTCGATGATCCGCGTCGTCATGTTGCCCGGATCGGTCTCCAGGCGCAGCCGCTGCTGCGGGTACAGCGGGACGAGCTTGCCGAACTCGGGCCGGTTGCGCGCCTCGTCGGGCTCGGTGCCGTTCACGGTGTCCACGCGCACCAGCGGGTTGAACTTCTCGCGGCGGTCGGTCTCGCGCGGCTGGCGCACCTGGCCGGTGATCGCGTCGCCCTTGCGCAGCCCGTGCCGCTTGGCCATCGACAGCGAGACGTAGACGTCGGTCGGCCCGGGCAGGTAGCCCGTCGTCCGCACGAAGGCGTAGTTCTCGAGGATGTCGACGATGCCCGCGACCGGGACGAGCACGTCGTCCTCGGTGATCTCCGGCTCGCGCTCGCCGCCCCCCTGGTTGCCCGGGCGACGATCGTTGCGGTTGCGGTTGCGGTCCCGGCGGTTGCGCCGGCGGCCGCCGCCGTCCTCGCGGTCGCGGTCGTCGCGGGGGCCGCCGTCCTGCTGGCGCTGCTGGCCGCCCTGGTCGCGGCCCTGCTGCTGGCCGCCCTGGCCGCCCTGGTCGCGGCCCTGCTGCTGGCCGCCCTGGTCGCGGCGCTGCTCGCGACCCTCGTCGCCCTGCCCACCCCGGGCCGAGGGCTCCTCGCGGTCGCCGGTGCGCTCACGCGTCTCGCCGGCCCGCTGGTCGCGGCCCTGTCCCCGCTCGGCGCGCGGCGGCCCGGAACGCCCGTTGGCGCCCTCACCACCGTCGGCCCCGGCCGGACGAGCCGCCTGGGCGGCGCTGATGGCCGCCACGAGATCGCCCTTCTTCATGCCCGAGACGCCGGACAGCCCCATGTCGTGGGCCATCTTGCGCAGCTCCGGCAGGAGCATGCCGGACAGCCCCCCGCCCGCGCGGCGGCCGCGGCGGCCGTCAGCCTGCTCGGACTCAGGGGCGATGATCGTGTCGGTCACGTGGTTCCTCATGTGATGGAAGGCCACAGCGGTGGAACGAATCACCCCACGCCGCTGACGGCACTGTGCAGTGGATCGGACCGGGCGGCGGGTGCTGGGGCAACCGATCGAGTTCGGCGTGCTGCGAGGCGATGCTGAACGGGCGATGCTCGCACCGCGCGAGTCCGTGGACAACGGTAGCACCTCGCAGCACCAAGCGGTGCACCCACGAGCCGGGCACCCGTCCCGATGCCGCGAGGAGGCGCGCCGCGGGCTACAGCGCGTGCACGCCGACCGGTGCCACCGGCAGCGCGCGGACCTGCCACGACGGACCGGCGAGCGCGGCGACGCCCGCCACCACGGGCGCCGGATCACCCACGGCGAAGGCGATGACGCTGGGGCCGGCACCGGAGACGGCCGCGGGGATCCCGGCGGCGCGCAGGGCCTCGACCAGTCCGAGCGCCGCGGGGTAGACGGTGCGCCGGTGCGGCTGGTGCAGCCGGTCGTCGGTGGCCTCCAGCAGCAGCGCGGGATCCGTGCCGAGGGCGTGCACGAGCAGGGCCGCCCGGCCCACGTTGAACACCGC
>JALOLH010000098.1 GCA_025456065.1 Candidatus Nanopelagicales bacterium | reverse complement strand
TCAGGGCGTGGGAAGGTCGATCTGGGGCGCGGGTCACGACCCAGGGGCGCTGACCCCGGTCGGGTATGTCGATCTCGCCGCGCGCACTCGGTCGCTGGTGGGCAAGGCTGAGGCACGCCGAGGCGGGATGGCCGAGGCCCGGGCGGTGGGCCGGGGGCCGGGGGCCGGGGACCGGGACCGGGGCCGAGGCGGCGCGCAGTGGACCGGCGACCGGGGGCGGGGCGGGGCGGGCTGACCGTCGCGGTCGCGGGGGCCAGCGGCTCAGTCGATCCGGACGATGCCGCGGGGGGTCTCGAGTCGCGGGGGCCAGCGGCTCAGTCGATCCGGACGATGCCGCGGGGGGTCTCGAAGGTGACCGCGACGAGGCCGGGTCCCGCCGGGTCGTCCTCGGGGAGCCAGAGCACCTCGACGTCGTCGAGCGGGTGCTGGCTGGGTTCGCCGAGCCAGTCGGCGATGCGGGCTGGCGAACCGGCGATCTCCAGCGCGGCGATCCGCGCGTCCCGGCCGCCGGCGGACGGATGCTGCACGGCCTCGCACTCCCACTTGACGAAGAACGGCAGCTGGGCGTCGGCCATGGTGTCGAGCACGCCGATCTGCCGCCAGCGCAGGTCGACGCCGTCCGGACGGACCCGGTGCCCGTCGACGGCCGCGCGGCCCAGCCGGGCCTCGACCCGGTCCATGTGCGCGACCGACACCACCCACCCCATCCAGCCGCCGCCCTGCTCCGCACGGGCCCGGACGGCCCGGCCGAAGGGCGCGGTGTCGGTCGCCGGATGGTCCAGCGCGGCGACCACCTCGATGTAGCAGCCGCCCGACAGCGCGAGCACGAAGTTGCGGGTGCCGAAGCGTGGGTGCAGGCCGCCGTCCGTGAAGGAGGCGCCCAGCGCGGACCCGATCCGCTGGACCGTGTCGGCCAGGTGCGCCACGGGCGCGGCGTACGAGACATGGTCGAGGCGCATGGCGCCATCGAACACCTTGCCCTCCGGCCCCTCGCGGGGACCCCCGGGCGAACCGATCGGGTGATACCGGAGGGGGCATAGGGGGATCACCCCTCCGGGCCGCGCCGCACGTGTTCGCCGTGAGTATTGTGGCCAGCGCCTGCGGGTTCGGACTCGGCACAGGAGGACCTGATGACCAACGCGAAGCTGGTCCACGAGCGCGGTGAGATCGAGCTCGCCGAGCTGTGCGCCACGGACGGCGAGGCCGGCTGGGACATGGGCATGCTCCTCAAGGAGTCCGGGCACGTCGCCTACGACCCGGGGTTCGTCAACACGGCGTCGTGCCGCTCGGCGATCACGTACATCGACGGGGATGCCGGCATCCTGCGCTACCGGGGGTACCCGATCGAGCAGCTGGCGGCGCACTCCAGCTTCACCGAGGTCAGCTACCTGCTCATCTACGGCGAGCTGCCCACGGCCGACGACCTCCGCGCGTTCGAGGACAACGTGCGCCAGCACACGATGCTGCACGAGGACCTCCGCCGGTTCTTCGACGGCTTCCCGCGCGACGCCCACCCGATGCCGGTGCTCAGCTCCGCCGTCTCCGCCCTGAGCACCTTCTACCAGGACTCGCTGGACCCGTTCGACGCCCAGCAGGTGCACATCTCGACGATCCGGCTGCTCGCCAAGCTGCCCACGATCGCGGCCTACGCCCACAAGAAGTCGATCGGCCAGCCCTTCCTCTACCCGGACAACTCGCTGGGGCTCACCGAGAACTTCCTGCGGATGACGTTCGGCGTGCCCACCGCGCCGTACGAGGTGGACCCGGTCGTCGTGCGCACCCTCGACATGCTGTTCGTGCTGCACGCCGACCACGAGCAGAACTGCTCGACCTCGACCGTCCGGCTGGTGGGCTCCTCGCACGCCAACCTGTTCGCCAGCGTCTCGGCCGGGATCAACGCCCTGTTCGGCCCGCTGCACGGCGGGGCCAACCAGGCCGTGCTGGAGATGCTGACGCGGATCCACGCCGAGGGGATCGACGCGCGCACGTTCGTGCAGCGGGTGAAGGACCGCGAGGCCGGCGCCAAGCTGATGGGGTTCGGCCACCGCGTCTACAAGAACTACGACCCGCGCGCGGCGATCGTCAAGGCGGCGACCCACGACATCCTCGAGCGCGTGGGCGGCTCCGATCCGCTGCTCGACATCGCGATCGAGCTCGAGGAGATCGCCCTGGCCGACGACTACTTCGCCTCGCGCAAGCTGTACCCGAACGTCGACTTCTACACGGGCCTGATCTACAAGGCGATCGGCTTCCCGACGCGCATGTTCACGGTGCTGTTCGCGCTCGGCCGGCTGCCCGGCTGGATCGCCCAGTGGCGCGAGATGATCGAGGACCCGGCGACCCGGATCGGTCGCCCGCGCCAGGTCTACGTCGGGCCGGCCGAGCGGATGCTGCCCCGGGCGCTGCCCGAGCCCCGCCACGTCGACTGGTGACGCCCCGGGCGCTGCCCGAACCCCGCCACGTCGACTGGTGACGCCCCGGGCGCTGCCCGAACCCCGCCACGTCGACTGGTGACGCCCCGGGCGTAGCCCGAGCACGCCGCGACCGGCGGTGACTCCCCGGGGCGCGACCGCCGTCAGATCCGCCGGGCGGGCACCCGCAGGTCCACCTGCGGGGTGGCGGACCGGATCACGTCCTGGATCTCGCGGCCGACCAGCTCGTGGCGCTCGAGGAGCGCGTCGCGCAGCGCCACCACGATGTGCTCGTGCACGGTCAGCAGCTCCCGGGCCACCTGCTTCTGGTCGGACAGGATCCGCTCCACGGCCTCCCGGCCGGCCGGGTCGGCCAGCACCCGGCCGACCAGGTTCGAGTCGGCCAGCGCGCCGTGCTGCACCGCCGCCAGGCTCACCAGCGAGCCGCCCATGCCGACCGCGCCCACCATCTGCGCGGCGACGGTGGTGGCGTAGGACAGGTCCCCGCCCGGGCCGGTCGACACGTCGCCGAAGAACAGCTCCTCGGCGACCTGCCCGCCCATCGCGATCTGGATGAGCGCGAGCATCTCCGCGCGGGAGCGCGTGAACACGTCCTCGGGGTCGCCGTGCGCGAGCATCCCGAGGGCCTCGCGGCGCTTGATGATCGACAGCACCTCGAGCCGCCGGTGCGGGGCCACCAGGTACGCCATCGTCGCGTGCCCCGACTCGTGGGTGGCGATGAGCCGGCTCTCGTGCGGGGTGTACGCGACGGGCTGGCCCAGGCCGATCTCCTCGGTGAGCCGCGCGGACTCCACGTCAGCACGGGTCATCGCGGTGTCCCCGCGGCGCAGGGCGTTCACCAGCGCCTCGTCGAGGAGGTGCTCGATCATGACCGGGGTGTAGCCCTGGGTCACCGCCGCGATGCCGGCGCGGACGTCGGGATCGTCCAGCTCGGGGGCGTGGGCCTTGCGGTCGAGGAAGTGCGCGATCAGCTCGAGCCGGCCGGCGCGGGTCGGGGGCTCGAAGGTGAGTCGGCGGTCGAAGCGCCCCGGCCGCAGCAGGGCCGGGTCGAGGTTGTCGGCGCGGTTCGTCGCGGCGATGAGCAGCACGGTCGCGGCTGCCGGCACGGGCCGACGCAGCTGTCGGTGCACCGGGAGCAGCAGGTTCATCCGGTCGACGAACCACGCCCGCAGCTTCTGCCAGCCGTCCGGCTCGTCGAAGGACTGCATCTGCACGAGGAGCTCGTTCACGACGCCGCCGGTGCCCTCGGAGACGACGCCGTGCACGACCGTGCCGGTGCCACCCGCCCCCGACGCGGGCGACACCGACGTTGCCGGCAGGCCGCACAGCCCGCCGCAGTGCATGGGCGCGGTGAGGTGCGCGACGGCCGGCGCCGCGGTCATCCCCAGGCCCGCGCGCGTGGTCGCGATCGCGTCGATCTCCTCGATGAAGCCGATCGCGCCGCCCTCCTGGCGCGCGGCCTTGCGCAGCGCCTTGAAGTAGGAGCGGATCTTGCGGGCGGTCGCCCCGTAGTACATCGACTGGAAGCTGGTGGCGGAGACGAAGAGGAAGGGCACGCCGGCCTCGGCGGCCATCGCCTTGGCCAGGTGGGTCTTGCCGGTGCCGGGGGGGCCCTCGAACAGCAGGCCGCGGCGCGGCGTGCCGCCCATCTCGGCGCGGAAGGACCGGTTGGCCAGGAACAGGTTCAGCGATCGGACGACGTCGGCCTTGACCAGGTCGATGCCCCGGACGTCGGCGAGCGTGACGTCGATCTGCTCGGGCCGGTAGGTGACGTGCGGTGACCGCCCGGCGAACAGGGTCATCCCGAGCATCAGGGCGAGCATCGCGGCGAAGAAGACGAACACGATCAGCAGGAACGGGTCGACGTGCGGCAGCGTCAGGTCGAACGGATCGAACGGGTCGCCGGCGAGCACCCGCCACCACAGGTAGACCAGCGGGACCACGAGCAGGGCCCCGAGCCGGCCGAGCCGGCGGCCGCGCGCCCGCTCGCGCGCCTGGCCGACGTCGCTGGTGGCCGTGACCAGCCGGCCGGTCCCTGCCTGCTCGAGCATCGACATCTCGCGTCCTTCCTCGCCGATGCGCCCATGGTGGAGCACCTCCGCACGGTCCGTGGCTGGCGCGCTGCCCACTTCACCCGAACGGGCGAGCGGCCCGGTGACGTGCCGTGACCACGTGCACAGCACGCCACGGCCTGCTGAGCGCCCTACGATCGCCGCATGGTCACTGGCATCGGATTCGGGGTGGACATCGGCGGCAGCGGCATCAAGGGGGCGCAGGTCGACCTCGCCACGGGCGAGCTCGCGAGCGAGCGCACGAAGATCCCCACCCCGCGGTCGTACGACATCGACGAGGTCGTGCAGACGGTCCTCGACGTCGTGGCGAAGGCGGGGTGGGAGGGCCCGTTCGGCTGCACGTTCCCCGGCATCGTGAAGCGCGGCGTGCTGCACTCCGCCGCCAACTTCGGGCCGCACTGGATCGGCCTGGACCTGCAGACGATGCTCGCCGAGCGCTCGGGCCACGAGGTCCACCTGCTCAACGACGCGGACGCGGCCGGGCTGGCCGAGGTCGACTTCGGGGCCGCCCGGGGCCGTGACGGCGTGGTGATCGTCACCACCCTCGGCACCGGCATCGGCAGCGCGCTGTTCCTCGACGGCAAGCTGGTCCCCAACACCGAGCTGGGGCACCTCGAGATCGACGGTGCCGCGGCCGAGACGCGGACGTCGTCCGCCGCCAAGGAGCGCGAGGGCCTGTCCTACAAGGAGTGGGCACCACGGCTGCAGCGCTACTACGCCATGCTGGACTTCCTGTTCTCCCCGGACCTGATCGTGGTCGGCGGGGGGATCAGCCGGAAGTCGGAGAAGTTCCTGCCGCTGATCACGGGCCTGCGCTGCGAGATCGTGCCGGCGGCGCTGGAGAACCAGGCTGGCATCGCCGGCGCGGCGATGGCGCTCGCCGAGGGCTGAGCCGCCGTCCGGGGGTCTGCACGGCCAGCCACGGTGCAGGGAGGGCACATGGCACTCGGAGCGAGGTCCCGCAACGGGCCGCGGCGCTGGCCCTGGTCGCGCCGCGCCTCGGGCGGACCCGCCGCGTCCGCCGACCCGGCGGTCGAGGCCGCGACGCCGGCCCACGACGCGATGCCACCGCTCGATCCCCGGACGGCCCTGCGCCTGCGCGCCGAGGCCTCGGTGGTCGACCTCGACGACGCGCTGCGCGCCTCGGTGGACGAGTTGGCCTGGGCCCGCCGGCAGCTCGGCGACACCACGGCGACGTCCTTCGATCCGGCGCTCACCGGGGCCGGCGCCGCGCTGGCCGGGGCGATGACCGCCCTGGACGCCGCCCGGGCCGTGCCCGACACCGAGGAGGAGGCCGAGCTCCTCACCGCGACCCTCGCCGAGTGCCGGACGGGCGCCCACCTGCTCGACGAGGCCGTTCCCGAGCTCGACGCGCTGCGCGACCTGCGCCACGCGGTGGCCGCGCTGCGGCCCGAGCTCGTCCCGGAGCTGGCCCGGGCGGACGCCCGGGCCACCGAGGCGTCCGGGCGCGTCACCGCCCTGGGCGATCGTTGGCCACCCGGCGGGCTGGCCGGCGCGCAGCTGCACCTGCACCGGGCCCACCAGGGCCTGGCCTTCGCCGGGGCGTGCATGGCCGTGCTGGAGCGCGGCCCCACCGCGACCGTGGCGGCGCACGGTGCCGGCCTGGTCCGCCTGGTCGAGGCGAGCCTGACGCAGGTCGACCGGCTGCTCGACCAGGTCGAGCGGGCCCCGGGCGCGCTCGAGCTGGCCGAGCGCGCCTCCGACGCCCTGCTGGCCCAGGCCCGGGTCGATCGGGCCGAGGCCGAGCGCCTCGGGGTCGAGCCGGGCCGGACCTGGCACTTCGCCGACGACACCGTCGAATGGGCGCTCGGGGAGATCAGCTCCCAGCAGTTCGACCCGGTGACCATGCGGCGGGCGCTCGAGGAGTCCGAGAGCGCGCTGCACGCAGCCCTGACCGAGGTCCGGACCCCGGACGCCGCGCGGCGGCGGGCGGAGGCGCTGCTGCCCACCGCTGCCGAGACGGCCGGGGCCCTGCTGCACGCCGCCGAGGTCCTGGTCCGCACGCGCTGCGGCGCGGTCGGCGTCGAGGCCCGGATCCGGCTCGCCGAGGCGCACCGGCTGTTCGAGGCCGGCCGGCGGCTGGAGGATCCCGAGGCAGGGCTGGACCTGCTGCAACGGGCCGACCGACTGGCCGAGCAGGCCGCGACGCTGGCCCAGCAGGACGAGGCCAGCCATCGGGACAGCCGCCGCCGCGAGATGGCTGGCTGGGACTCCGCACGCGAGACCGCGATCCTGCTCGGCGCCCTGGTCCCCCTGGGTGCCTCGGGCTGGGCCGCCGTGCGCTTCGGCGGCCCGGGCACGCGCACCCGGCTGCACTGCGTGCTCCCGTCGGACCTCGCCCCCGCCTGAGCGCCCAGCCGTCGCGGCAGCACGGCCGGCCGCCGCCTGGGCACCCGGCCAGCGAACCGGCGCCGCGGATCAGAGCCCGCCGAACAGGTCCGCCTCCCGGCCGTCGCCGTCGAGCGGTCCCCCGGCGCTGCCCCGGACCAGGCGGAAGAACTCGGTGGACCACGCCGGCGACCCGATGTTGTTGCTCAGGGCGAAGAAGCCGCTGTCCAGCGCGATCTGGGTCGCGTGCGCCCGCATCGCGGCGAGCTTCGCCTCGTAGTGGGCCGCCCCCTCGATCGCCGTGGTGACCAGCGCGTCCTCGCACCCGAACGGCAGGTCCTCGGGGTCCATCGCCGCGAAGCCGGTGGTCTGGCCCGACTCGCGCAGCGCCTCGATCCCGGCGCGGATCACGCCCTTGGGGAACGCCGTCCAGTACACCTTCGCCACCGCGTGCGGCTCGCCCAGCTCGGGCCGGAACGACGGGGCCTCGGCCAGCGACACCGCGTACATGGCCACGCGGTGGGCCTGGATGTGGTCGGGGTGGCCGTAGCCGCCGAAGTCGTCGTAGGTCACCAGCACCTGCGGGCGGACCTCCCGGATCACCGCGACGAGGTGCGCGGCGGCGTCGAGCAGGTCGGCCCGCCAGAAGCAGTCGGGACGCTCGTTGGCCGAGGTCCCCATCATCCCGGAGTCGCGGTAGCGGTGCGCCCCGCCGAGCAGTCGCCAGTCCGTCACCCCGAGGGCGGCCATCGCGTCGGCGAGCTCGGTCATCCGGTGCTCCCCGAGGCGGTCCTCCTGGTCGGCGGCGAGGTGGGACACCGCCGGCAGCAGGATCTCCCCCTCCTCGCCCAGCGTGCAGGTCACCAGGGTCACGTGGGTGTCGGGGGCGGCGGCGTAGCGGGCCATCGTCGTGCCCGAGCCGATCGTCTCGTCGTCGGGATGGGCGTGGACGAGGGAAGGCTCATGGGGGCACACGCTAGCCCGCCGTCCGGGCACCCACGAATCGTCGCCCGGCGGCGCCCGGGACCGGTCGAGCCCCGGCGTCCAGCCCCCGGCGTCAGGCCTCGGTGAAGTCCCGCGCGGTCGGCTCGTGGGGCCACGGCGACGCGCTGCCCGTCCCGTCCGGGTCCGGCTGGGGGAACCAGCACGCCACCCGGTGCGTCGCCCCGAGGGGGCGCTCCAACCGTGGCATCTCCACGCCGCACCGCGCCTGCGCCCGGACGCACCGCTGCCGGAACGGGCAGCCGGGATCGTCGCGCGGGATGGGCCCCGCCGGGCCGAC
>JALOLH010000097.1 GCA_025456065.1 Candidatus Nanopelagicales bacterium | reverse complement strand
CCGCCAGGCCGATCGCACGCAGGAACTGCGCCACCGCCGCCCGGTTGTACGCCTCGGCGTCGAAGGTCGGTGCCGGCACCTCCCCGCGCAGGAACGCCCGCATCCCCTCGGCCATCCCCGCCACGCTCCGCTCGACGACGAGGCCCTGGCCGGCGGGCAGCGCCGAGGCGACGCTGGCGAACCGCGTGGTGACGACCGGCAGGCCGAGGGCCAGCGCCTCGAGGATCACCATGGGCTGCCCCTCGTGGTCGCTGCTCAGCAGGAAGCAGTCAGCGGCGGCCATCGCCGCGAACGGGTTCGCCTGGTGCCCGGCGAGCAGCACGTGCTCGGCCAGGCCGAGGTCGGCGATCCGCGCGGTCAGCTCGGCCCGGCCCTCGCCGTCGCCGAGGATCACCACCCGGGTGTCCGGGAACGCCCCGCGGACCTGTGCGTACGCCGCCACCAGCCGCGGGAAGTTCTTCGCGCTCGACAGCCGGCCGGCCGCGACGAAGGTCCTGATCCCCGACGCCGCCGGGGGGCGCCACGCCGTGGGATCGCCCGCCCGTGCCCGCACGCCATCGGCGTCGACGACGTTCTGCGCCGACGTGAACCGGCCGGCCGGCGCGTACCCGGCCAGGCGCTCCCGGTTCACGTCGCGCAGTGCCGGCGACACCGACACCAGCTGGTCGAAGAAGCGGTAGGTGGTGAACACCGCCTCCAGTCGGCGGCGCAGCGGCGTCCGTCCGTCGACGTCCCGGTGCGCGTCGGCGACCATGTCGTTGTGCAGCCACACCGACCGGTGCGGTGGGCTGCCGTCGGGGCGCGGCGGCGCCTGGAGCAGCAGCAGGTCCATGAACGCCCCGTAGCCGATGAAGTCCACGACGCTGTCGAAGGTGGCCGCACCGAGGCAGCGCTGCCACTCGTCGCGGAACATGCCCGCCAGCGGTGGTGCGCTGGCCCGCCGCGGGATCCCGCCGCGCTGGACCGCGTGCCGGGCCGCCTGGGTGGCCCTGGAGCCGTTGATGGCCCCGAACCGGCCCACGGCGCGCACCCGGGGATCCAGCGTCGCGAGCATCGCAGCCTGCTCGGGGTCGGCGCTGTGGGAGTACAGGGCCGTCACGTCGACGCGGGCGTGGTCGAGCGCCCCGAGCAGGTTGCGCGCGGAGGTGGTCATCCCGTTCGGCTTCAGCTCCCCGACGTAGACGAGGACCCGGGGCCGGCCGTCGGAGGAGAGGTCGACCAGCCGTCGGCCCTCGCGCGCCCCGCCCCAGACCGCCTCGACCACCCGCTCGGTCGCACGGCCGTCCTCGTAGGGGCACAGGTGGGCCCGCCAGGCGCGCCGGACGGACCCGTGGCTGACCTCCGGGTCCAGCGGGCCGCCGGTCCCGACGGCGGCCAGCACGTCGGCGACCTCGTCGATCGTGTCGAGCACCGGCCCGGGCGCGCCCGGCAGCGGCGCGTACCGGCCGCGCTCGGCGTCGTACTGGGCCCGGTCCGGGGCGTGCAGCACGATGGGGCGGTCCAGGGCCAGGAAGTCCACGACGATGCTCGAGTAGTCGGCGACCAGGACGTCGGCGCCGGCGAGCACCACGTTCGCCGGCAGGTCGTGCTCCACGAGTGCGTCACGCAGCTCGGGCAGCGCCCGGGCCGCGCGGGCGACCGCCTGGTGGACCTTCAGCAGCACGGTCCAGCCCGGGCCGAGCCGCTCGCGCAGCCGCGCCACCTGCGCGGCCAGCGCCCGCGAGTCGTCGCGCGGGTCCTGGAACGAGGCGCCCCGCCAGGTGGGCGCCAGGAGCGCGACGCGCTCGCCCGTGATCGGTGTGCCGTGGGCGGCGAGCAGCGCGCGCACGTGCTCGGCCCCGACCCGCTGCCGGTCCATCCGCGGGTGGCCCTCCTCGAGCACGACCCCGCGGTACGCGTTGCGCAGGCGGTAGGCGCTCGCGTAGAGCGTCTCGGTCATGTAGGGGCTGGCGCTGAGCAGGACGTCGGCCTGCAGCAGGTTGCGGACCACGTTGCGCGCCCCGGGGATCCCGTCCGGGATGTCGTAGCCCATCCGCTTGAGCGGGGTCCCGTGCCAGGTGTTGACGTAGACCTGCCCCGGGCGCTTGCCGAACTCCGCGGGGAAGGTGGCGTTGTTGACCAGCCAGCCGGCCGTGGACAGCGCGCGGAAGTACGCCGGGGAGCGACGGGTGACGATCGAGGTGCGCGGGTCGTCGGCCAGGTCAGCCATCACGCTCGGATGGCGGGCAGGGTCGTCGAGGACCCACACGTGGCGCAGGTGCGCGTAGCGGTCGTCGGCGCGCAGGCGGCGGTACAGGGCCTCCGGGTTGCACAGCAGGCCGTTGCCCGCGAACGACTCGTAGAGCACGACGTCGGCAGCGACCGGCAGGCGGCGGAACGCAGCGATCGCCTCGCCGAGCGCAGCGCGTCGGACTCGGCCACGCAGTGCGCCGACCCCCGGCACGGCTCAGGCCCCCGACTCGTGGGGGGCGGGGGCCCGCAGCTTGGTCGAGGACAGGATGGCCACGAGGTGGCCCACCAGCGTGGGCACCGCGAGCACGAGCAGCGCCACGAGCAGCCCGCGGGTCACGTCGAGGCCGCCGACCAGCACGTCGCCGACGGCGGCGAGGAACACCACGATGGTGAGCTCCACGCTGTGGTAGACCCGGTTGAACGGGACGAGGCGCACGAGCCGGCGGAGGCGGGCCAGCCAGCCCACCGTCGGAGCCCCCACCCCGGGGACGTCGGCCAGCCTCGGCAGGCCGGCGAACGCACGGGAGACGTGCACCATGTCGTTGAGGGCCTTGTTCAGCACGACGAGCACGGCCAGCGCCGCGCCGGCGTACGCCCAGGGGCCGGGATCCGACCAGCTCGCGTCGGGGCCGGCCGCCCGCCAGCCCAGGCAGATGGGGATCAGGGACTCCGCCGTGTAGTGGCCCACCTTGTCCAGGAAGGTGCCTGCCGGGGAGAAGGTCCGCCGCCAGCGGGCGACCTCGCCGTCGCAGCAGTCCCAGAGCATCTGCAGCTGGCCGAGCAGGAGCGCCAGGCCGGCCCCCGGCAGTCCCGGCACCAGCAGGGCCAGGCCGGCCGCCGCACCCGTCGCGATCATGATCCAGGTCACGGCGTTGGCGGACAGGCCCAGTCGCAGCAGCACCCGGGTCAGGAACGGCGAGAGGTCCCGCAGGTAGAGGTCGGCGACCCAGTGCTCGGAGTTGGCCCGGCCGCGGACCGCGGGCGGTTGGGTGACCTCCCGCAGCTGCGCGATCGTGGGGTGCGCGGGCCGGGGGGTGGCTGGCTCGGGCGGTGGCGCGCCCGGCGCTGCGCCGGCGGGTGGCGGCTCGGACACGCCTCAGTGCCCCGGGCGGGCCGCGCGCAGGTCCGGCGGCGAGGAGAGGAAGCCGGCACCCCACGCCCCGTGCATGGTGGCGTAGACGAGGGGGAGCCGCAGGTGCGCACGTGGCGGCAGCCCGCGCCCGAACCAGGCGCCGCCCAGGCCGACGAGGGCCCCGTAGCCCGCTGGCGCGAGCCAGCCCCACCGCAACGGACGGGGTCCGCCGAGCGAGGCGACCACGCCGGCGGCCGTGCCCGCGGCGACGCCGACCACCGCGGCCGGTGGGGCGAAGTAGCGCAGCGCCGAGGCCCCCGACACCGTCTCCGGGTGCCGGCGCATGACCTCGCGCCGCCAGCGTCCGTAGTGGAAGTACTGGGCGGCCAGGGCACGGGCGCTGCCGCGCGGCCGGTAGGTGACCACCATGGCGGGGTTGAACCACACGGTGCCACCACTCGCGCGCAGCCGGTGGTTCATCTCCCAGTCCTGGGCGCGCAGGAAGGTCTCGTCGTAGCCGCCGACCCGCTCGAGCGCCGCCCTGCGGAAGCTGCCGAGGTACACGGTCTCCGCAGGCCCCTCGCCGCCGCCGACGTGGAACGGCGCCGCGCCAACGCCCAGCTTCGTGGTCATCGCACGGGCGACGGCCCGCTCGTAGTCGGTCTGCCCCTCGGCGCGCATGATCCCGCCGACGTTGTCCGCGCCCGTCCGGCGCAGCGTCTCCACCGCGGTGCGCACGTAGTCCGGGGGCAGCAGGGCATGGCCGTCGACGCGCACGACCACGGCGTGCCGGGCCGCCCGGATCGCGGCGTTGAGGCCCGCCGGCGTGCGCCCGCTCGGGTTCGGGACGAGCACGATCCGCTCGTCGAGCGCGTGCAGGCGTCGCGCCACCTCGTCGGTGCGGTCGGTGGACGGGCCGAGGGCCAGCACGATCTCCAGGGGGCCCGCCCAGTCCTGGGCGAGGATGCCCGTGACCGCCTCGGAGAGGTGCCGCTCCTCGTTGAGGACCGGCATGACCACCGAGACGCCGTCCGGCCACTGCGGCTGCGGTTCGGGCATGCCGGGACGGTACCGAAGCCACCGCGGGGAGGCACGGACGGGGCCGCCGGGCCGGCCGGTCCGTGTCGGGCCGCGGCCCCCTGGCGATGTCAGGGGGGCCGCCTACGTTGGCAGCCGCACCGGGCAGCGGGGCCGGCCGCAGGGCCGTCGCCAGCGCCCCGGGGACGGGAGGTCGCCCATGCCCGGGGCGCTCGCGCTGCCACTCGCCACGTCGTTCCCGTGCCGCGTGGCCGAGGGCGCCGGTGCGGTGCGCCACCGGGTCGTCGTGGCCGAGGACTGGCGCCTCGACACCGGTCACGACGAGGACCTCGAGCAGATCGCCGGCGCCCTGGGCGGGGGCGCGAGCTGCCTGCGGGAGCTGCCGCTGGTGCTGCCGGCGCTGCGCCTGTGGTGGCAGCGGGCGACCAGGCGGGCCGGCCCGGTCATCCGCAGCGACGACGGGGGCCCGATCTGGCGCGCCGTGGACGGCACGCTGGGCTGCTGCCCCGCCAGGGGATTCCGGGACCCGATCCTGGCGGCGGCGCACGCCCGCGACGTCGTGCACGTGGCCGCCGTGGCCGGCGCCCACCGCCGCGCGCTGCGCCACCTGGTCGGCGGCATCGAGGGCGAGGTGGATCCCCTCCCACCGCCCATGGCCGACGGCCAGCCGGCCACGCCACTGGTCGCGGCGGCCTGGGCCTGCGGCCTGCACCCCGAGTGGCTGGGGCGGTTCGCCGAGGCGCTGCCGGACACCCAGGCCGCCGAGGGGATGGGCGTGCTGCTCGCCCTGAGCCAGACCGGCGCGGACCCGACGTGGGTGCGGACCTCGGCATCCGACGAGCTGCTGCGGATACCCGCGCGCGACCCCGACGGGCTGCACGCGCACCTCGTCGGCCTGCTGGTCTGGCTGTCCTGGACCATGACCGAGCTGGACCGCGAGGAGCCGTCGGCACGGGCGTCCTGGCTGGCGACGGGGGCTCGACGCCAGGACATCGTCACGCTGTCGAGCGCCGGGTACCTGCCCGACGCGGCACGCGAGCTCGGCCTGGGCTGGGGCATGACGCTGCCGGGGGCCGCGCAGCTGCTGGGCCGCTGGGTCGATGCCGGGTACCGGCCGCGCCCGGCGGAGCTGGTCGCCCTGCGCGACGCCGGCCTGGGGTTCGGTCCCATGCCACCGGGGCAGGCCGCCGTGCGCCGGCTGGCCGACCTGCTCGGCGTCCGCCGGCTGGACCCGTCGGTCGCGACGGTCCTCGCCCTGGAGATCGCGCGGCGGGGGACGGTGGGCGCTGCCCAGCTGGCGCTGCGCGGCACGGAGGTGCGCCTGGCGTCGGCGTGAGGGGCCCGCAGGGGCATGGGAGCAGGCACGGCCAGTGGGCGGCGGCGCGCGAGCGCGCCAGGACGAGAGGGATCGGATGGCCAGGGATCGAGCAGGGTACGAGCAGGTGCTCCGCGCGGTGGGGGTGTGCATCGCCAGCCGCATCCCCTTCCTGCTGTGGGGGGAGCCGGGGGCGGGCAAGACAGCCGTCGTGGAGTCGGCCGCGGATGCCGGCTGGCACGTGGAGACGCTGATCTGCTCGCACTACGAGCCCAGTGACTTCGCGGGCCTGCCGGTGGTGGCCGACGGCCGCGTCACCCTCGCCCCGCCGCAGTGGGCGGTGCGGGTCGCCGAGCACGAGGGACCGTCGGTCGTCTTCTTCGACGAGTGGACGACGGCGTCCCCGGCGGTGCAGGCGGCGGCGCTGCGGCCGCTCACCCACGGCGAGGTGGGTGCGCTGCGCCTGCCCGCACGGGTGTCGTTCGGTGCGGCGGCCAACCCGGCGGACGTGGCCGCCTCCGGCTGGGAGCTCGCAGCCCCGACGGCCAACCGGTTCGTCCACCTCGAGTGGGCGCTGCCGATCGAGGTGTTCACCGAGTGCCTGGTGACCGGCGCATGGCCGCGCATCCACGTGCCCGAGCTGACCGCCGACCACGCGGCCCGGGTCTCCGCGGCACGCTCGCAGGTGGCCGCGTTCCTGGCCGTGCGCTCCACGCAGCTGTCGGCCATCCCGAGGGACGCCGCGTCACGGGGACGGGCCTTCCCGACGCCACGCACCTGGGACTACGCCGCCCGCCTCATGGCGGCCTGTCCCCCCGGGGACGTCGAGGCGCTGCGTCTGCTCGTGCACGGCGCAGTCGGGGCACCGACGGGGCACGAGTTCCTCGCGTGGCGGGCCGCACTGGACCTGCCCGACCCCGAGTCGCTGCTCGCCGACCCCGACGGTGACCTGCTCGCGGGCCTGCGCTCCGACCGCGTGCACGTGGCGCTGCAGGGCGTGCTCGCCGCCGTGACGACCCGGACCACCCCGGCCCGGTGGGAGGCCGGGGTCGGCGTGTGCGTGCGAGCCGCCGAGCTGTCCGGCCTGGACCCGGCGGTGCCGGTGGTGCGCAGCCTCCTGCGCATCCGGCCCACGAGGGCGGCCCTGCCCGCCGGCCTGCGGGTCTTCGCCGGGCCCCTGGCGCTCGCCGGGCTGCTGCCGGCATGAGCGCCGGCGCCGCGGCGGCTCCGGGCCGGCCCGTCCCGCGCCCGCCGGTGGCAGCCCGGGCCGGCCTGCCGCGGGAGGCGCTGGACCGGCTGGCCGCGGCGAAGCTGTGGCTCATCAGCCCACCGGCGTCCGGTGGCCCGCCGACCGGGGACATGCCCTACCTGGCCGTCGCGCTCTACGCGCTGGTGCCCGTGGCCACCGACGCCGTGGCACGGATGGCCACCGACACCGCCTGGCGGCTGTACGTGAACCCGGCCTGGCTGGCCGACCCGACCGTGGACGTCCCGGCACTGGGCCGTGAGCTGGCGCACCACACCTGGCACCTGCTGGCCGACCACGCCGGCCGGGCGGCCGACCTGCCGGTGACGGCGGCCACCTCGCGGGCCTGGCGGGTCGCCACGGACGTGACCATCCACGAGGTGCTCGCCGACCTGCCCGGGCTGCCCGCGGGACCGTCCGCGGCAGGACCCCGCGGGGGCCCCAGGACCGCCCGCTCCGGGGCCTCCGCAGCGTTGGCCGGGGCCGGGCCGCGGACGCCCGGCCACGTCCTGGCTGCCAGGGCCGCCGCGCTGGGGGATCGGCACGACCTGCTCCCGCCGGCAGCCCTCGGACTCGCGCCCGGTCGAGCCGCCGAGGAGCACTACGCCGTGCTCTCCGGCCTGCCCGTCGAGCCACTGGCCGAGGAACCGCTCGCAGTCGAGCCATTGGCCGGGGACCGGGGACGGGGCTGCGAGGCCGACGCCGCCCACGACGACGACCCGGGCATCGACCCGGCTTGGCGGCCC
>JALOLH010000034.1 GCA_025456065.1 Candidatus Nanopelagicales bacterium | reverse complement strand
GCTGGGCTGCGGCTCGGGCGCCCGCGGCGCCTACCCTGCTCCCGTTGATGCCGGCCGACACCGGGGGCTCCCGGTCCCGGCGATCCGCGTCAGACCAGCGACCGGCACCCGTTTCGGAAAGGCTCGATCGATGACCGCGATGACCCCGACCCGTCCCGAGGGGGACCCTGCGGAGGCACCGGAGCGCCCCGACCGACCTGCCAGCCAGCCGGCGGACGACCGCTGGCCGGACCGGTTCGCCGCGGTGGCCTTCGCACTGTCGGCCCTGGTCGTCGTGGCCGCCGTCGTGCCGCCCCTGCGGCGCTTCTTCGAGCGCGAGGACGACCTGGTCTCGGTGCTGTTCGTCCCGATCGTGCCCAACCTCGTCTACGCCGCACTGCTGGCCGCGCTCGGCGTGGGCCTGCTGCGCCGGCTGCGCGCCGCCTGGTGGGTGATGGTGGTCTGGCTGCTCGCCCTGCCCGAGCTGGGGCGGATCCTCGCCGTCGCCGCGGGCGAGGCCACCGTCGCCGTCTGGGCCGGGCTGGTCATCGTGGCCGGGCTGCTGGTGCTGGCGATCCGCGTCAAGCCGCAGTTCGCCGCCCGCGGGGTCCGCGGCAACGGGTGGCGCGCGCTGGCCGCCCTGCTCCTGGGAGGGACCGCGACCGTGCTGGTCGGGGCCTGGCTGACCCAGCGGTACGGGCGGGCGGAGGACTTCGCCGATGCCGCCGCGCACGTCTTCGACTCCCTGCTCGGGGACGTCGGTCGGGGGCTGGTCAGCCTCGGCGACGGCGTCACCTCGCCGCTGTGGGTCCGCGCGATCGTGGGTCTGCTGGGCGCGGCGACCGTCCTGGGCGCGGCGTGGCTGCTGTTCCGGTCGCCGGCGTTCACCAAGACCCTCGACGCCGCCGACGAGGCGCGGGTGCGCACCCTGCTGCGCGGCTTCGGCGACGAGGACTCGCTGGGCTACTTCGCCACCCGCCGGGACAAGGGCGTGGTGTGGGACACCGACGATCCGGCGACGGCCCGCGCGGGAGTCTCCTACCGGGTGTTCGGGTCGGTGGCGCTGGCCTCCGGGAACCCGGTGGGCGATCCCGCGCACTGGGGCGCCGCGATCCAGCAGTGGCGCTCGCTGGCCCGGGCCAACGGCTGGTCGCTGGCGGTGATGGGCGCCGGTGAGCGGGGCGCGCAGGCCTACGACGACGCCGGGCTGGTGGCCTTCGAGATCGGTGACGAGGCCATCCTCGACATGCGTGCGTTCTCGCTGAACGCCCCCGGCATGAAGCCGGTGCGCCAGGCAGCGCACCGCCTGCAGCGGCGCGGCTACACGACGCGGGTCAGCCGGCACAGCCAGCTCGACGCCGCGCGGTTCGCCGAGCTGGAGTCGGCAGCCGGCCAGTGGCGCGGGGACGGCGGCGACGAGCGCGGCTTCTCCATGGCCCTGGGCCGCCTCGGGGACCCCCTGGACGGCGACTGCGTGCTGGTCGAGGCCCGTGACGCCGAGGGCGCCCTGCGCGGCTTCCTCTCCTTCGTGCCGTGGGGCCGCAACGGCCTGTCCCTGGACCTCATGCGCCGCGACCCGTCGGCCGACAACGGCCTGGTCGAGCTGATGGTCTCCTCGCTGGCCGAGCGGGCCGGCGCCTTCGGGGTGGCCCGCGTGTCGCTGAACTTCGCGATGTTCCGGGAGGCCTTCGAACGGGGTGCCCAGGTGGGGGCCGGCCCGATGGCCCGGCTCTGGCGCGAGTCGCTGCTGCTGGCCAGCCGCAACTGGCAGCTGGAGTCGCTGTACCGCTCGAACGCCAAGTACATGCCGGACTGGCAACCGCGGTTCATCTGCTTCGAGTACACCTCGGACCTGCCCCGCGTCGGCCTGGCCGCCGGCAACGCCGAGGGGTTCCTGGCCGCGCCGTCGCTGGCCCTGCTGCGCAGCAAGGGCGCCGAGGAGGGTGCGGGGTCGCTCGACCGCGCCGGCGAGGAGTACGCCGCGGAGGTGGTCGCCCAGCTGCCCGCCGAGCGCGACGCGCTGGCCGACGCCCTGAGCACCGAGGGGCTGCCCGAGCAGGTCCGGGTGCGCCGGGCCAAGCTCGACCGGTTGCGCGAGGCCGGCGTCGAGCCCTACCCCGTGGGCTACCCGCGCACGCACACCCTGGCCGAGGTCCGCGCAGGGGCGGGCGAACTGCCGCCGGACAGCACCACCGGCACGATCGTCTCGGTCACCGGGCGGATCCTGCTCAAGCGCGACACCGGCAAGCTGTCGTTCGCCACGCTGCGCGACGGCTCCGGGGACCTGCAGGTGATGGTGTCCCTGGACGGGGTCGGTGCCGAGGCCCTCGAGCACTGGAAGCGCGACATCGACCTCGGCGACAACGTCGGCGTGACCGGCGAGGTGATCACCTCCAAGCGGGGCGAGCTGACGGTGAAGGCCACCGGGTTCGCGCTGACGAGCAAGGCGCTGCGCCCCCTGCCGGACAAGCACAAGGGCCTGACCGACCCGGAGGCCCGGGTCCGCGCGCGCCACGTCGACCTGATCATCCGGCCCAAGGCCCGCGAGATCGCCTACATGCGCTCGGAGATCGTGGCCAGCGTGCGCGACTCGCTGCACCGGCGCGGCTTCGTCGAGGTCGAGACCCCGATGCTGCAGCTGATCCACGGCGGGGCCAACGCACGCCCCTTCGAGACGCACATCAACGCCTACGACATGGACCTCTACCTGCGCATCGCCACCGAGCTGCACCTCAAGCGGCTCATCGTCGGCGGCATGGAGAAGGTGTTCGAGATCGGCAAGCAGTTCCGCAACGAGGGTGCGGACTTCAAGCACAACCCGGAGTTCACGTCGCTGGAGCTCTACGAGACCTACGGCGACTACCACACCATGCGCGTGCTGACCCAGCAGATCATCCAGGAGGCGGCCACCGCGGTGTACGGCGCGCCGGTCGCCCGGCACACCGACGCCGAGGGCCAGGTGACCGAGTACGACCTCTCCGGCGACTGGCCGGTCAAGCCGCTCACCGTCGCGGTCTCCGAGGCCCTCGGTGAGGAGATCACCCTGGACACGCCCGTCGAGGTGCTGCACGCCCACGCCGATCGGCTCGGGATGCAGCTCGAGCCGGACCTCTCCTGGGGGTTCACGCTCGAGGAGCTCTACGGCGAGCTGTGCGAGGGGCAGACCACCACCCCGGTGTTCTACACGGACTTCCCCAAGGAGAACGCGCCGCTGACCCGGACCCACCGCGAGCACCCGCAGCTGGCCGAGAAGTGGGACCTGGTGATCTTCGGATCGGAGCAGGGCACCGCCTACTCGGAGCTGATCGACCCGGTCGACCAGCGCGAGCGGCTCGTCGCGCAGTCGCTGCTGGCCGCCGCGGGCGATGCCGAGGCCATGCAGGTGGACGAGGACTTCCTCTCCGCCCTGGAGTACGGCATGCCCCCGACCGGCGGCATGGGCATGGGCATCGACCGGCTCGTGATGAACCTGACCGGCCTGGGCATCCGCGACACGATCCTGTTCCCGCTCGTGAAGCCGCAGGGCTGAGGGGGCTGGCATGGCGGTGCACCACGACGACTCCGCGCTGCTGCGGGCGTTCGAGCCAGTGGTCCGGTTCACCCGGGGCGAGTACTTCTACCCCGTCTCGGTGCAGCGCTACGTCGAACGCGCCGCGCTGTGGAGCGACCCGGCCGCCGCGGAGTCCCAGATCGTCGCACCGCCCGGTTCGCTCGACCTCGCCGGGCTCGCGGCGCGCAGCCGGACCACCCAGGGACTCGGCGAGTCCCTCTCCGGCATCGTGACGGGGAGCTCCCGGGAGCGGGCCACGATCCCGGTGAAGGACCGCCCGCCGCGGCTCAAGGGCGGCAGCCGGCTGGCGGCGGTGGGCCTGCTCGCCCGGCTCATCGACGCCCTCAACCGGCTCTCGCTGCTGTTCCGGGGCAGCGTGCCCGGGGGCAGCGCGGCCCGCTCGTTCCTGCTGCAGCGCGACCACCTGGCCCCCGACCAGCCCACCTACCACGGCCGGGTGCTGCGCGACGGCGGCTGGATCGTGTGCCAGTACTGGTTCTTCTACAGCTTCAACAACTGGCGCTCGGCGTTCGGCGGCGTGAACGAGCACGAGTCCGACTGGGAGCAGGTGACGGTCTACCTCGACGGCACCGGGGAGGTGGACCCCGAGGGGTGGCCGATCCCGCGCTGGGTGGTGTTCTCCGCCCATGACGAGACCGGCGACGACCTGCGCCGGCGCTGGGACGACCCGGACCTGACCCTCGTCGACGGCCGGCACCCCGTGGTGTTCGCAGGGGCCGGCTCGCACTCGGGCGCCTACCTCGCCGGGGACTACCTGATCACCGTGCCCACGCCGACGCTCGGCGGCCTGGTGAAGGTGATGCGCTGGCTGGGCCGCATCGTCACCCCGTGGTCGCGCAGCGCCAGCGACGAGGGGCTGGGCATCCCGTACGTGGACTACGCGCGTGGCGACGGACGCGTGTGCGGCCCGGGCGGCGACCCCTGGCACCCGGTGCTCATCGACGAGGACACCGGCTGGGTGCGCGACTACCGCGGCCTGTGGGGGCACGACACCCGTGACCGCCTCGGTGGCGAGCGCGGGCCCGCGGGCCCCCGGTACGAGCGCGACGGGACCGTGCGCCAGTCGTGGGCCGATCCGATCGGGTGGGCGGGGATGGCGAAGGTCGCCCCCAACCCGGCCGTCGAGCAGCAGCTGGTCACGGCACGGATCGCCGACCTCGACGCACGGCTCGCCGAGATCGACGAGGACTTCTCGCTCGGGCGCGTGCGGGTGGCCACGGCCGCAGCGGGCATGGCGCCGTCCTCCCCGGAGGTGCGGGCGCTGGCCGATGAGGAGCAGCGGCTGCTGCGGCTGCGGATGGAGCAGACCCGGTTGCGCGACGAGCGGGCCCGGCTCTGCGCCTCGCTGGAGAGCCCCCAGGCCGACGCTGGCCCACACGCCCACCTGGGGCACCGGCGCACCCCTCCGCGGCGGGCGCGCGCGGGCGCTGGCCGTCTGGGCGGTGCTGAGCACCCCGATCCTGCTGTACGCGGCCGGCGTGGTCTTCCAGCCACAGACCGGCGCCAGCGTGACCGCGGTCGCCGGCTTCTGGGTCGTCGTGCTGCTGTCGATCGAGGGGCTCGTGCGGGGCCAGTTCCTGTCCGTCCTGGTCCGGATCGTGTTCGTCGTCCTGTTGGTGGTCGGCACCTACTACTTCATCAAGGACTGGCGGTACGTGTTCGCCTGGGGGTTCTACGGGGCGGCAGCCCTCATGCTCGTGGTGAACCTGCGCGACGCCTGGAAGCGCTGAGCCCGGTCCGCCACCCCCACACGTCATCGGAAGGATTCCCCATGAGCACCGACCTGACGGCGCCGGTCACCGACGACGCGGCCCCGCCGCCGGAACCCGACCGGCGGCCGCGCCGGGTGTTCCACCTGCGGCTGTCGCGCACCGGCGTGGTGGTGGGCGCGCTGTTCTTCGCCCTGTCCCTGCTGCCCTCGCTGCTGCCCCGAGCGCCGTACCTGCAGGGCGTCGTGTCGGGCGTGACCCTGATGGTCGGCTACGGCCTGGGCGCCGGCGGCCAGGCGCTGTGGAGCTACCTCGGCATCCCGACGCTGCGCGGCCGCGCCCGCACGATCACCCTCGCAGTGCTGCTCGGCTTCATCGGCCTGCTCACCGTGCGGGCGGCGTGGCAGCAGGTCGGCTGGCAGAACGACCTGCGCGAGCGGTTCGGCATGGACCCCGTCTCGCCCACGACGTGGCCGGTGATCGCACTGGTGACCCTCGCCGTCGCCGCGCTGCTGCTGGTCGTGGCCCGCTCGCTGCGGCTGCTGTTCGGCACCGTGGGGCGCTGGCTGGCCCGGAAGCTGCCGCGACGGCTGGCGTGGGTGATCGGCGTGACGGCGCTGGTGCTGCTGTTCTGGACCCTGCTCACCGGCGTGCTCGTCAATGGCTTCTTCGCCGGCGCCAACGCCATGTTCTCGGTCCGCGACGACGCCACCGACCCGGGCGTGAGCCAGCCGGTGGCGGCGGAGCGCTCGGGCAGCCCCGACTCGCTGGTGGCCTGGGACACGCTGGGCCGGATGGGCCGGCGGTTCACCGGCTGGGGTCCCACCGTGGAGCAGCTCAACGCCTTCCACGGCGGCGGGGCGAAGCTGCCGGTGCGGGCGTACGTCGGCCTGCAGTCGGCCGACACCCTGCAGGAGCGCGCCGACCTGCTGCTCGCCGAGCTGCGGCGTTCCGGCGCCTTCGACCGCGAGGTGCTGGTCGTGGCGACCACGACCGGCACCGGGTTCCTCGACGCGAACGGCATCGAGCCGCTGGAGTACGCCTTCAACGGCGACACCGCGATCGCCGGCGTGCAGTACTCGTACCTGCCGAGCTGGATCTCGCTGCTGGCCGACCAGGAGGCCGTCCGGGAGACCTCGCGCGTCGTGTTCGACACCGTGCACGAGTACTGGGCGACGCTCCCTGCGGATGATCGACCGGCCCTCTACTTGTACGGGCTCTCGCTGGGCTCGCACGGCGTGGAGAGCATCCTGTCCTCGCCGAACATCCTCAACGAGCCGATCGCCGGGGCGCTCATGTCCGGCCCGCCGTTCGTGAACCCGCTGCACGACGAGGTCACGGACACCCGCCAGCCGGGCACCCCGCCGTGGCAGCCGATCTACCGCGAGGGCAGCACGATCCGGTTCACGGCCGAGCAGTACGGCCTGGACAAGGGCAGCGCCCCGTGGGGGCCCACCCGACTGGTGTACCTGCAGCACAACTCCGACCCGGTCGTCTTCTTCGACCAGCGCCTCGCGTTCGAGGAGCCGGACTGGCTGCTCGAGGGGCAGCGCGGCCCCGACATCTCGCCGAACATGGCGTGGGTCCCCCTGGTGACGATGTGGCAGGTCGCCCTGGACCTGCCCGGCGCCGGGGCGGTCCCGGAGGGCTTCGGCCACCTGTACACGGCGCGGGCCAACCTGGACGCCTGGCTGGGCATCACGCAGGCGGAGGGGTGGACACCCCAGCGCACCGATGCGCTGGTGGCGTTCATGGACGCCCAGCCGACGCTGCAGGAGTCCGCCGCCGCCTCGGACTCCTCGTCCTGACATGGGACGCACTCCGCGCGGAGGGGGACCAGGGGAACGGATGCGGCCCTGACCTCGCCGCTGCGGGCGGCGGATCGTGGAGAGGCGTCAGCTGACGCGCGGTCCGGCGGCCTGCGACGTCCGCGATCGGATCGCCTTCTCGATCTCGACGATCACGAAGCTCACGACCGCCAGGACCAGGATCGGCAGCCAGTGGTCGACGGTCAGCGGGGCGCTGCCGAAGAGGGTGTGCATGACCGGCGCGTACGTGAACAGCCCCTGCAGGGCCACCATGATCGCCACGCCCAGCAGCAGGATCCGGTTGGTGAACCAGCCCACGCTGCCGGCCCAGCCGGTGAGGGTCCGGCAGTTGAACAGGTAGGTGAGCTCGACCATCACGAAGGCGTTCACGGCGACGGTGCGCGCGACCTCCACCGACTCTTCGGCGGCCAGGGCGAGCTGGAACAGGCCGAACGCGCCCACGAGCAGGATCGCCGACACCAGCAGGATCCGGCCGAGCAGCACGCGCGTGAGGATCGACTGGCGGGGGTTGCGGGGCGGCCGGGCCATGATGTCGGGCTCCCCCGGCTCGAAGGCGAGCATGAGGCCCAGCGCCACCGCCGTCGTCATGTTGATCCACAGGATCTGCAGCGGGGTGATGGGCAGGGTGGCCCCGACGGCGATCGCCGCCGTGATGACCAGGCCCTCGCCGAGGTTCGTGGGCAGCGTCCAGGTGATGAACTTCGTGAGGTTGTCGAAGACGCCGCGCCCCTCCTCGACGGCCGCCTCGATCGTGGCGAAGTTGTCATCGGTCAGGATCATGGCCGCGGCGTCCTTGGCGACCTCCGACCCGCCCTGCCCCATGGCCACCCCGATGTCGGCCTGCTTGAGGGCGGGGGCGTCGTTGACGCCGTCGCCGGTCATCGCGACGACCTCGCCCCGCTCCTGCAGCGCCAGCACGATCCGCAGCTTCTGCTCGGCGGTGACCCGGGCGAACACGTGCGCGGCCTCGATGAGGTCGGGCAGGTCCGCGTCGGTCGTGGCGTCCAGGTCGCGACCCGTCGCGACCACCGGCTCCACGTCGCGGCCCGCCAGGCCCACCTCCGTGCCGATGGCGGCACCCGTCCGGGGATGGTCCCCGGTGATCATCTTGACGTCGATCCCCGCCTCCCGGCAGCGGGCGACCGAGGTGATCGCCTCCGGCCGGGCCGGGTCGATCAGGCAGGCCAGCCCGAGCAGGGTCAGGTCGCCGGCCAGCACGCTGGCCTCGGGGGCGGCGTCCCGCGCCACGACCCGGCGGGCGATCGCGAGCACGCGCAGCGCGCGTCCGGCCAGCTCCTCGACCCGGGCCAGCACGGCGTCTGGGTCCAGGGCCGCCGGACGGCCGTCGGGGCCCAGCTCCGTGGCGCACAGCGGGACGAGGCGCTCCGCAGCCCCCTTCACCAGCAGCAGCGCGTGTCCGTCGAGCGCCCCGTCGGCCGCCCGGTGCAGCGTGGCCATGTACCGGCGATCAGCCTCGAAGGGGACCTCGTCGAGGCGCGGCCACGCCCGCTCCAGCTCCGCCAGCCGCTGCCCTGCCCGGTGGGCGGCCACGAGCAGGGCGGTCTCGGTCGGATCACCCGCCGTCGCGACCGCACCATCCACCTCGACCAGGTCGGCGTTGTTGCACAGGGCGGCCGCCGCCAGGCACGCCGCCACCGGCTCGGTGTCCAGCGGCCCCCCAGTCCGGGCCGCCTCCGGCGGGTCCAGCGGATCGGGGTCGGAGGACACCGGCACCGAGGTCCCGGCGACGTCCAGGGCGACCACGGCCATCTGGTTGCGGGTGAGCGTGCCGGTCTTGTCCGTGCACACGACGGTGGTGGAGCCGAGCGCCTCGACCGCGGGCAGGTGCCGGATGATCGCGTTGCGCCGGGCCATCCGGTGCACGCCGATGGCCAGGGTGATGGTGACCGCGGCGGGCAGCCCCTCGGGTATCGCGCCCACGGCCAGGGCCACCGCCGCGGTGACCATGTACCCGGCGTCCTCACCGCGGGCCACGCCCACGGCGAACGTGGCCGCCGCCAGCACCAGGATCACCGCGGTGAGCCATCGGCTGAACGCGGCCAGCTTGCGGGTCAGCGGCGTCTGCACCCCGCCGGCCTCGCCGACCAGCTGCTGGATGCGTCCGATCTCGGTCTGCGCGCCCGTGGCCACGACCACCCCGGTGCCCTGGCCGCGGATCACCAGGGTGCCCGAGTAGGCCATGTTGGTCCGGTCGGCCAGCGAGGTCTCGTAGGGGACGGTCACCGCCTGCTTGCCGACCGGGACGCTCTCGCCGGTCAGCATCGACTCGTCGACGGTCATGTCGTGGATGGCGACCAGCCGGGCATCGGCGGGGACCCGGTCGCCGGCCTCGAGGTGGACCAGGTCACCCGGGACCAGCCCGTGGGCATCGAGCATCGCCGGCGTGGCCGAACGGACCACCCGCGCCTGGGTGCTGGTGAGCTCGGCCAGGGCGCGCAGGGCGGCGTCGGCGCGGGACTCCTGGACGTAGCCGATGATCGCGTTGACGAGCACGACCCCGAGGATCACCGCGGAGTCCACCGTGTCGCCGAGCGCCGCGGTGACCGCAGCCGCGACGAGCAGGACGTAGATCAGCGGGTGGTTGAACTGCGACAGCCATCGCGCCAGCGGGCCGGGACCCTTGATCGGCGGCAGCGTGTTGGGGCCGAAGCGCTCGAGCCGGGCGGCTGCCTCCGCCGTCGCCAGGCCCTCGGTGCCGTTCGTCCCGAGCAGCAGCAGCACCTCCGAGACCGGCAGGTGATGGGTGCTGGTGACGTGCTCGGTCGGCGTGGGAGCGTCGATCCGATCCGGGGCCACAGCCCCACCTCCTCCCCGGTGACGGGCCCCTCCTCCACCGTCACCGGCCCACGGGGTCGGCCGCAAGGGACCGTTGTTCCCGTGACAGGACGTCGACAGGCTCAGGCCCGCGGCGCCGCCGCGACCAGCACCGGACCCGGTTCCCGGTGGGCGACCGTGCTGGCGATGGAGCCGGCGCGGAGGGCCTGCAGGCCGCTGAGGCCGCGATGGCCCAGGACCACGAGATCGGCGCCCCAGGAACGCGCGGCATGCAGCAGCATCGTCGAGGGGTGGTAGGCCACCTGCGTGGGATCGGGCACGAGCACCTCGGTGGTGATCGCCCGACCGGGGCCGGACAACCGAGCCGCGCACGCGGCGTTGCAGGCCTCGGGGTCCATCCCGGGCTCCGGGACGGTCACGACGGCGATCGCGGCACGCTCGACCAACGGGAGGCTGGCCAGGGTGTCGACGGCGGCCAGGCAGGGCGGCGAGCCGTCCGCACAGACCAGGACGCGTGCGGCCGTGACCCCGCGGCGCGCGATCACCACGGGGATCGGCGGGTCGCGGAGCAGGGCGTCCGAGGTGCTGCCCAGGCCGAGGTCCTTCTTCAGTCCATGGCCCCGAGGTCCCACGACGAGCAGGTCGCGATCGTCGAACCCGGCCAGGACCTTCGGGGGCGGCCCCGCTGCCCGCAGGTGCGTGACGGGCGTCCCCTCGGGATGGGCGCGTGGGTGGGGCGGGGTCCACTCGGTGGGTGTGCCGGGCCCCGCGGCGTCCGGGTCCACGGTCACGGCCTCGATCGTCCACCCCGGCCAGGTCTGGCTGACCACCCACAGCCACGCGACGTCCGCGTGCTGGGAGCCGTCGTCGGCGAACACCAGCCGCCGGATCCCCTGCTGGCCCTGGGCCGTCATGCGCCACCTCCTGTCACCTGCCTCCACTCTCCCGCGGGTCCCCACGGGTGCACAGGGCCGAGGGGCACCTGTGACGCGATTGCGACCGCGCTGCGACACCCGCGTCGAGTCCGGCCCGCTCGCGCGACAGGATGGATCGCGTGCGGGAGGCCTGGCTCATCCTCCCGGGGGTCCTCGCGGCAGCCCTCGGCGGGGAGCTGTTCGTCCGCAGCACGGTCGGTGCGGCCGGGCGGGCGCGCGTCGCCCCCGGCATCGTGGCAGCGACCGTCGCGGCCTTCGCCACCTCGAGCCCGGAGCTGGCGGTCGGGCTCACCGCGGCATCCCGTGGGCAGCCCGAGATCTCGCTGGGCGACGTGCTGGGCAGCAACGTGGTCAACGTCGGCCTCGTGCTGGCCATCGCCATCCTCATGGGCGGCCTGGTGGCCCGCCGGGCCGACCTGCGCCGTGACATCCCGCCGGCCCTGGCGGCCCCGCTGCTCCTCGCCCTGCTGGGGGCGGACGGGGAGCTCGCCCGAGGAGACGGCGTGGTGCTCCTGCTGACCTTCGCCGGCTGGTTCGCGGTGACCGTGGCCCAGGCGGCCCGCGAGCGCAGCGCCATCGTCGGGGTGCTCGCCGACCGGACCGCCGGGAGCGTCCTGCGGGACGGGATCCTCGGCCTCGGGCTGCTGATCCTCGCCGGGCGGCTGATCGTCCTGGCTGCCGGCGACTTCGGCGACCTGTTCGGGTGGGACGTCTTCGTGGTCGGGGCCGTGCTGGTGGCCGTCGCGACGTCGGTCCCGGAGCTGGCGACCGTCGTCGTCGCGCGGCTGCGGCACCACGACGAGGTCAGCGTCGGCACCATCCTGGGCAGCAACATCTTCAACAGCCTGCTGATCGTGGGCGTCGTCGCGGTGATCGCGCCGATCCCCGTCGACGGCCAGGAGTTCGGCCTGGCCATCGTCGCCGGCGTGGTGACGATGCTGCTGGTCATACCGTGGCGGTCGAACCGGTTGCCGCCGCCCCGGGGAGCCCTGCTGCTGGCCGCCTACGCGACGTACACCTGGATCCTGGTGCAGTCCCACGGCGCCGGGTAGCGCCGGGATCCCCCACGCGCGGCGCAGCTCCGCGCGGTCCCCAGCGAGGGGCCCCGGGCCGGCAGCTCAGCGGGGCAGCGCGATGAGGTCCGCGGTGAGCGCGTCGACCCGGATGTCGTCGACCTCGGGGGTGAACCCGAGCCGGACCACGACGAGGTCCTCCGACGGCACGACGACGATGCGCTGGCCGTCGTGGCCCCTGGCGGAGTACGTGTCGGCCGGCAGGGACGGCTCCACCAGGGACCCGTCCGCGGTCCGGTTGGCCCACCACCCGGAGGCGTACCCGTCGTCCTCGGTCGGCACGTCCACCGCCGTGGTGGACGCCTGCATCCAGCCGGGCGGCAGCAGCCGCTGCCCGCCCCACTCGCCGTCCTGCAGCGCGAACAGGCCCACGGCCGCCCAGTCCCGTGGCGTCGCCCACATGTACGAGCTGCAGACCGGCGTGCCGACCGCGTCGGGCTCCATGACGGCCGAGGCCAGGCCCAACGGCGCGAAGAGCTCGCGACGCGGCAGGTCCGCGGCGACGCCGGCGCGCGCGGTGAGCACCGAGCACAGCAGCGTGGTGCTGCCGCTCGAGTACTGCTGGTAGGTCCCGGCCGGGTGCGCCGCCGGCTGGCTGGCGACGAACGCGCCCATGTCCGGCTCGCCGTACAGCATCTGCGTGATCGGCGTCCCGAGCGCATAGGTCTCGTCCCATGCCAGGCCGCTGGACATCTCCCCCAGCTCGTCGACCGTGATGTCGGCGCGCTCGTCGGTCCACTCCGGCCGCAGCCCCTCGTCGGTGACCGCGACGGTCCCGGCCTGCACCAGCCTGCCGAGCAGCAGGTTGGTGACGCTCTTGGTCATCGACCACCCCAGCTGGGGGGTCTGCGCATCGAACCCCTCGGCGTACCGCTCGGCGACCAGCTCGCCGTCGCGGAGCACGACGATGGCCCGGGTCCCCAGGGCCGCCTGCTCGTCGGCGGGGAGGTCGTCGCCGAAGGCCCTCGCGACCGCTGCCTCGACCGCCGGGTCCGGGGTCGGCGTCGCGGCCGCGGCCAACGGGTTGCCCGCCGCGCGCGCCTCGGTCGCGGCCCCCAGGTCCGGCCGCTCGTCGGCCAGCGTGCATCCGAAGCCCGGCGTGTACCACGCCCGCTGCGTGGCGAGCAGGCCGAGCAGGGAGCTCTCGGCGCCGCCCCCCTCCAGCTCCTTGGTGCGCAGGAACGGCACCAAGGGGTTCGGTGGCAGGTCGGCCTCGGGGTCGTCCCGGCCGGCGACGAGCTGGACGGCGCAGGCGTTGTGCGCCGCGTAGCCGGTCCCCGTGAGCAGCATCGGTCGCTGCCACCAGTACCCGGCGACCACGAGCACGGCCACGACCAGGACGACGACGAGCAGGATGCGCCGGAGCATGGGCGCGACCATAGCGGTGCGGTGGCCCCCCTGGCCGGACGGTCAGCGCAGGCCCTGGTCGTCGAGCCAGGCGGCCACCCGACGCATCCCCTCGTCGAGGTCGACCGCCGGCTCGTAGCCCAGCAGCCGGCGCGCCTTCTCGATGGAGTACGTCCCGCGGCGCAGCAGCATCGCCACGCTCGCCTCGCTCAGCTCGCTCTGCCCACCCACGGCCCGGGTCAGGGTGCCGACGGCCAGGGCGATCGGGCGCGCCACGGCCGTGGGGAGCAGCGTGACCTGCCCGTCCACCAGCGCGGCCAGTCGGCCGAAGTAGTCCGCGCAGGTAACGCCGACGCCGTCGGTGATCGTGAGCACGTGGCCCCGGGCGGCCGGTTCGGACAGTGCGAGGAGGATCCCGTCGACGAGGTTGTCGACGTACACCGGGGAGAAGATGCCGCGGCCCCGGTCGGGCAGGAGGGCCTGGCGCCGCCGGATCAGCTCGAGCGGGATGAGCACCCAGGGCCGCGAGCCTGGCCCGTACACGTCACCCGGACGCAGGACGGTGACGGAGACCCGACCTGCGGCGTGGGTTGCCAGCGCGACCGCCTCGCCGGCCACCTTGGTGTCCCCGTAGCTGGCCCCGGTGATCCGCGGCGGATGCTCCTCGGTGACCCCGTCGGGGAACTCGTGGCCGAACGCGGTGATCGAGGACAGGTGCACCACGTGGGGCACACCAGCCCGCGCGGCGGCATCGAGCACCCGGCTCGTGCCGAGCACGTTGATGGTCCAGATCCGGTCCAGCGGGGCCACGTTCGACACCAGGGCGGCGGTGTGGACCACGGCGTCGGCCCCCACCAGCAGGTCGGCCCAGGCCCCGGGCGCCGTCGTCGAGCCGGCGCGCACGCCGCGAGCCGGATCCGCCGTCAGGTCCACGCCCCGGACGGTCACGCCCGCTCGGACCAGCCGGTCGCGCAGGTGCCGGGCGATGAACCCGTTGGCACCGGTGATGACGACGGTGCGGGGCAGCGGCATGACGGCACGGTAGTGCCGAGCCCCGTGGCGGCCGGCGCCGGACGGCGCGCCGGGGGACACGGCTACGGCGCCCCGTGGTCACTCATTGACGATCCTCGATCAACGTCGTATGGTTCATTGACGCTCATCGATGTGGGAGGTCGCCGTCATGCAGTCCGAACTCCATCAGGTCGTGCGGGACCACTACGCGGCGGCCGCCGTCCGCGCCCAGCAGCACGGATCCACGAGCTGCTGCGGCGGATCGGGGTGCTGCTCCGGGGAGTCGGCGGACCCGATCAGCCGGGACCTGTACTCGCCCGACGAGACCGCCGATCTGCCCGGCGCCGCGGTCGTCGCGTCGCTCGGGTGCGGCAACCCCACGGCACTGGCCGACCTCCACCCGGGCGAGGTGGTGCTCGACCTGGGCTCGGGCGGTGGGATCGACGTGCTGCTCTCGGCCCGGCGGGTCGGCCCGACCGGGCACGCCTACGGCGTGGACATGACCGAGGAGATGCTCGAGCTGGGGCGGGCGAACGCCGCGGCGGCGGGCGCGGCGAACGTGACGTTCCTGCAGGGCGCCATCGAGGACCTCCCGTTGCCGGACGGGTCGGTGGACGTCGTGATCTCCAACTGCGTGGTCAACCTGTCGGGGGACAAGGCCGCGGTGCTGGGGGAGGCGTTCCGGGTGCTGCGGCCCGGTGGTCGGCTGGCGATCAGCGACATCGTCGCCCTCCGGGAGCTGCCCGACGAGCTGCGCCGCTCCATGGAGCTGTGGGCCGGCTGCGTGGCAGGGGCGCTGTCCGAGGCGACGTTCCTGCGGCTGCTGGGCGAGGCCGGGTTCGTGGACGCCAGCGTCGAGGTGACCCGGCCCTACACGGCCCAGGACGCCGAGGACGCCCTGGGCCAGGCGGGTCTGGACAGGGGCCGGGCACGGGAGGCCGACGGCGCGCTGGCCAGCGCGTTCGTGCGCGCCACGAAGCCGCTCGCGGCGCGCTGATCGCGGGGCCGCAGCCGCGACGACCCTGCGAGGGCCAGGCAGCGCGGGGTTGCCGGGCCCCGGACCCGGGCGTCTCATGGTGTGATGACCTGGCCGCTCGCGGTCGCGCTCAGCGGCGCGCTGCTCCTCGGTGGCTGCACCGGGGCGACGGACGGCCCGGCGGGACCCGCCATGACCATGGGCCGACCGGGCGTGGCCAGCCCGTCCGCGCCGCCGGATCCGCCGGTCGCCACGCCGCCCCGCGTCGAAGCGCCCGCGCCCGAGCCGGCACGCTTCGACCGCGACGCCGCGCACGCGGTGGTGGAGCGCCTGGCCGGCGGGATCGGGCCCCGGGAGGCGACGTCGGCCGAGTACCGGACGGCCGCCCGGTGGGTGGCGCGCCGCCTGCAGGCCCTGGGCTACGCCGTCGAGCGGCAGCGCGTGCGCGTTCCGGCCGGCGTCTCGTGGGGCGTCCGCGTCCCGGCCGGCGCCACGCAGAACGTCGTCGCCACACCGCCCGGGTTCCGGCCCGACCAGCCGCACCGGCTCATCGGCGCCCATCTCGACACGGTGCCCCAGGCCCCCGGGGCGGAGGACAACGCCTCGGGCGTCGGCGTGCTGCTGGAGCTGGCCCGGATCGCCGCCGGGCAACCACCCGAGGTGCCGGTCGTGCTCGTGGCGTTCGGCGGGGAGGAGCCGCGCGGGCCGGGCGACGCCCTGCACCACTTCGGCTCGCAGCGGATGGTCGCCACGATGCCCGACGAGCAGCGCGACGCCCTGCTCGGGATGCTCGCGCTGGACCGCGTCGGCGTGCGGGCTGCCCGCGTCCCGGTGTGCCACGGCGGGCTGGGGTCCGACGAGGTCCGGGAGCAGCTCGTGGCGGCAGCTCGGCGGGCGGACGTGCGCGTGCGGCGCTGCGAGAACCGCGCCAGCGACCACTGGTCCTTCGAGAAGGCGGGGGTGCCGGCGGCCCGCCTCGGCAGCGTGCCCTACCCGGCCTACCACACGCGCCTGGACCTGCCGGACGTGGTCGACCCGGTGCAGCTGGGCCGGACGGGCCGGATCGCGCTCGCATGGATGCGCAGCGCCGAGGAGCGGCCGGTGCCCTGACCGGCCCCCCGGGTTGACGTGGTTCAGCCGGCGTCGAAGGGTGCGTCGCTGGTCTCCAGGAACGGCTCGAGGACCGCGGCCGCCCGCATTCCGCGCACGACACGTGGGGCGAAGTCCGCACCGATCACGTACGGGACGAACTCGATGGCCTTGAGGTCGCCGTCCCAGGCGAGGGCCTCGAGGATCACGCCCTCCTGGGTGCGGCGCATGAAGTCCATGTCGAAGACGAAGTTGCCCAGCGAGTGCACGACCATCGCCCCCCGCTCGGGGTCGACCACCTGCACGCCCTGCACCCAGTGCGGGTGGCCGCCCACCACGAGGTCGGCGCCGGCACCCACCATCGCGCGGCCCACCCGACGCTGCACGGGCTCGGCGACGTGCGTGTACTGGGTGCCCCAGTGGGGCAGCACGAGGAGCAGGTCGACGTCGCGGCGGATCCGCTCGATGTCGCCCAGGACGCGCCGGAGCGCTGCCCGGTCCAGTGGTCCGGTCCGTGGTGGCATGTCGATCCGGTTGGTCCCGGGTCGATCCCGACCGGCGGCGGGCGACTCCCCGATCGAGTCGGTGGCCAGGACCCCGACGCGCACGCCACCGACGTCCACGATGGCGGGGCGGCGGGCCTGCGCCAGCGAGCGCCCGGCACCGACCGGCTGCAGGCCCATCTCGCGCACGGCCCGCACGGTCCGCACGAGGGCCCGCGAGCCCCAGTCCCCCACGTGGTTGTTGGCCAGGGACAGCACGTCGACCCCGGCGAGCCGCAGCCCCTCCACCACCCGGGGATCGGCGGCGAACGAGTCGCCGCCCTGGGTGGGTGCGCCGTCCCTGGACAGGGTCGCCTCGAAGTTCGCAATGGTGACGTCGGCAGCCGCGAGCCGCTGCGCCATCGGCCGCAGGGGGGCCGCGAAGTCGCCGGAGGCCGCCATGGCGGCACCGACGCGCCGGCCGAGCATGACGTCGCCGACCACGGTGACGGTGACGACTCGGCCCGGCCCTGCTCCCGGCGTGGTGAGCGGGTAGTCCCCCGGCTCGCGCAGGGGGTCCGCCCGGCCGACCCGCAGCACGCGCACCGACGGGGTCACCGCCCCGGCCGGCACGAGGCCCAGGGCCCGCGGGTCGGCGGCGACCGCGGCGACCACGGCAGCGTCGGACGTCAGGCGGAGCGCACCGGGGGCCGGGACCCGGGGCCCGGCCAGCAGGCGCAGCCGGCCCGGCTCCTGGCGCAGGTCGCCCCAGTCGTCGACCCCACCGCTCAGCACCGATCGCGCCGTCCGCACCGGCACGTTGCGGGCGGGCCGAGAGCGGTGCACCACCAGGGCCAGCGGCGCGCCCGCGGCGGACGGCGAACCGGTGGGCCGGTCCGGCGGGGCGCTCGCGGGGGCCGGTGGGGCGCTCGACTGCCCATCGCGCGTCGGTGGGCCCGCGACGGTGCACGCCGCCGCGAGCAGGGCCGACCCGAGGACGACGACAGGTCGCCAGGACGGGCCCATGGACGATCGTAGGCGCGGCCCGGACGCACGCGCCCGGATCGGACCACCTCAGGCGGGCGCCAGCAGGGCCGCGATCTCGTCGGCGCTGGGGACCCGGCCGGACACCAGGACCTGCTCGTCGACGACCAGGCCGGGCGTCTTCATGACGCCGTAGCTGGCGATCTGGCCGTAGTCGGTGACCTTCTCGATGGTCGCCTCGAGTCCGAGGTCACCGACCGCCTGCCGGGTGGCCTTCTCGAGGTTCGCGCAGTTCTTGCAGCCGGGGCCGAGGATCTTGATCAGCATGGTGGTTCCTCTCGTGGGGGTGGCGTCGGCTCAGCCGGCGATGGCGTTGACCAGGTACCCGACGGCGATGATCCCGATCGTGACCGACCCGAAGTACAGCGCCAGCAGGGGTGGCTTGAGTACGCGGCGCAGCAGGACGGCCGCGGGGATGGACAGGGCGATCGCGCTCATGATGAAGGCCATCACCGTGCCCAGGGACATGCCCTTGGCCCACAGGGCCTCGGCGATGGGCACGACACCTGCCCCGTTGACGTAGAGGGGCACGGCGGCGACGGTCACCACCACCACGGCGAACGGGTTGTCCGGCCCGGCGATCTCGGCGAAGAAGTCGGCTGGCACCCAGCCGTGGATCGCCGCGCCGATGCCCACCCCGAGCAGGACCCACTTCCAGACGCTTCGGAGGATGTCCCTGGACTCCTCGGTCGCGGCACGGACCCGGTCAGCCCAGGTGGGGGTCCGCCCGGCCGCGCGCAGCTGCCCGATCCGGGTGGCGTGGACCAGGTCCTCGACCCAGCGGTCGAGATCGAACCGGGAGAACGTGAAGCCGATCGCCAGGGCCACGATCGAGCCGGCCGCCACGTAGGCCGCGGCGATGTCCCACCCGAACTGGTCGCCGATCATGATCGCCGCGATCTCGCTGACCAACGGCGAGGCGACCAGGAACGTCAGGGTGATCGACAGCGGGATGCCGGCGGCGACGAAGCCGATGAACAGCGGGATCGAGCTGCAGGAGCAGAACGGGGTCACCGCGCCGAGCACCACGGCCAGCACCAGGCCCAGGAACAGCCCCCGGCCGGCCAGGTACGAGCGCGCGCGATCCAGGTCCAGGCTCGCCCGCAGCAGGCCGACGACGAACATCAGCCCGGTCAGCAGCAGGAGGATCTTGACGGTGTCGTAGAGGAAGAAGTGCACCGCTCCGGGCAGCGGGGACGCCAGGTCCAGCCCGAGGGCGTCGCCGAGCAGCCAGGTCCACAGCCACCCGTTCACCCAGGACGCCACTGCCCACACCGCGGCGGCGGCAACCACCCGCAGCCAGAGCCCCCGGTCGGTGCGTTCGAGGACGTCCATCTCAGCCCCCGGCCCCAGCGTGCCGGACCGGGCCGGTGCCGGCGGTGGGCAACGCGGCGGCGAGCCGGGCGTGAGCGTCGTCGGCCAGGGTGTAGTCGACCCAGCGGCCCCGCTTTGCCGCCGTCACCAGGCCGGCCTCGCGCAGCACCTTCAGGTGGTACGACAGCACGTTGGGGGCGACGCCAGCGACCGGCTGCAGCTCGCACACGCAGTGCGTGCCCCCGTCGGCCAGCACGGTCAGCAGCCGCCAGCGCACGGGATCTGCTGCCACGGCGAGCAACGGTCGGGGGTCCGCCGGCGCAGGGGCCGACGGTTCGATCGTCGTCGCTTCGATCACGATCGAAACGTATCGCCGGGCGCAGCGTCGGATCCCGGGCCGAAGGTCCTGCGCGCGGGGTCGGTCGCCCCCGGCTTGGTCCCGGCCGACCTGTCGTGCATGATTGCTCAATGCACGTTGTGCTAGTTGGCGCCGCCCGGCGGACCGCCGCCGAGTTCCTGGGCGGGTTGGTGCTGGTCGCCACCGTGGTCGGGTCGGGCATCATGGCCACGGCGCTCACCGAGGACGTGGGCCTGCAGCTGCTGATGAACATGGTCGCCACCGTGCTGGTCCTCGGCCTGCTCATCTGGACGCTGGGACCGATCTCCGGGGCGCACTTCAACCCCGCCGTGACCCTCGTGGCGCTGGTGCGCGGCGAGATCCCCGGCCGGGAGGCCGCGACCTACGTCCCCGCACAGGTCGCCGGGGCGATCGCCGGGGCGGTGCTGGCCAACCTGATGTACGCGCTGCCGGCGGCCCAGGTCGCCACGACCGTGCGCTCCGGGAGCAACCTGCTGCTCGGCGAGGTCGTCGCCACGGCCGGGCTGCTGTGGATCATCGGGGCCCTGACCCGCACCGGCAACGGCCGGCTCGGCCCCGCGCTGGTCCCCGCGTGGATCGGCGCGGCCTACCTGTTCACCTCGTCGACCTCGTTCGCCAACCCGGCCGTCACGATCGGGCGGATGTTCAGCGACACCTTCGCCGGGATCGCCCCCGCCTCGGTCCCCACGTTCCTGGCCGCCCAGCTCGCCGGCGCCGCGATCGGCGCAGCGCAGACCGAGCTGTTCCACCCCCGCCCCGGGCGTACCCCGGAGCCCCTCGACCTGCCCGCCCCCGTCCACGCCACCCAATTGGAGGATCAGTGACCATCGCCCCCGAGACCGCCACGAAGCCGAGCGTGCTGTTCGTGTGCGTCCACAATGCCGGCCGCTCCCAGATGGCCGCGGCCTACCTGGCCCACCTCGGCGCCGGGCGCATCGAGGTGCGCTCCGCGGGCTCCGCCCCGGCTGACCAGGTCAACCCCGCGGCGGTCGCCGCGATGCTCGAGGAGGGCATCGACATGTCGGCCGAGACCCCCAAGATCCTCACCGACGGGGCCGTCCGCGCCTCCGACGTGGTGATCACGATGGGCTGCGGGGACACCTGCCCCATCTACCCGGGCAAGCGCTACGAGGACTGGGTGCTCGACGACCCGGCCGGCCAGGGCGTCGACGCCGTGCGCCCCATCCGCGACGAGATCCGCCGCCGCGTCGAGGCCCTCATCACCGAGCTCGCACCCGCACCCGCCTGAGGCGGCGTCGCCGACCACGTCCTCGGGCCGCCTGGACGACATCGACCGGCGTCGATCCGTGCGACCATGGGCGCATGGCCGACGCCCGCGCCACCCTGCCTGTCCTCGATGATGCCGACGCCTGCTGCACGCCGCCCGACACCCCGCCGCTGGCCCGTGCCGACGCCCAGCGCCTGGCCGAGCAGCTCAAGGCACTGGCCGACCCGATGCGCCTGCAGCTGCTCAGCCTGGTCATGGACTGCGACTCGGCCTGCATCTGCGACCTCACGGGACCGGTCGGACTGAGCCAGCCCACGGTGAGTCACCACATGCGCGTGCTCGTCGAGGCCGGCCTGCTCACCCGGGAGCAGCGCGGCCGGTGGGCGCACTACCGCGTCGTGCCCGAGGCGTTCGCCCAGCTCGCCGGGCTGCTGGCCGACCCGCGCCAGGGGCTGCGGACCTCCTGATGCAGGGCTATCGGCCCGGCTCGGGCTCCCGGCCCATCCAGGTGTCGATCCGCCCGGCGAGCTGCCGGAGGGCGCCCTCGAAGGCACGGGCGCTGCCCTCGGGCACCGGATCCGGCACCGACCAGTGGACGTGCGTCGCCTCGACCTCCCGGTCGGCCGCGTCGCAGACCGTGACGATCACGTCCTCGGCACGGAGCACCTCGTCGGTCGCCTGCGGCCGCTCGGCCAGCAGCGTGAGGCCATGACGGCGGGCGACCCGCACCGTGCCCGGATGGATGCGCGTCGCGGGCCGGGTGCCGGCCGAGGCGGCCCGCAGGCCCCGCCTGGCCCACAGCGCCGCAGCCAGCTGCGAGCGTGCGGAGTTGCCCGAGCAGACGAAGACCACCCGCTGCTGGGGAACGGGCGCCACGGGCACCCGACCCAGCGCCGCGAACGCCTCGGGCACCAGTCGCACGTAATGGCGCCGGCCGTCGGACTCCGACGGCGCCCGGACCACCAGCCCGGCCGCCTCGAGCACTCGCAGGTGGTGCGCGAGCAGGTTCGACGACATCCCCAGCGTGCGGGCCAGGTCGCTCGGGCTGGCATCCCCGACCCCCACCGCGTCCACCACGCGCAACCGGCTGGCGTCGCCGAGTGCTGCGTGCGCGGCGACCCGCCACTCCAGGGCGTCGAGGGCTGGGTCAACCTGCATTGAGCAAGCGTCGCGGGGACGGGGGGCACCGTCAAGTGCGCCTGGGGCACCGTCACGTGCGTCGCCGTCCCGGCGGCTCCGCCGGCGCACCACGGTCGGCGAAGGCGACGATGTCGTGGGGAAGGCGACCGCTCGCGCACGCACGCAGGTGTCCCAGCCCCTCGTACCAGACCAGCGTGCAGTCGGGGATCAGCCGGACGGTCTCCTCGACGTACTGCCTGGGGAAGACGACGTCCCGGTCACCGGCGACGACCAGCACCGGGACGCTGATCCGCGGCAGCACCGGGCGAGCGTCGAACGCGAGCTCCGCCTGGTACTCGACCAGCGGGTCGTCACCGGTGCCGAAGCCGGTGACGAACCATCCGAACAGCGGGGCCATGAGCGGACGCACCATCCAGAAGCGCGCGCCGGGCATCATGGCGTCGGCCAGCGCGGCGCCTGCCCGCAGGCGGCACCCGTCACGGATCGCCTCGACCCCGCGCCGGTCGGCGTCGTCACCGCGGTGGTCGAACCGTCCCGCCGAGCTGGACAGCACGAGCCGACCGAGCCGATCTGGATGCCGTGCCGCCAGGTGCTGCGCGATCATCCCGCCGTAGGACTCGCCGACCACGACGTCGACCCGGCCGCCCAGATCCCGCGCGATCGCCTCGGCGACGTCGTCGGCCATGTCGGCGATCGAGTGCCCGACCGGCATGCCACGGCGCCTGGTGAGCATCCAGACGGTGAACCCGGCGTCCACCAGGGGGGCCCAGCTCCCGCTGAAGGCCCGCATCATCCACGCGGGCGGGAAGCCGCTGCCCGGCCCACCCTGCAGCCACACGAGCGAGCGGGGTCCGTCGCCGACCGCCAGGTACTCGATGCCGTTGCCGAACCTGCCGCGGCGCATCGGGGGGCTCATCGCGTCGCGCTCCCGGAGCGTGACGCCGTCGGGAGCTCCGCCGGCCTGGTCCCGTGCACGATCCGCAGGTCCTGACCGATCGCACCGCTGAACCGGTCGACCACCCTGAGCAGGCGGCTGTCGCCCGCGGAGGACGCGTACGTGATCGCGAGGTCGGTGAAGCCGGCTCGCTCGACCATGTCCCGCACGTCCTCCTCGGACCAGACCCAGATCTCGCCCCACACACGATGGGTGGCGGTGCCGGGCGCCACCCGCTCGCCGATGTTGAGCACCGCCCGACCACCCGGGCGCAGGACCCGGAACAGCTCCGTCAGGACCCGCTCCGGTTCCGGGAAGGCCTCGAACGAGCCCATGCAGGTCACCACCGTGAACGTGGCATCGGGCCACGGCAGCGCACCCGCGTCCCCCTTGACGATCTCCGCGGTCCCCGCGGCGATCCGCGCGGCCAGCCGCTCACGGGCCAGGCCGACCTGCAGGTCGGAGAGGTCCAGTCCGACCACCCGCCGCACCTGCCCGGCCTGCTGGTCCAGGAACACCCCCGACCCACAGGCCACCTCGAGCAGCTCGTCCTCCTCGCGCAGCTGCGCCGCCTGGCCCATCACCGGGTAGATGGCCGAGTGCAGCCGCGGCATCACCCACCGCGTGGCCACCCATCCGAGTGGTCCACGGGGGACGCCCGCCCAGTCCCGAGCCGCCCCCTTCAGCGCCCGGACCGCGACCTCCCTCGGCCGGGACAGCACCGCCATCCCGTCGCGCACCGCCGCCATGACCAGCACCTCCTCGCCCCCACCTTCGAGCGTGGCCCCGGCGTCCGGCGTGGCGGTAGTGCACAACGTCCCCGCTGTCGGGCAGGCCGCACGTGTTCCGGGCGGCGCCACCGGGTGCATGATGGAAGGGGAAGAGGTGCGCGATGAACGCGCCGGGGACGGGACTCAGATCGGGGCCGAACTGCCCTCCTGCTCCCCGGGTGGCGACCCCCACGGGGGCACCGGCGCGACCAGCGTGGGGGTGGGGCCTCGGCGGGGTCCTGCTGGCACTGATCTGCGTGACCGTGGTGGTGCTCGGGTCTCCCCCGTGGGCTCCGGTCCAGCGTGCACCGGATGCAGCAGTGGCGTGCGCCGAACCGGCCCCCGGGACTGCTGCCGCGTACACCGCGGCGTTCGCCCACCTGCCAGGCGGCTGGCTCGCCGGCGACCAGGTCAGCAGCGCCGCGCTGCCCGACGGCAGGATCGTCTGGCTGTTCGCCGACACCCTCGTGTCGACCGGGGCGGCGGACGATTCCGACGTGCACTGCATCCACAGCTCCTTCGTGCTGCAGTCGGCGGGCTGCTTCACGCCACTGCTGGGACCGGCTGGAGACGGCGTCGTGCCCGCACCGGCTCAGGAGCAGTGGTACTGGCCCCAGCACGCCGTGGTCGACGGCGATCGGATGTGGGTCACGGTGCTGCGCGTCACCGGTGGGGAGCCGGACTCGCCGGACTTCGCCCTGCTCGGCGTGGACCTCGCCGAGTTCGCGATGCCCCGGAACGGGCTGCCGCACCTCGTCGCGGTGCACACGACACCGGCCAGTGGGGCGGGGGACTTCGGGGTGCTCTGGGGCACGGCCCTCGTCACCGAGGGACGGACCCTCTACGTCTACGGCACGCGACGGACGTCCGAGCCGTTGGTCGGCAAGCAGCTGCTCCTGGCCCGCGTCCCGCTGTCCCGGGTGGCCGAGGCGAGTGCCTGGCGGTTCCGCACCCTCGATGGTTGGAGCGCGGCTGCTGAGGACGCCGTCGTGCTGGTCCCAGCCCACGGCGGGGTGTCGACCGCGCTGAGCGCCCACCGGTCCTCGGCTGGCTGGGTGCTGGTGACCAAGCGGGACGACTTCCTCGGTGACGCCGTCGTCGCGCTGGTCGGGCCGCAGCCCTGGGGTCCCTTCCGTGAGCGGGTGCTCTTCGACTCGACCTCGCGTGGCACCAGCTTGGAGTACCTGGCGATGGCCCACCCGGAGGTGACGCTCGACGACGGGTCACTGCTCGTGAGCATCAACCGCAATGACACCTCCCTGGGGACGGTCCTGCGCGATCCGGCCTCCTTCCGACCGAGGTTCCACGCGGTGGCCGGCCTTGGCTCACCGCACACCGGGTGAGGCGCGATCACCCTCGCGCGCTCGGCGCACGCTCGCTCGGCGCACGCGCAGCGGCCAGCCACAGCGCGGCCATGCCGGCGGCATAGGTGACCAGCACGCCGATCGCCAGCTGGCCGGCGGGCGCGAAGCCCCCCACGGCCAGGCGGGACAGCGCCGAGCCGGTGAGCCCGGCGCACACGAGCAGCAGCCCGCTCGGGATCCAGCCGCGGAGGGCCAGGCGTGGCGGCCCGGGGCGTTCGAACCGGGCAACCAGGCGGACGATCCCGGCCAGGATCAGTGCCAGCAGACCGATCCATGGGATCCGCGCGGCCCACCATGCGGCGGAACCCGGCGTCGGGCCGGTCGGCAGGCCGGTCACGACCAGGAGAACAGCCACGACCAGGACGGGCACCATGTGCCAGAGGTACATCGTCATGATCACCGCACTCCCCCGCACGACCACCGCCCAGGTCCTCGGCCGCTCGAGGAGACGACGGCCGGGGCCCTCGAGGAGCAGCACCAGGCCGATCTGGGCGGTGGCGTAGGCGACCAGCGCGAGGTTCGGGGGGGCGGTGTTGGCCGGCGGCTCACCCGGGACCCCGACCATCCACGGCGGGTAGTCGAACGCGGAGATGAGCACCACGAGCGCCCCGACCCCGCCGACCAGCATGCCGACCGCGGCGGCGCGCCCCGCGAGCGCTCCCGCATGCCAGGCCACCCCGAGGACCAGCCCCGCCGCCGGGACGACGAGATAGCTCAGCCAGCCCGCGGCCCCGATGCCGAGCCCGCGGACCAGCACGTCGACCACGGCCACGACCGCGACCATCGCACCGAGCAGCTTCCAGCGGACCCGGCCCCATGCGGTGATCATCGGCACCGCCAGCACGAGCAGCAGCAGGTAGACGGGCAGGAACCACAGCTGCAGGGCCACTCCCCACCCCGCCTGCGCCAGCACCCGGGGCGGGGTCCCGAGCAGGGCCGCGGCACCGGCCACCGCGGCGACGATCCCGACGAACCACGAGGTCGGTCGCAGCAGCCGCACGAACCGGGAGTGCGTCCAGCCCGCCCAGTGGCCCCCGCGAGCGCGCCACGACGGCCAGGAGGCGGCCGCCGCGTACCCGCCGGCCAGGAAGAACATCGGCATGACCTGGAGCGCCAGCGTCAGCCAGCGCATGTACCCGATCTCGGCGAGCGCAGTGCGGCCCTGGGGCTGGCCGTCGTCGACGACCACGATCGAGGCGAGCCAGTGCCCGAACAGGACCGTGAGGATCGCGACGAGCCGGACCAGGTCGACGTAGCGGTTGCGGGCGGGCGGGGGGACGGCGCGGGCCGGGGGGACGGCGCGGGCCGGGGGGACGGGGCTGCCGACCCGGGGATCGGGCGGCGGCGGCCCGGCGGGCAGGGGCACCGCATCCGCGCCGCTCCCTCGCTGGCGACGCTGCATCGAACCATGATGGCGGCCGGGCGCTGCCGTGACCACGGCGAGCTCGCGCCGGATGCCCGAACGCGGCACGCCTGACGGTGTGGGACGCTCCACGTGACCACCCCCGGCGACACGAGGAGTTGGGCGTGGACGGATCGGACGAGCAACCGGCGGGCCGCCCAGCCCCGCGGCCGGGACCACTCCTCGGCGTGCTCGCGATCCTGGTGGCCGCGACCCTGCTGAACAACGTCCTGCTCCCCGGCGCCTACCTGCTCTGGGCGTGCCTGGCGCTGGCGGGCCTCGTGCTGCTGGCCCGGGCCGATGGCCTCGCCCGGCAGGACTGGGGGCTGGGACGCATCACGCCGCGGGCTGCCCTGCTGGCGGTCGCGCTCGCGGCGCTCACCGCCGCCGCGATGCTGCTCGGCACGCGGCTGCCCGGGATCGCATCGGCCTACCTCGACCAGCGGGTGAGGGGGATGAGCGGCGGCCAGGTCGCCTTCGCCGCACTGGTCCGCGTCCCGGTGGGAACGGCGCTGCTGGAGGAGGTGGCATTCCGGGGGGTCCTGCTCGCGATGCTCACCCGCCGGTACGGGACGGTGCTGGGGGTGGTCGGGTCATCGGTGGCCTTCGGGATCTGGCACCTCCTGCCGTCGACCGGGCTCGTCGGCGGGAACGCCGCGATCGGCTCGGCACTCGGCACCCATCACCTGGTGGTGGGCCTGGCCGCGATGGCGGCCGCCGGCCTGGCCGGGGCGTTCCTCTGCCTGCTGCGGATCCGCGCCGACCACCTGATCGCGCCCCTGGCCGTGCACGCCACCGCCAACAGCCTCGCGTACCTGCTGGCCTGGCTCCTGCTGCGATCCTGAGCTGCTCGGACCACTTCGCCCTCGGAACGTGGCATACGACGTCGCCAGCCCGGCAGCAGTGGGCCCCGGCCGCCAACGGCTCAGGGTGGTCCGTGGTCGGTCGCGGCCCGGGTCGCCCCACTCACACCGACTCCAGCCCCACGCCCAGGGGTCCGTGGCCCTCGCTGCTGCCCGGGCGGCGGGGCAGGATCCCCTCGATCCAGGGTCCCGACTGCTGTGCGCGGGCCAGCGCCATGTCGTACGCCACCAGGGTGAGCGTCAGGGCGAGCTCCACAGCGAGACGGCCCTCTGCGAGAGCCCGCCGGGGCCGCTGCAGTCGTCCCCGCCCCCGGGCCGACTGCACCACGATGCCAACTGTCTGCACTGGATCCCCCTCGTCGATTCCCCGGCGAGGCCCTCCTACCCGCTCGTCGGTCTCCCATGCCGGTCTGGGACCTGCGATCCGGTCGGCCACGTCTGCTCGGCGGACGCATCCCGGGTCGGCTGCGTGCGATCGGTCTCCCGCGGTGGGGCGACTGCGTATGCCCCTGGCGACCGCGGGTACCGGAGCCCTGCAGGCGATGGCGCCGGGGCCGATGCGCTTCAGCACCGAGACCCGGGAAGGCGCGCCCGTCGTGGGAGCCCCCACCCATGCAGCGGTCCCCCAGTCCGTCGCCGGTGGGGGCTCTCCGACGGCAT
>JALOLH010000096.1 GCA_025456065.1 Candidatus Nanopelagicales bacterium | reverse complement strand
GATCAGCGGCGGGGGCGCGGCCGGATCGACAATCCAGCTGCTCCTGGACCCCACCCGGGAACTCGGCGCAGCTCGAATCGACAATCCCGACCATCCGCACGCGCTGGTTGTGTCGACATCCCCCGCGGTTGCGTGCCGAGCGCCCTCGAGCCCGCCGCGGCATGTCGATCTCGCGCGTGACTCCGCGCGACGGGGGAACGTGGGCCGGATCCCGCCGTTGCGGCTGATCTGCGCGACCGCGGCGGTGCGCCCGTCCGGCGCGGCGGCTACTCGCCGGCGGGAGGGGGTGCGCCCGTCCGGCGCGGCGGCTACTCGCCGGCGGGAGGGGTGCTGCCCTGGCCACCCCGGCCGTCGGACACGGGCCGGCCGCTGCGGGTGCGCGTGCGGGTGCGGCTGCGACGCCGGCGCGGCTTGGCCTCGCCGTCGGCGGGCTCGGCCGACGCGCTGCCGGCCTTGGCCTCCTTCGGCCCGTGCGGGATCGTCTGGCCGTGGTGGTGGGAGTGTCCGCGCCGCTGCCCGCTGGAGCCCGAGCCGCCTGATCCTGCACGGCCCCCGTGCCCTCGGCCCCGGTCGCCGTCACGCCGGACGGGCTCGCGGCCACCGAGGTCCTCGACCTCCTCGGCGTCGAGCCCCGCACGGGTCCGTGCCGCCCTGGGCAGCTTGCCTCCGGTGCCTGCCGGGATCCCGAGGCCGGCGTAGATGTGCTCGGAGGTGTGGTAGGTCTCGATCGGGTCGTGGAACGCCAGGCCCAACGCTTTGTTGATCAGCTGCCAGCGCGGGACGTCCTCCCAGTCCACGAACGTGATCGCCACGCCCGAGGCCCCGGCCCGGCCGGTCCGCCCGACGCGGTGCAGGTAGGTCTTCTCGTCGTCCGGGCACTCGTAGTTGATGACGTGCGTGACACCCTCGACGTCGATGCCGCGGGCCGCCACGTCGGTCGCCACGAGGATGTCGACCTTGCCGTTGCGGAACGCGCGCAGCGCCTGCTCGCGGGCACCCTGCCCGAGGTCGCCGTGCACCGCACCGGCGGCGAACCCGCGCTCCGTGAGGTCGTCGGCGACGGCCTGCGCGCGCCGCTTGGTCCGGCAGAAGATCATCGAGGGGCCGTGCGACTCGGCCTGCATGATGCGGGCGAGGATCTCGACCTTGTTCAGCGGGTGCACGCGCCAGACGTGCTGCTCGATCGCGTCGACGGTCGCCGAGTCCTCGTCCGGGTTCACGGCGCGGATGTGGGTCGGCTGGCTCATGTAGCGACGGGCCAGCGAGATGATCTGGCCCGGCATGGTCGCGCTGAAGAGCATGGTCTGGCGGTTGGCCGGCAGCATCGCGACGATGCGCTCGACGTCGGGCAGGAAGCCCATGTCGAGCATCTCGTCGGCCTCGTCCAGCACGAGGACCTGGACGTGGGACAGCACGAGGTGCCGCTGGCGGGCCAGGTCGATCAGGCGCCCGGGCGTGCCGACGATGACGTCAACGCCCTTCGTGAGGGCCTCGACCTGGGGCTCGTAGGCGCGGCCGCCGTACACGGCGAGCACACGGACCCCGAGGTTGCCACCCGCGTGGGCGAGGTCCTTGGCGACCTGCACGCACAGCTCGCGGGTGGGCACGACGACCAGGGCCTTGGGCGCCTTCTGGCGCGCCGCGGGCAGCGCGGCGTACTCGGGCGTGTGCGGGGTCGGGATGCGCTGCAGCAGCGGGATGCCGAAGCCGAGGGTCTTGCCGGTGCCGGTCTTGGCCTGGCCGATGAGGTCCCGGCCGTCGATCGCCTGCGGGATGCACAGCTCCTGGATCTGGAACGCGTCGGTGATGCCGTCCTGGGCCAGGGCCGTGATGATGGGCTCGACGACGCCGAGCTCGGTGAAGGTTGTCAAAGCACTCCTCGAAGATGTGGGGCCGAGTCTACCGCCGGGCAGGTCCCGGCCCGGTCGGCTCGAGCGTGCGTGGCGTCGGCACGCGCGAGGACCCGCGCGCGGCGCGCACCGCGTCGCCGCCCTCGGGCGACTACCGTGCCGTGCGTGACCGACGCCGAGCACCCCCGGCCCTCGCTCGACGACCCCGCCTACCGGCAGGGCGTGGTCGACCTGCTCGGCCTCCTGGCGGCCGGCGAGTACCTGGCGTTCGAACGGCTCGTGTCCGAGGCGTCCTTCGCGCCCACGCTGGGCCAGCGGCTGCGGATCGCCACGATCGCGATCGGGGAGCTCGGGCACCACCGGCTGCTGCGCGAGCGCCTCGAGGTCCTCGGCGAGGACCCCGAGGAGGTGATGGCGCGGTTCCTCCCGCCGCTCGAGCGGTGGCACGCCATGACGGCGCCGAGCGACTGGTTGGAGAGCCTGGTCAAGGCCTACGTCGGCGACTCGATCGCGACCGACTTCTATCGCGAGATCGGCGCGGTGCTGGACGAGGAGACCGCCGCGCTCGTGCTGGAGGTCTGCTCCGAGCTCGGCCAGACCTCGGTGATGGTCGAGGAGGTCCGCGCCGCGATCCAGGCCGACCCGCGGCGGGCTGGCCGGCTGGCCCTGTGGGGTCGACGGCTGGTCGGCGAGGCGCTGTCGCAGGCGCAGTCGGTGGCCGCCGAGCACGACGCGCTCGCCGACCTCATCATGAGCGAGTCCGTCGCCTCGCAGATCGACCTGGTCGAGCTCCTCGAGCGATTGACCTCGGCCCACGTGGCGCGCATGAGCGCGCTGGGCCTGGACGCGTAGGGCGCGGGCTGGGCCCGGACGCGTAGGGCGCGAGCCGGGCCGGGCCCGGGTCAGATGGCGCCGAAGCCGACCCGGCGGGTCTCGGACGCGGCGATCTCCACGTAGGCCAGCCGGTCGGCCGGGACGACCACGCGGCGGCCCTTGTCGTCGACGAGGTCGAGGACCGCGCCCTTGGCCAGGGCGTCGGAGACCTTCTTGGCCACGGCGTCGGGGGTCTCGGTGCTCTCCAGGACCAGCTCCCGGGCGGCCTGCTGGACTCCGATGCGAACCTCCACGGTGTTCCTCTCCTCAGCGCGTCGAACGAGTGCGCCCGGGGGCGCTCGGGGTTGGCGAGGCCTTCGCGGCGGCGCTCGTGCGTGCAGTCTTCGTCCGGGTCCGCTCCGGGGCAACCGCGCCGCGCTCGTCGTCGGCGTGTTCCGCGGAGGGCGAAGCGTCCGGTGATCCGCCGGCTGCCTCCAGCACGGCGTCCTGGGCCGCCCCTGCGGCGACGCTGGCGGGGTGCGCGGTCAGCGGGAAGCCGGAGATGCCGCGCCAGGCGAGCGCCGACATCGCCCGCGCCGCCTCCTCCTGGGAGATCGGCGAGGGGGAGTGCAGCCAGTGCCGCGCGGAGGTCTGCGCCATCCCGAGCAGGCCCATGGCGAGCATCATCGCGGTGTCGGCGTCGAGCTGGGTGTCCTCCCGGATGACGCCGGCGATCATCTGGGCGCAGGTCTCGTTCGTGCGCTGCACGCGGCTGGCGGCCTCGGGGACGTTGGTGAGGTCGGACTCGAAGATCAACCGGAAGGAGCCGGAGTCGTGGGCCACGAAGTCGAAGTACGCGGCGAACGTGGCGCGCACCCGCCTGCGGTTGTCGTGGGTGGAGTCCAAGGCTGCGCGGACGCGGTCGATGAGGGAGTCGCTGCTCTCGTCCAGCACGGCGAGGTAGAGCTCGAGCTTGCCCGGGAAGTGCTGGTAGAGCACGGGCTTGGAGACCCCGGCGAGCTCGGCGATTCCGTCCATGCCAGCCGCGTGGTAGCCCTGGGCGACGAATGCGTCGCGGGCGGCCTCGAGCAGCTGCGCGCGACGCTCCTGGCGCGGCAGCCTGCTGGGCCCGGCCATGGTGGACATGCGGCGAATCCTAGTCCTCGCCCTCCCGCCCCCGGCCCCCGCGGCCGCCCGTGGTGCGGGGCGCAGCCGCAGGGCGCGCACGGTCCCGCAAGGGGCCGGGCCCACCCTGCTGGGGACGGTCGACCCGGGACGGCGAGCCGGCGGCCAACGCGAGCCCGGCGGCGGCAGGATGGGCCCGTCGAGGGGAGGGCAGCATGCGAGTCCTGTTCGTGTGCACGGCGAACATCTGCCGCTCGGCGTCCGCCGAGGCGCTGGTGCGTGACGCCGTCGCCGCGGATCCGGCGCTGGCCGGGGTCGAGGTCCGTTCTGCCGGCACCCACGCCCTCGCCGGCATGCCCGCCTGCCGGGTCGCGCCGGCGCTGGCCGGCCGCTGGGAGGGGCACGCGTCCCAGCCGCTCACGCCTGAGCTGGTCGCGTGGGCCGACCTGGTCCTGACCGCAGCCCGGGAGCACCGCTCCGCCGTCGTGGCCATCGACCACCGGGCCCGGAGCCGGGTGTTCACGCTCCGGCAGGCGGGCCGGATCGCCGACTGGCTGGTCGACCGCGGTGCGCCTGTCCAGCTGGAGACGGTCGTGACGGAGCTCGACGACGCCCGCGGGCTGGTGCCCGTGCCCGTGGAGGTCGAGGTCGCCCCGGTGCTCGGCGAAGCACGCGGCTCCGGACGGCGGCGGTGGCGCAGCCGGATCGGCGCCCGGCAGCACGCTGACGGCGAGGCGGCCGACGACCTGCACCCGGACGACATCCCCGATCCGCACGTCCTGGGCACCGGCTGGCACGCGGAGTCGGGCCGCCAGATCGAGGCCGCGGTCGGCTCCGTGCTCGTGCTGCTGGGGCGGGCCGCGACGTAGGGTCGCTGAGCCCGGCACAAGAGGGCGGGCTACGGGGCCGGGCAAGGGGGAGCGAGGCCGGGACCCCAGGCCCGCACTCCGGATCGCCGGAGGCGTCCTTACCGCAGCCCCGACCAGAAGTCGTGCTGGAAGGCGGTCGAGAGGATGAAGGCGACCACCCGCTCCGACGTGTTCGTGATCGCGTAGTCGGCCGGCCGCTCGCCGCCGCGGGAGCCGCCGGACGCGCGCGCCGCCCTGGCCATCGCGAAGCGGATCCCACGCACGACGGCGCCGGGCTCGAGGTCGGTCATCGTGATCGCCCCGGTGTCGAGTGCCTCGGGCCGCTCGATCGACGAGCGCAGCGTGACCGCGGGGAAGCCCAGGATCGTGGACTCCTCGGCGATGGTCCCGGAGTCGGAGAGGACGCACGCCGCCGCGAGCTGGAGGCGGTTGTAGTCGAGGAAGCCGAACGGCTCGTGGAACCGGACGAGCGGATCGACCGAGTCGGTCGCCCCCAGCGCCTCGAGGCGCCGTCGGGTGCGTGGGTGCGTCGAGACCAGCACCGGCAGCCCCCATTCGGCGGCGACCCGGTTGAGGCAGGCCAGCAGTGCGCGCAGCCGGTCGGGCGCGTCCACGTTCTCCTCGCGGTGCGCCGAGACCAGCAGGTAGCCGGCGGGGGCCAGCGCGAGGGCCTGCAGCACGGAGGAGGCTTCGATAGCCGGCAGCGCCTCGGCAAGGACCTCGGCCATCGGGGAGCCGGTCACCAGGATCCGCCGCGGGTGCAGGCCCTCGGCGAGCAGGTTGCGCCGGGCGTGCTCGGTGTATGCCAGGTTGAAGTCCGCCGTGTGGTCGACCAGGCGACGGTTGGTCTCCTCCGGGACGTTGGCGTCGAAGCAGCGGTTGCCCGCCTCCATGTGGTACGTCGGGATCCGGCGGCGCTTGGCCATGATCAGGGACAGGGCGCTGTTGGTGTCGCCGAGCACCAGGAAGGCGTCGGGACGCTCCGCCTCGAGCACGACCTCGGACTTGCGCAGGATGTCGCCGAGCGTGGCGCCCAGCGACGACACGTCGACGTCCAGGACGTGGTCGGGCAGCCGCAGGCCGAGGTCCTCGAAGAACACCTCGTTGAGCTGGCGGTCCCAGTTCTGGCCGGTGTGCACGAGCACGTGCTCGATGCCGTCGGTGCTGTCCAACCGGCGCATCACGGCCGCCAGCCGGATGATCTCCGGGCGGGTGCCCACGACGGTCATGACCTTCACGTCAGACATCCTCGGGGATCGTGTCGGGGTTGGCGGGGTCGTACACCTCGTCGGCGAAGAACAGGGTCACCAGGTCGTCGGTGCCCGTGTTCGAGATCGCGTGCACCCAGCCCGTCGGCATGTCCACGATGGCCGGCACGTCGCCGGAGACCGGGAAGGCGACCACCTCGTCGGTGAACAGCTTGCGGAGCCTGATCTCCCCCGAGCCGGACAGGACCAGGAACCGCTCCACCTTGTGCCGGTGCCAGTGCTGCCCCCTGGTGAACCCGGGGTTGGTCGTGGAGTAGAACACCTGCGCCTGGCCGCCCAGCCCCTTGACCGCCTCCACGAGCCGGCCGCGCGGGTCGTCGGCGGGGGTCGGGTGGATGGGGAAGTGCGCCGGGAAGGTCGCGGACCGGTAGGTGTTGAACAGGGCCTTCGTGAAGGGGTCGGACAGGTCCGGCAGCCTCCCGGTGCGGTAATCGGCGGCGATGGCGCAGAGCTGCCCGGCCAGCTCGGAGACCCACGTCGACCGGCCCTGGAGCACGACCTGCCCCGGCTCGGGCGAGCGCGCGAGGTCCAGCAGCCGGTCCGCCGCCGTCCCCACGTGCAGGAGCGGCAGCTCCTTGTCGTCGACCACGGCGGGCTGCCCGCCGGCGGCGAGCGCATGGCAGAACGTGGCGACGACGGAGTTGTAGTTCGGCAGCCCGTGCTCGCCGAAGAGGTTGGGCATCAGGACGTCCACGACCGGCACCCCGACCTCGTCACCCCAGGTCCCGAGGATCTCCGCGGCCCGTCGCTTCGAGACCCCGAACACCGTGTCGCCCAGGGCGTGGATGGAGTTGCCGTAGACGACCGGGACGGCACGGTCGACCCGGCGCAGGGACGCGACCAGTTGAGCGGCGAGCCAGGGGTTCGTGCGCTCGATCTCCGCCGGGTCGGCGGCACGGTTGACGCCCGCCAGGTGGATCACGGCGTCGACGCCGGCCAGGGCGGCGTCCAGCGTCCCCGGTGCGGCGAACTCGTCCGGGCCGATCCCGACGAGGTCGCCACCCCAGCGCGCCCGCGCAGCGCACCGGACGTGCCACGCGACGAAGCCGTCGGGCCCGGTGACGGCGATGCGCGGGCGATCGCTCACGAATCCGCCCCTGCGAGCAGCTGCTGCATCTCAGGCAGCTGCTCGATCAGCGCCGCGACCGCGTCGACGCCCAGGCGCGTGGTGTTGTGGGACGTGTAGTCCGTGACCTCCCCCAGCTCGGCGTCGCCCTCCTCGACGTAGAGGCCGTAGTCGAGCGTGCGGGTGTCGAGCGGCACGCGGTAGTAGTCGCCGCAGTCCTCGGCCGAGGCCATCTCCTCGCGCGAGAGCAGCGACTCGTACAGCTTCTCGCCATGCCGCGTGCCGATCACCTGGATCTCGGGCTCCGGTGACCCGAGCACGGTGGCGACCGCTCGGGCGAGGTCGGCGATCGTCGCGGCCGGGGCCTTGCGCACGAACAGGTCGCCGGGCTTGGCGTTGGCGAAGGCGTACTGCACGAGGGCCACCGACTCGTCCAGCGACATCAGGAAACGCGTCATCGTCGGGTCGGTCACGGTCAGCGGCCTGCCGGCTCGCAGCTGCTCGACGAAGAGCGGGATCACCGAGCCGCGTGAGTACATGACGTTGCCGTACCGGGTGATCGAGACCGTCGTGGCCGACTCGGGGTGGTTGCGGGCGAATGCGTGCGCGACCTTCTCCATCATCGCCTTGCTCATGCCCATGGCGTTGATGGGGTAGACGGCCTTGTCCGTGCTCAGGCACACGACCGAGCGCACCCCACAGGCGTCGGCGGCGCGGATCACGTTGTCGCTGCCGTGGACGTTGGTCGCCACGGCCTGGAGGGGGAAGAACTCGCAGGACGGCACCTGCTTGAGGGCGGCCGCGTGGAAGACGTGGTCCACCCCCGTCATCGCCTCGAGGACGGACTTCTCGTTGCGGACGTCGCCGACGTAGAACCGCACGCGGGAGTCCCCGAGCTGGCGCCGCATGTCGTCCTGCTTGGCCTCGTCCCTGGACAGGATGCGGATCTCGGCGACGTCGGTCGCCAGGAGGCGACGGGTGACGGTGGAGCCGAA
>JALOLH010000095.1 GCA_025456065.1 Candidatus Nanopelagicales bacterium | reverse complement strand
GGCCGACGCTGATCGACCGGTCGGCGGTCCCGGTCGCCGTCGCGGTCGACGGCGAGGCGGTGCCGGTGCCCGTGCCGGAGGTTCGACCCGAGCCGGAGTTGCGTCAGGTTTCCGCGCAGGAACCGGGGCTTGCTCCAGGTTCGCGGCCGCCGGCCGGCCTCGAACCCGGCGCAGATTCCCAGGCCGTCGCCGCTTGGGCGCCGGCGCCCGGGACGCTGCTCGGCGAGGTGGTCGGCGCCCGGTCCGGCGACAAGGGCGGGAACGCCAACGTCGGGGTGTGGATCCCGGAGCCCGGCGTGGGGCCCAGCCGCGACCTCGACGACGCCGCGGTGGCAGCCCGTGTGGCGTGGCTGCTCGGGTGGCTCACGCCCGACCGGGTCCGGGCACTGCTGCCCGAGGCCGCGGGCCTCGAGGTCGAGGTGCACCCCCTGGCCAACCTGCGCGCGGTGAACGTCGTGATCCGGGGCCTGCTCGGCCGCGGCGTGGCCGACTCGACGTCGCTGGACCCCCAGGCCAAGGGCCTCGCCGAGCACTTGCGGGCGCGCCGGATCCCCTGACCCGGCCGGCCCCCCACACAACCCCCGCTGTGTCCGGGACGACGCGACTCGCGTCGTCGTCCCCGGGTCATCGATATCGACGCCTTCCGCGTCCGAATCCATGACCCGAGCAGGAGACAGGGCGGCCCTTGGGCGGGGAGCGCGGGGCGGCGGGGGGTCCGGAGCGTGGAGCGGCGTGCGCGGATCGGCGTCAACTTGACGCTCGCGTCAAGTTGACGCTAGCGTCAGGTTTCGTGCCAGCACTGACCGCCCGCGGGCAGGCGACGCGCGACAGGCTGGTCGCGGCCGCCCGGGACGTGTTCGCCGAGCGCGGCTTCGCCGGGACCCGCATGAGCGACCTGGCCGACGCCGCCGGAGTGGCCCACGGCACGGTCTACACCTACTTCGACACCAAGGAGGAGGTCCTGCTCGCGGTGCTCGCCGCGGTGCGGCAGGACCTTCACGCGGCGATGACCATGCCCACGGTGCACGACCCGGTCGCCCGGATCGAGGGCGCCAACCGGGCCTATCTCGACGGCTACCGCAGCCACGCGCAGCTGCTGCGGGTCGCCCAGGAGGCGGCGGCCGGCGACGGCCGGTTCGCCGATGTGCTGCGTGAGCTGCGCGACACGCACGTCCGCCGCGTCGCCGCTGCCATCCGCAAGCTGCAGGCCGAGGGCATCGCGGCCCCTGACGTCGACGCGCACACCGCGGCGGCCGCCCTGTGCGGCATGGTCGAGGGCTTCGCCGCGCACTGGCTGGGCCGCGGCGAGGCCCACGACGAGGCACTGGCCAACCGGACCCTCACCCAGCTGTGGGTGCGCGGCCTCGGCCTGCGCCCGCGCACGTCACGCGCCACCGGAGCGCCGCGAGCCGACCAGCCCGGCCGGCCCACGGCCGCCCAGCCGGCCGCCCCTCGCTCCACCGCCGCCGCCCAGCCAGCCGCGGCCAGGCGTCCTGCCGGTCCGCCGCCCGCCCCGTGACCGCCCGCCCCCTGACCGCCCCGCCCAGTGAGCCCCGCCCCGTGACCGCCGCCCGCCCCGTGACCGCCCCGCCCAGTGAGCCCCGCCCCGTGACCGCCCCCGCCAGCCCATCCCGCCCAGTCGAGGAGCCCCGATGATCCAGTTCACCACCGAGCACCGCGAGTTCCGTGCCATGGTCCGGCGCTTCGTCGAGACCGAGATCAACCCGAACGCCGACAAGTGGGAGGCCGCCGGGATCTTCCCGGCCCACGAGGTGTTCGCGAAGGTGGGCGAGCTCGGGCTCTTCGGCCTCGAGGTGGACCCCGAGTTCGGCGGCCAGGGGGCCGACCACGTCTACAACCTCATCCTGGGCGAGGAGCTGGGGAAGGCCGACGCCGCGGGCGTGCCGCTGGCGATCGCCGTGCAGGCCACCATGTCGACGCCCTCACTGGCCAAGTACGGCACCGAGGAGCTCAAGCGCGCCTACCTCGCGCCGGCCCTGCGCGGCGAGATGGTCACCTCGGTCGCCGTGAGCGAGCCCGACGCCGGCAGCGACGTTGCGGGCATCCGCACCAAGGCCGTGCGGGACGGGGACCACTGGGTCATCACGGGTCGCAAGATGTGGATCACCAACGGCACCCAGGCCGACTGGCTCTGCCTGCTGGCGCGCACGGTCGAGCCCGGCCAGGAGCCCAGCACCGGCTACCGCGGCATGAGCCAGATCATCGTGCCGACCGACACGCCGGGGTTCTCGGTCGGTCGCAAGATCGAGAAGATGGGCAACCACTCCTCGGACACCGCCGAGCTGGTGCTCGACGAGGTGCGGGTGCCCGTGTCGAACACCGTGGGCACCATCGGCAAGGGCTTCCAGCAGCAGATGTCGCAGTTCCAGGACGAGCGGCTCATGGGCGCCTACATGGCGACCTCGGGGATGCGCCGCGCGATCGAGCGGACCGGCGAGTACCTCAAGGTGCGCCACGCGTTCGGCGAGCCGCTGATCAACAACCAGTACCTGCGGTTCCGGCTGGCCGAGCTGGCCGCTGAGGTCGACATCCTGCAGCAGTACAACTACAGCGCCGCCGAGCGCTACGCCGCCGGCCAGGACGTCACGAAGATGGCGACGATCGCCAAGTTCAAGACCGGCCGGCTGTCCCGCGAGGTGGGCGACATCGCCGTGCAGTTCCACGGCGGCATGGGCTACGCCGAGGAGCACTGGCCGGCCCGGTACCTGCGCGACTCCAGGCTCATCGCGATCGGCGGCGGCGCCGACGAGGTCATGCTGCGCGTGATCGCCATGCTCGAGGGCTGGGAGCGGTTCGCGTGAGCACCGAGCCGGGCGCTGAGGCGGCCGGCGGCGACGTCGAGGTCCTGCTCGAGATCGCCGGCCCGGTCGCCACGATCACGCTGAACCGCCCCGAGCGCCGCAACATGCTCACGGCGTCCGGCATGGGCCTGCTCGCCGAGCACCTGCGCGCCGCCGGCGCGGATCCGTCCGTGCGGGTCATCGTGCTCACTGGCAGCGGGAACACGTTCTGCTCCGGTGCTGACCTGTCGGCGGCCTCGGCGGCCGATGCGGCGTCGTTCACCGGCTCCGGTCCCGGCGCACTCGTGGCCGTGCTCGAGGCGATCCTCGACAACCCGAAGCCCGTCATCGCGCGGGTGCAGGGCCACGTGGCCGGCGGCGGCAACGGCCTGGTCGCGGCGGCGGACCTGTCGGTCGCGGCGGCGTCGGCGAAGTTCGCCTTCTCCGAGGTGCGCCTCGGGCTGGCGCCGGCCGTGATCAGCGTCGTGTGCCTGGCCCGGATGCACCGTGCGGACGCCCAGGAGCTGCTGCTGACCGGCTCTCGGGTGCCCGCCGAGCGCATGGTCGGCGCGGGGATGGTCAACCGGGTGGTCGCCGACGAGGCGCTCGACGCGTCGGTGGCCGAGCTCGTCGAGGCGCTCGTGGCTGGAGGCCCCGAGGCGGTGCGGCACACGAAGGACCTGCTGCGGGTCGTGCCGGGGATGCCGCGCGCCGAGGGGTTCGCGCACACCGCCGCGCTGTCCGCGCAGCTGTTCGCCTCGGAGGAGGCGGCCGCCGGGATGACGGCGTTCCTGACCCGCCAGCCCGCGCCCTGGGTGCCCACGGCCTGAGCCCGCTGCGCCGCCCCCGGCGCCGGGGTGTGACGCGCGCACCGCCGCCGCACGCGCGCTGCGCCCCGCCGCACGCGCGCCCCGCGCCGCTCCACGATCCCGATTTCGGTCAACTCTCGGCGCGCCGTGTGCGACTTCATCCAAGTCCCGAGCCGCGAACCGGCCCAGATCTTGGACCAAGTCGCGATCTTGGAACCGGCCCAGATCTTGGACCGAATCGTGATCCTGGTACGGGCGAGCGTGCCGGTCAGGCCATCCGGGCCAGGATCTCCTCGACGAGGGCGTGCGGCGTGCGCGGGTGCAGGAACGCGAGGCGGCCGACCGTGCGGCCCTCCCACTTGGTGCTCGTGACCAGCGCGACCTGCTCCTCGAGCAGCTCCGACGACCAGCGGTCGTAGTCCGCGGGTTCCCACCCGAGCCGCTCGAACAGCACCACGCCCAGCGTCGGCTCGCGCAGCAGCCGCAGGTGCGGCTGCGCTGCGATGTGCCGCGCGGTCCATGCCGCGAGCTCGATCGAGGCCTCCACCGCGCGGGCGTACGCGTCGGTGCCGTTGACGGCCAGCGAGAACCACAGCGGCAGGCCGCGGGCCCGGCGGGTGAGGTGGTAGGCGAGGTCGCTCGGGTTCCACTCGTCGCCCTCCGCGTGGATCACGTCGAGGTAGCTCGCGTCCTGGGTGTGCACCGCCTTGGCCAGTCGCGGCTCGCGGTAGAGCAGCGCGGCGCAGTCGTACGGCGCGAAGAGCCACTTGTGCGGGTCGACGATGAACGAGTCGGCGTGCTCCAGGCCGGCGTACTGCGGCCGAACCGACGGGGCGAGCAGCCCCCCGCCGCCGTACGCGCCGTCGACGTGCAGCCACAGCTGACGGGCGCGGGTGACCTCGGTGATCGTTCCGAGCTCGTCGATGATGCCGGCGTTGGTGGTCCCGGCGGTCGCCACGACGGCGACGACGGACGCGGGGTCGGGGTCGGCGTCGAGGGCCCGCGCGAGCGCCGGCCCGGTCAGCCGGTGGTCCTCGGTCGGGACCAGCAGTGCCTCCATGTCGAGGATCGACAGGGCGTTGTGGATCGACGAGTGCGCCTGGTCGGAGACTGCGATCCGGGTCAGCGAGCCCCGACCGATCCCGCGGCGGTGCCGGCCGACGTCGCGGGCGACGGTCAGCGCCGAGAGGTTGCCCGCCGAGCCGCCGGAGACGAAGACCCCCCCAGCACCCTGCGGCAGCCCGGCCAGGTCGGCGAGGAAGCGCAGCACCTGGTTCTCGGCGGCGATCGCCCCTGCGGCCTCGAGCGCCGAGATGCCCTGGATGCTGGACCCCGAGACCAGCATGTCGAACAGCAGCGCGGCCTTCGTGGGTGCGGCCGGGATGAACGCGAGGAAGTTCGCGGCGTCCGAGCTCATGACGTGCGGGGCCAGCACGTCGCTCCACAGGGACATGACGTGGTGGGGGTCCGCGCCCTCGGCGGTGATCAGGCCACTCAGCGCGGCGGTGAGCGCGGCGACGTCGCCCGGGCGATCGAGCGGGACGGGATCCATGGCCAAGCGGTCGTGCATCGCGGTGAGGACCATGCGGGTGAGCCGTTCGTCGTGCGTGTGCATGTCACGATCGCGGGCCACGGGGGCACACGGTAGTGGGCGGATGCGCGATGATTGGCCGCGATGCCGCGCCGGAGGGCCGGCCGGCACCGAGGCGGGGTCGCCTAGCGGCCGAGGGCAGCGGTCTTGAAAACCGCCGTGGGGCAACTCACCGTGGGTTCGAATCCCACCCCCGCCGCTCGCCCGCCCGCTCGTGCCCGCTCGGCTCGTCCCGCCGCCGTCCTGGCCCCTTCCGGTCCACCCCGCCCGCCGCCGCTCGGCTCGGCCACCCGCCGCCGTCCGTGCCGCGCCGCCGCCGCTCGCTCGGTCCCCCGCCACCGGCGGCTCGCCACCGCTCCGCCCCCGGCCACCCCGCCCGTCGCCGCTCGCTCCGCCCCCGGCCACCCCGCCCGCCGCGGCTCGCTCCGTCCCCGGCGACCCCCCGCCCGCCGCCGCCCGTGCCGGTCCGCTGGCCGCCCAGCGTGCTCGGTTCCGATCGGGACCTTCGCCCCGCGACGACAGGACCGATGCCATGGGCGATCCGTTCCAACGGACGGGGCCGCGAAACCCGGGGTTGGGAGAATGCTGGGCATGCCCGCCTCCTCCGCACCTGCCCCGGCGGTTGCCGCCCCCCGCGAGGTGGGCGTCACCGAGCTGGTCCTGCGCGACGCCCACCAGAGCCTGATGGCCACGCGCATGGCGCTGGAGGACATGGTCGGGGCCTGCGCCGACATCGACGCCGCCGGCTACTGGTCGGTGGAGTGCTGGGGCGGGGCGACCTACGACGCCTGCATCCGCTTCCTCAACGAGGACCCCTGGGAGCGGCTGCGCACCTTCCGCGAGCTGATGCCCAACAGCCGGCTGCAGATGCTCCTGCGCGGCCAGAACCTGCTCGGCTACCGCCACTACGAGGACGGCGTCGTCGACCGGTTCGTCGAGAAGTCCGCCGACAACGGCATGGACGTCTTCCGGGTCTTCGACGCCCTGAACGACGTGCGGAACGTGCGGCGCGCCATCGAGGCGGTCCGCCGCGTGGACAAGCACGCGCAGGGCACCATCTGCTACACCGAGAGCCCGCTGCACACGGTCGAGGGGTACGTCCGGATGGCCCGTGACCTCATGGAGCTGGGCTGCGACTCGCTGTGCATCAAGGACATGGCCGCGCTGCTGCGCCCCCAGCCGGCCTACGACATCGTCAAGGGCATCAAGGAGGAGCTGGGTGCGGACGTGCGCGTGCACGTGCACTGCCACGCGACCACGGGGGTCACCCTGGTCAGCCTGATGAAGGCGATCGAGGCCGGGGCCGACGTGGTCGACACCGCGATCTCCTCGGTGTCCCTGGGGCCGGGGCACAACCCCACCGAGTCGCTGGTCTCGATGCTGGAGGGGACCGGCTACACCACGAACCTGGACGGTGAGCGGCTGCTGCGGATCAAGGACCACTTCGCCGCGGTGCGGCCTCGGTACGCGCAGTTCATGTCCGGCATCACCGGGGTCGAGACCGAGATCTTCGACAGCCAGATCCCAGGCGGGATGATCTCGAACATGGAGAGCCAGCTGCGCCAGCAGGGCGCCGGCGACCGGCTCAAGGAGGTCCTGGCCGAGGTGCCGCGGGTCCGGCAGGTCGCCGGCTATCCGCCGCTGGTCACGCCCTCGTCGCAGATCGTCGGCACGCAGGCCGTGTTCAACGTGCTCATGGGCCCGTACAAGGTGCTCACCGCCGAGTTCGCCGACCTGATGCTCGGCTACTACGGGCAGACCCTCGGGGAGCGCGACCCCGGCATCGTCGAGCAGGCACAGGCCCAGACCAGGAAGGACCCGATCGAGGTCCGTCCGGCCGACCTGCTCGCGCCCGAGTGGGACCGGCTGTGCGAGGAGGCCAACGCCCTGGCCGGCGCCGACGGCACCGACGAGGACGTGCTCACCTACGCGATGTTCCCCGGCGTCGCCCCGGGGTTCTTCGCCAAGCGCCCCGAGGGCCCGGTCAACGTCGGCCTGGACCCGGCCGAGGTGCTGGCCAGCCGGGACTCCGACTCGACCGGCAAGGGCCCGGTGACCGGTCCGATCAGGTACGACGTCACCCTGGACGGTGCCAAGCACCGCGTCACCGTGGAACGAGGCTGAGCGACGATGACCACACCTGCATCCATGGCCGAGCGCACCGCCGAGCTGCTGGAGCGCCGTGAGGCCGTCAAGCTCGGCGGCGGGGCCGAGCGCCAGGGCAGGCAACGCGCCCAGGGCAAGATGACTGCGCGCGAACGCATCGACGCCCTGCTGGACAAGGGCACCTTCCTCGAGACCGGCATGTTCGCCAAGCACCGGTCCACCTACTTCGGCCTGGACGAGGCGCAGATGCCCGCCGACGGGGTCATCACCGGCGAGGGCGCGGTCATGGGCCGGCCCGTCCACGTCGCCTCGCAGGACTTCACGGTGGCCGGCGGCAGCGCCGGCGAGGTCCACTCGGACAAGGTCGCCGCGATGATGCGGTCCAGCCTGATGACCGGCACGCCGTTCATCTTCATCAACGACTCCGGTGGCGCGCGGGTCCAGGAGGGCATCGGCTCACTGGCCGGGTACGGCCGGGTCTTCTTCAACAACGTGATGCTCTCCGGCGTCGTGCC
>JALOLH010000094.1 GCA_025456065.1 Candidatus Nanopelagicales bacterium | reverse complement strand
CCGGGCTTGATGATCCCCGCCTTCTCCCCGGCGATCTGGGCCAGCGTGCCGCCGAGGTAGTCCGCGTGGTCCATCCCGACGGCGGTGATCACCGCGACCTGCCCGTCGGCCACGTTCGTGGCGTCCCAGGTGCCGCCCATCCCCACCTCGACCACGGCGACGTCGACCGGGGCGTCGGCGAAGGCCGCGAAGGCGAGGGCGGTCATCGCCTCGAAGAAGCTCAGCTGGGGACCGCCCTCGCGCTCGCTGGCGGCATCGGCCATGGCCAGCACCGGCGCGACCTCCTCGTGCACCCGCAGGAAGTCCTCGAGGCCGATCGGCTCGCCGTCCAGGCGGATCCGCTCGCGCAGGTCCGACAGGTGCGGCGAGGTGATCAGCCCGGTGTGCAGGCCGAACCCGCGCAGGAGCGCCTCGATCATCCGGGCGGTCGAGGTCTTGCCGTTCGTGCCGGTCACGTGGATCACGGGGTACGCCCGCTGCGGGTCGCCGAGGAGCTGGGTGAGGGTCCGCACGCGCCCGAGCGTCGGCGCGATGCGGGACTCCGGCCAGCGCGCCTCCAGCTCGCGGCGGACCCGGCCGAAGCGCTCGAGCCGGTCGAGGTCGTCGTCGTGCTGCACGGGCCCATCGTCGCACCCCTGCTGGCTCGGCGCGGGAGCCGCAGGCGCCGTCGCCCCGCGTGGCCCACCCGCGGCGCCCCGCCCCCGCCCCGGCGCCGCCCCGCCCCACCCGCGGCGCCCCGCCCCCGGCGACTTCATCCAAGTTCGGCACCGCCTCCGCCGACTTGATCCAAGTCCCGAGCCGCCGAACGGCCCAGGACTTGGATCGGATCGTGGGCTGGCCGGGCTACGCGGGCGGCGGGCCGGCAGCGGAGGCGGGCCGGCGGGCGGCGGGCCGGCAGCGGAGGCGGGCGGCGGGCCGGCGGCGGAGGCGGGGCCGGCGGGGCCGGCCGGCGTCAGCCCGGCTGGCAGGTCGGGCACCAGTAGGTCGGGCGGTCCTCCGGCGGGCGGCCGACCCGGCCCGACCGGATCGGCGTGCGGCAGGTGCGGCACCCCTGGCCGGTCCGCTCGAACACCAGGAGCTCCCGGCGCTGGGCCCGGGCGGGGCTGGCCAGGGCGCGCAGCATGCGTCGGCGGATCCGGGTGAGCCCGGCCGCGAGCAGCTCGGCGTCGAGCCCGGCAGTGCCGGCGGTGGGGCCGGCACCGATCGTGGCCGCCAGCTCGGCGGCCCACATCGTGCCCAGCCCGCTGACGACACGCTGGTCGAGCAGGGCCTCGACGAGCGGCCGGTCGACGTCACGCAGCCGCGCGGCGCCGGCCAGCGGGTCGAACCCCTCGGCCATCACGTCCGGGCCGAGATGGCCGATCCACACCCGCTCGTCGACGCTCGGGCGCAGGTCGAGCATGTGCACCCGCACCCCGACCGCCTGCCCGCGCTCCGTGGCCAACCAAGCCCGGATGAGGTGGCCTGGGGCGCCCGGCGGCCCGGGCGAGCCGGTCCGCCAGGCGCCGTCCAGCCGCAGGTGGTGGTGCAGCGTCCAGGCGCGGCCGCCCTCGTCGAGCCGGGTGAGCAGGTGCTTGGCGACGGCCTCGGTGCCGAGCACGCGCACGCCACGCAGGTCGACCGTGGCCAGGCGGGGCACCCGCAGCTCGGCGCGGACCAGGGTGCCACCGGCCAGCACGGCGTCGAGGCGCCGGGCCGTGCGCCGGACCGCGTCGCCCTCAGGCACGCCGGGGCCCGCGTGGTCGCAGCTGGCGGGTCACCGGCTCATCCTGTGCCCGAATGCCCGGCGCGGCGCGGCGACCGGCCCGAGAATGGCGGCATGCCGTCGCTCCCGGACGATCCCGACGCCGATGTCCTCGCCCTCACCCGCGTCGTCGGGGGGTTCGGCCTGGCCAGCCTGCTCGCGGGGGGTGCCCTCACCCTCCTGGGCAGGGGCGACGCGGCGCGCGGCTTCGGTCAGCAGACGGCGGCCTGGGGCGCCGTCGACGTCGCCATCGCCGGGCTGTCCGCGGCCCGCACCGGCCGGAGCGCACCGGATCCCACCCGTCTGCACCGGATCCTGCTGGTCAACGCCGCCCTCGACGTCGGGTACGTCGCGGCCGGCGCGCACGTCGCCTGGCACGGCACCACCTTCGGCGGCCGGCTGGGACCCGAGGCCGCGCGCGGCCACGGGGCAGCCGTCGTGGTGCAGGGCCTCGGCCTGCTGGCGATCGACCTCGCGTTCGCCAGCCGCATGCGTCGGCACAGCATCCGGGCGGCGGCCGGCGCCACGTCCTGACCGGGGGCAGCCCCGGGGGCCGCCACGGCGCGCGCCACGGGTGCACGACGTGGGCGGGCCCCCGGGCGCGAGATGGGTGCACGACGTGGGCGGGCCGGCCGGCGCCGCGGCCACCGCGAACGGCCGGAGGCCCGCAGCAGCGCCCGTAGAATCGCGGCCCATGAGCCTGCCCACCGACGCGCCCGGGGCCGATGCCGCGGCTGCCGATGCCGCGTCCGCCAGCCGCATCCCCGCCAAGCCCACGATCGACGGGCTCGAGTCGATCTGGGCAGCCCGCTGGCAGGAGCAGGGCACCTACCGGTTCGACCGCTCCCGGCCCCGGGCCGAGGTGTACTCGATCGACACGCCACCACCGACCGTCTCGGGCTCGCTGCACGTCGGCCACGTGTTCTCGTACACCCACACCGACCTCATCGCTCGGTACAAGCGCATGCGCGGCCTCGACGTCTTCTACCCCATGGGGTGGGACGACAACGGCCTGCCGACGGAGCGCCGCGTCCAGAACTACTACGGCGTGCGCTGCGAGCCGAGCCTGCCCTACGACCCGGGCTTCACCCCGCCGGCCAAGCCCGACGCCAAGCGCCAGGTGCCAATCAGCCGCCGCAACTTCATCGAGCTGTGCGAGCGGCTGACCCTCGAGGACGAGCAGGCGTTCGAGGCCCTCTTCCGCCAGCTCGGCCTCTCGGTGGACTGGACGCAGACCTACCAGACCATCGACGACAACGCCCGCGCCACCTCCCAGCGCGCGTTCCTGCGCAACCTGGCCCGGGGGGAGGCCTACCAGTCCGAGGCACCCACGCTCTGGGACGTCACGTTCCGCACGGCGGTGGCGCAGGCCGAGCTCGAGGACCGCGAGGTGCCCGGGGCCTACCACCGCATCGCGTTCCCCTACTCCGACGGATCCGGTGTGGTCCACATCGAGACCACCCGCCCGGAGCTGCTCGCCGCCTGCGTCGCGCTCGTCGCGCACCCGGACGACCACCGCTACCAGCCGCACTTCGGCACGACCGTGACGACGCCGGTCTTCGGCGTGGAGGTCCCGGTGGTCTCCCATCCGCTGGCCGATCCCGAGAAGGGCTCGGGCATCGCCATGATCTGCACCTTCGGCGACACCACCGACGTCACCTGGTGGCGCGAGCTGGACCTGGCCACACGGCCGACCGTCGGCTGGGACGGCCGGATCCTGCCCGACACGCCGGACTGGATCACCCGCGAGGGCGGGCGTGCCGCCTACGCCTCGATCGCCGGGATGACGATGTTCTCGGCCAAGGCCCGGATGGTCGAGCTGCTGGGCGAGGCCGGTTTCCTCGAGGGCGAGCCGCGGCCGATCACGCACCCGGTGAAGTTCTACGAGAAGGGCGACCGGCCCCTGGAGATCGTGACCACGCGGCAGTGGTACATCCGCAACGGCGGTCGTGACACCGACCTGCGCGAGGCGCTGCTGCGCCGCGGCGAGGAGCTCGCCTGGCATCCCCCGGGCATGGCCGTGCGCTACGCGAACTGGGTCTCGGGCCTGGCCGGCGACTGGCTGATCAGCCGGCAGCGGTTCTTCGGGGTGCCGATCCCCCTGTGGTACCGGGTGGACCCGCACGGCAACCCGGACTACCACCAGGTGCTCGTCCCGGACGAGGCGTCGCTGCCGGTCGACCCGTCGTCCGAGGCCCCGGCCGGCTTCCTCGAGTCCCAGCGCGGCCAGCCCGACGGGTTCGTCGGCGACCCCGACGTCATGGACACCTGGGCCACCTCCAGCCTCAGCCCCCAGATCGTCGGAGGCTGGGAGCGCGACCCGCAGCTGTGGGGCACCGTCGCCCCGTTCGACCTGCGCCCGCAGGCGCACGAGATCATCCGGACCTGGCTGTTCTCCTCGGTGGTCCGCTCGCACCTCGAGGACGACCGGCTCCCCTGGGGCCACGCCGCGATCTCCGGCTGGATCCTCGACCCCGACCGCAAGAAGATGTCGAAGTCCAAGGGCAACGTCGTCACGCCGGTGGACCTGCTGGACAAGCACGGCTCCGACGCCGTGCGCTACTGGGCGGCCTCGGGGCGGCCGGGGAACGACACGGCCTTCGACGAGGGCCAGATGAAGATCGGCCGGCGCCTGGCCATCAAGATCCTCAACGCGAGCCGGTTCGTCCTGGGCCTGGGCGTGGACGCCTCGGCCGCGGATCGTGCCGCCGACGTGACCGAGCCGCTCGATCGGGCGCAGCTCGCTGCACTGGCCGAGGTCGTGGCCGAGGCCACCGCCGCCTTCGAGGACTACAACTACACCCGGGCCCTCGAGGTGGCCGAGACCCACTTCTGGTCGTTCTGCGACGACTACGTGGAGTTGGTGAAGGACCGCGCGTACGGGGGCCGCGGGCAACCGGCGGCCGCCTCGGCCCGGGCCGCGCTGGCCACCGCCCTCGGCGTGCAGCTGCGCCTGTTCGCCCCGTTCCTGCCGTTCGTGACCGAGGAGGTCTGGTCCTGGTGGCAGGAGGGCTCGGTGCACCGGGCGCCGTGGCCGTCCGTGGACGAGGCCGCCCGGATCGCCCAGGACGGCGACCCCGCGATGGTCGGCGACGTCGCGGAGGTGCTCAGCGCCATCCGCAAGGCGAAGTCCGACGCCAAGGTCGGCATGCGCGCCGACATCACCGTCGCCGAGCTCGCCCTGGCCGAGCCGGCCGCCCGGCGCGTCACCGCCGCTGCCGCCGACATCGCGGCGACCGGTCGCATCGCCGACCTGCGGATCACCGTCGGGGAGCCCAGGACGCGCATCGAGCTGGCCCCGCCGGCCGCGGACTAGCCCGCCCGCCCCGCGGGCTGTCGCCCGAACGGCTCAAGCGGGCTGCTGCGCCGACCGATCACCCTGCCAACGAGTCGCTGTCGCTGGGCAGGAGGGTGCGTCATGGGTCGACGCTCGAAGGCCGACCAGCCGGGTGCGCAGGTGCCGGAGTTCGACACCGTCGGCGTCACCATCCTGCCGGGTCGGCCGCTGCCGTCGTGGGCCACCGCGGAGGAGGTCGCGCCCGAGCCGCAGGCACCCACGTGGCCGGCCACGGGCCAGGCCGCCACCGAGGTGCCCGCGAGCACCAACGCGGCCGCCACCGAGGTGCCCGCGAGCACCAACGCGGCTGCCGCCGAGGTGCCCGCGATGCCGGCGACCGACGCACCCGCCGCCACCGCCGCCACCGACGACCCCCGGCCGCCCGACGCGCCCGCCGCAATGGCCGGTGCCCTGGTCGGTGCCGGGATCGGCGCCGGGGTCGGCGCCGCGCCCCCGATGGCCTACGCGGCGCCCTGGGCGCCCGCTCCGGGCTCCCCCCCGCCAGCCGCACCGGCGTACCCCGGGTACCCCCCGCCCGCGACGGCCCCAGCGCCGCCCGACCAGGGCGCTCGGTACTCCGCGCCGGCCCCGGGCTCGCCCCCGCCGGGTGCGCCCGCCTCCCCCGGCATGCCCGCCTCCGCCGGACCAGCAACGGCCGCCGCCCTGGCCGGTGCGCTCGAGCACCCCGGCATGCCCGCCTCCGCCGCCCTGGCCGGCGCGCTCGAGCACCCCGCCATGACCGCCGCGACCGGCCCGACCAGCCCGACCGACGTCATGGCGGCACCACCCCCGGCCCCCGCCGCACAGGAGCCGCCCCAGCTCTCCGCCGAGCACGTCGCCCTGCTGATCTGGTGGGCGGAGATGATCCGGACCGGCCAGGCACCCGGGGGGATGCCCGACCCCGAGATCGCCGACGCCGTGGCCGAGGCCGGGGTCCCCGCATCGGCGCCGGCGGCACCGCGGCCCGCCGACCGCACCCGATCGGGCCACCGCACGGCGCTGAAGGTCACCGCCGTGGTGGTCGGTGGGGTGGCCCTCGCCACAGGCGCGGTGCTGTTCGGTCCGCAGCTGGTCAGCACGTTCATCGACGAGCCCCCGCAGACGGCCGTCACCGAGCTGACGATGCCCGCCGGCGTCGGCGAGCTGGTCGCGCTGCCGGCGGAGGCGGCCGAGGCCGCGCTCCCGCCCGCGCTCGGGCTCGGCCTGCGCCCGCTGGGCGTGACCGTGACCCAGGCCTACGGCGCGGCCCCGGACTCCCCGATGGTCCTCGCGGCGCTCGCCTCGACCGCCCCGGCGCAGGCCGATGCGACCGGCCAGGCGATGAGCTGGGCCGAGCGGACGGGTGCCACCCTGGGCGACCCCGTCGCCGGTACCGGGAGCGCGGCCGGGATCACCTGCGCCCCGGCCAGCGACCTGGAGGGTGCGCCGCCGGGCTCCATCTGCATCTGGCTGGACCCGGCGATGCGCGGTCAGGCGTACGTCGTGGGCGCCGAACCGGCCGACGCCCTCGAGCGGACCGCCGAGCTCCGGGCGGGCGTCAGCCCGACGACGGTGGACTGACCGGACGGACCGGGCCGATCGGGCCCGGGGCCGTCAGGCCGACTTCTCCTGACGGGTCCGACGGCCGGCCGGGGGCGCCTCGCGCGGCAGCAGGGTCGGGTTGACGTTGTCGCGCACGACCTCGCCGTTGATGACCACGCGACCGACGTCCTTGCGCGACGGCACGTCGTACATCACGTTGAGCAGGACCTCTTCCATGATCGCGCGCAGGCCGCGCGCGCCCGTGCCGCGCAGCGTCGCCTGCTCGGCGATCGACTCCAGCGCATCGGCGCTGAGCTCCAGCTGCACGCCGTCGAGCTCGAACAGCCGCTTGTACTGGCGCACCAGGGCGTTCTTCGGCTCGGTGAGCACGCGGACGAGGGCATCCTTGTCCAGGCTGCTGACCGAGGTGAACACCGGCAGGCGCCCGATGAACTCCGGGATCATCCCGAACTTCAGCAGGTCCTCGGGCATGACCTTGGCGAAGACCTCCGAGGGGTCCGGTGCGGTCGGCTCCATCCGGGCGTCCACCACCTCGGGGACGAACCCGATGGACTTCTTGCCGATCCGCGCCTCGATGATCTTGTCGAGCCCGGGGAACGCGCCGCCGACGATGAACAGCACGTTCGTCGTGTCGATCTGGATGAACTCCTGGTGCGGGTGCTTGCGCCCGCCCTGCGGCGGCACGGACGCGGTCGTGCCCTCCAGGATCTTCAGCAGCGCCTGCTGCACGCCCTCCCCCGAGACGTCCCGCGTGATCGACGGGTTCTCGCTCTTGCGGGCCACGGCCTTCTTCACGTCGTAGTCGGCGGCCTGGATCAGCTTGAGCAGGATGTTCTCGACGTCCTCGCCGACGTAGCCGGCCTCGGTGAGCGCGGTGGCGTCCGCGATCGCGAACGGCACGTTGAGCATGCGGGCCAGGGTCTGGGCCAGCAGGGTCTTGCCGGAGCCGGTGGGGCCCAGCAGCAGGATGTTCGACTTCGCGAGCTCGACCTGCTCGTCGCGGTGCCGCTCCCCCGACCCGCTGGCCTGCACCCGCTTGTAGTGGTTGTAGACCGCGACCGACAGCGTCTTCTTCGCGGTCTCCTGGCCGATCACGTACTGGTCGAGGAACTCCCGGATCTCACGGGGCTTGGGCAGTTCGTCGAACTGCAGGTCGGAGGACTCGTGCAGCTCCTCCTCGATGATCTCGTTGCACAGGTCGATGCATTCGTCGCAGATGTACACGCCGGGGCCGGCGATGAGCTTCTTGACCTGCTTCTGGCTCTTCCCGCAGAAGGAGCACTTGAGCAGGTCGCCACCGTCACCGATGCGGGCCACGCGGGTTCCTCTCCTCGACTGGCCGCCACGGTACCGCCCACCCCTGACGGCGCGCAGTCCCCACTCCGGGCAATCCGCCCGACCGGGTTACGCCGAGCGCGGAAGCCCCGCGCTGCCGCTGCGGCCGCAGGCTCATGCCCTGACGATCCCCTTGCGGGTCGCGAGCACCTGGTCGATCACGCCGTACTCCTTGGCGTCCTCGGCGGTGAGGATCTTGTCGCGCTCGATGTCCTGGGCCACCTGCTCGGGGGTCCGGCCGGTGTGCCGGGCGAGGATGCCCTCCATCTCCACGCGCATCCGCAGGATCTCGTTGGCCTGGATCTCGATGTCCGAGCCCTGGCCCCCGCCCTCGGTGTACGGCTGGTGGATGAGCACCCGCGCGTGCGGCAGGGCGAAGCGCTTGCCCTTCGTCCCGGCGGCGAGCAGGACGGCCGCCGCGGAGGCGGCCTGGCCCAGGCAGACCGTCTGGATCTGGCACTTGACGAACTGCATCGTGTCGTAGATGGCCGTCATCGCGGTGTACGAGCCGCCGGGCGAGTTGATGTAGATGGAGATGTCGCGGTCCGGATCCATGGACTCGAGCGTGAGCAGCTGGGCCATGACGTCGTCGGCCGAGGCGTCGTCGATCTGCACGCCGAGGAAGATGATCCGCTCCTCGAACAGCTTCGTGTACGGGTTGTGCAGGCGCTCGCCGTTCGCGGTGCGCTCGCGGAACTCGGGGAGGATGTAGCGGGCGGCCGGCTGGTGGGTACGGATCACGGGATGCTCCTGGGGCTGGTCGTCGGTCACGTCGTCTGCCGGCCGGTCAGGCCGTGCCACCCTCGCCCGAGGCCTCCCGGGCGCTCTGCACGACGTGGTCCACGAACCCGTAGGTCTTCGCCTCGTCGGCGGTGAACCAGCGGTCCCGGTCGGAGTCGGTCGTGATCGTCTCCAGCGTCTGGCCGGTGTGCTTGGCGATCAGCTCGGCCATCTTGCGCTTCGTGTACAGCATCTGCTCGGCCTGGATCTTGATGTCGGACGCGGTGCCCCCGATGCCGCCGGAGGGCTGGTGCATCATGATCCGGGCGTGCGGCAGGGCGTACCGCTTGCCCTCCGCGCCGGCGCACAGCAGGAACTGGCCCATCGATGCCGCCAGGCCCATCGCGAAGGTGGCCACGTCGTTCTTGACGAACTGCATGGTGTCGTAGATCGCCATGCCCGCCGAGACCGAGCCGCCGGGCGAGTTGATGTAGAGGTAGATGTCCTGGTCCGGGTCCTCGGCGGCCAGCAGCAGCATCTGGGCGCAGATGGCGTTGGCCATCTGGTCCTCGACGACGGAGCCGAGGAAGATGATCCGCTCGCGGAGCAGGCGCTGGTACACCGAGTCGTCGAAGCCGGGGCCGGCCGGCGCCGGAGCGCGCAGCTCCGGCTGCGACAGGGGCTGGTACGGCAGTCCGTTCACGTCGTCCTCCGGGGTCGGGCGATCGTGGCGGTGGCGACTCGATCGCGTCTGGTGCCGACCCTAACGCCGGGTTCCGACACCGACTTCCCCGGCCGGCGGCTTGTTCGCTGACGGCGTCCAGGCGCGCCGAGCACCACCCCCCGCGAGTGCCCGATGGCGCCTCGGTCAGCGCGGCACGTGCGGGAACTCGTCCGAGCGGCCCTGGAACGACAGGATCTTCGGGTTCTGCACCACGCCCTCGCGGATCTCGATGGCCCGGCGGATCGTCACGTCGGCGTCCCAGCCGGCCGGGCCGGACATGACGGGCCGCAGGTAGGGGATGAGCGCCTCGCTGATGGTCCACGTGGCGCTGTTCCAGAGGTACGCGGGGCTGTGGTCCACGCCGTAGTAGGTGACGCCGTCGCCGACGGTCACCATCGGTGCCTCGAAGCTGGTCGGCCGGGCGAACTCGAAGCCCATCCCCCGGTCGCACGAGACGTCGATGACGAGGCTGCCGGTGGCGAACCCGGCGAGCTCGGCCTCGGTCACGAACATGAGGGGGCGGTCGGTGTCCTGCAGCACGCAGTTCACCACGATGTCGTGCTGGCCGAGGAACGTCGCCACCGGCAGCACGCTGCCGTCCTCGAGCCGCACGGTCGCACGGCCCGGGTGCTCCGGCATCCGGTCCATGTGGTCGAGCACGATGCCGGGGATGGGCGAGGCGACCGCGGTGACGTCGCGCATCGTGAGCACGGTGATGTCGTGGATCTCCAGGGCGCGCAGCGCGTTGATCGCGCCCCGGGCGGTGTTGCCGAAGCCGATGACCGCGGCGCGATGGTGGCGGCCGTAGGCGCCGGTGGTCCCGGTCAGCGTCATCGCGTGCAGGACCGAGCAGTAGCCGGCGAGCTCGTTGTTCAGGTGGAACACGTGCACCATGAACGACCCTCGTGGTGTCCAGTGGTTCATCGCCTCCCAGGCGATGAGGGTGAGGTGCTTGTCGATCGCGATCTGGGTGAGCTCCGGGTCCTGGACGGCGTGCGGCCAGCCCCACAGCACCTGGCCGTCGCGCATCGCGTGCAGGTCGGCCAACGTCGGCTTGGGCAGCAGCACGACATCGGCCGCCTCGAGCACCTCCCGGTGCGGGACCATCGCGCCCACCTGGTGGGCCAGGTGGGCGTCGGAGACGCCGTAGCGCTGCCCGTAGCCCGTCTCGAGGACCATCCGCGCGCGCAGGTCGGCCTCGATGCGGCCGATGTGGTGCGGGTGGATGGGCAGCCGCTTCTCGTTCTCCTTGCTGGACGTGCCCAGCACGCCGAGGGTGAGCAGGTCCATGGCGCCTCCAGCGGCGCGGCCCAGCCGGACGGCCCGTCGCGCCGTGCGCCCGAACCTAGCGCGGCGGGATCGCACGAGGCCGGTCGAACGGGCCGCCGATCGGTCCGGGGCCGCCGACTCGACGGGTCCGCGACCCGACGCCGGAGGGGGCTCAGCCGCCCAGCGCCCCCAGCCCGCCGGAGGCCATGGCCGCCGCGAGGTCCGCGTTCAGCGCGTCGAGGTCGACCTCGACGCCCGACGGGTCGACGACCCGCGCCTTCTCCAGCGCCAGGGCCAGGGCCTTGGCGCGGCGGACCTCGGTGACCGCCATCTGCACCTGCCCGGCGCGCACCAGCTCGTTGGCGAACTGGTCCGGCGTCATCCCGTAGCGCGGCGCCTGCTGCATCAGCCAGGCCGAGAGCTCCTCCTGGGCCACGGTCAGCTCGTGGTCCTCGGCGATGCGGTCGAGCAGGATCGCGCTCTTGAGCCGGCCGCGGGCCTCGGTCTCGAACTCCGCGCGGTGCTCGTCGTCGCCGTGGCCGTCGTGGAAGTGCTCCTCGAGCTCGCGGGCGACCAGCGACTCCGGCAGCGGGAAGTCCACCGAGTCGACCAGGGCGTCGTGCAGGCGCTGGCGGGCCTGCACGCCCTGCTCGATGCGCTTCATCCGGCTCAGCCGCTCGCGGATGTCGGCGGTGAGCTCGTCCATCGTGTCGAACTCGCTGGCCATGAGCGCGAAGTCGTCGTCGGCGGTCGGCAGCTCGCGCTCGCGCACCTTCTGGACGGTGACGGTGACGTCGATGTCCTTGCCCGCGTACTCGCCGGCCTCGGCGGGGAACGAGAAGGCGCGGACGTCCTCGGCCCGGGCGCCCCGGACCGCGTCGTCGAAGCCGGGCAGGGGCTCCTCCTTGCCGCCCACCTCGAAGCTCAGGGCCGCGGCGTTGAGGTCGGCGACCTCCTCGCCCTCGCAGGAGCCGGCGAGGTCGACCAGGAGCACGTCGCCGTCGGCCGCCTCGCGCTCGACGTCGGTGAGGGTGGCGAAGCGGGCGCGCAGGGCATCCACCTGCTCGGCGACCTCCTCGTCGGTCGGCTCCGCGGCGTCCACCTCGACCGTGAAGCCCTCGAGGTCCGGCGCGTCGAACTCGGGTCGCACGTCCACCTCCACGGTGAACGCCAGGTTCTCGCCGTCGTTGAGCTCCTTGACGTCGAAGTCCGGGGTGCCCATCGGCTTGAGGTCGTTCTCCTTCACCGCGGCGTCGAACGCGGCGGGGACGGCCTCGTTGACGGCCTCCTCGAGCACCAGCGCGCGACCGAACCGCTGGTCGATGACCCGCGCGGGCACCTTGCCCTTGCGGAACCCGGGCACGGTGACCTGGGCGGCGATGCGCTTGTAGGCGGCGTCGAGATGGGGCGACAGCTCGTCGAACGGCATGTCGACGGTCAGCTTGACGCGGGTGGGCGAGAGGCTCTCGACGTCGCTCTTCACGGCGGCGCACTCCTAGGCGATCGGTGGATGGACGGGGGCTGCGGTCGGGGCGGGGAGATTCGAACTCCCGATCTCCTGCCCCCAAAGCAGGCGCGCTAGCCACTGCGCTACGCCCCGTGGCTGCCGGTGCAGTCTAGTCCACCGCACGGGAGGGGCAGGCGGACGCGAACGCCCGGTCCTAGCCTGTGCGCATGCCCGACGACGCGGTGGTGCACGAGCAGGCCGTGGCAGCCGCCGCCGAGGTCATGCGCCGGGAGGGCATCGGGGCCACGACCCTGGCCAGGGCCGCCGCCGAGGCGGGGCTGCGCGAGCGCCTCCTGCGCCGGGAGTTCGGTGACGACGACGGGCTGCGTGCGGCGGTGCTGGCCGGTCGGCCGCCCTCCGAGGTGGCCGACCTGGTCGCCCGGGCGGCGGCGGCGCCCGACCGCATGCCCCCGCTCTCGGTCCTCGTCGAGGCGGGGCACCGGCTGTTCGCTGCGCCGCAGCAGAGCTGGGCCGACGGGGACCTCGAGGCCATGGTGCGTGCTCGGGGCAACCCGGAGCTGGCCGAGCTCGCCCGCGAGCGCATCGCCACCCGCACCGCGAACGCCCGGGCCGTCGCCGAGGCGGCCATCCGGTCGGGCCAGCTGGACCCGCACGTGGCCACCGACGCCCTGACCCACTTCTCCATGGCCCTGTCGGTCGGCCTGGCCCTGGTGGACCCGGTCGCCACGGTCCGTCCCAGGGTGACCGAGTGGGACGCGCTCATGACCCGGATCGGGCTGGCCCTGGCCCCGCACCGGGGCGAGGAGGGCCACGACTACGACGTCAGCGCGCCCTGGCGGCTGCGCGTCACGCTGTCCGACCGGCCGGCGGCCCTGTCGCGGTTGGTCGGTGCGCTGGGCGCGCTCCACACGTACACCGTGGACCTGCGGATCGACGAGGCCCGGGACGGGGAGCGCGGGGTGTACGTGGCGCTCGTCGCACCGCCCGACGTCTCACCGGACGTGATCCTGGCCGCGGCGCAGTCCACGGGTACCGACGCGTACATCACGGTCGGCTCCCCCGACGACGCCCGGGACATCCTGACGCGGACCCTCGACGGGGCGACCCGGCTGGTGCGCCATCCCGAGGAGGCGCCGCTCATCGCCGGTGCCCTGGTGGGTGCGGACCGGACCGAGGTCATCGACGCCACCGAGGGCATCGACGAGCAGCCCAACGTGCTGCGCCTGCAGTGGACCACCGACCGCCACGTGCTGCTGCACCGCGACTGGGGCCCCTTCACGGCGACCGAGCAGGTGCGGGCCTCGGCCCTGCTGCGGCTCTCCGCCGCGGTCGGCGGCATCCCGGACGACCCCGGGCCCGCCGGTTGGATCGACCAGGTGCGCGGTGACACCGTGTGGATCCGACTGGCGCGTCCGGAGGACGCCGATGCCGTCGCCGCCATGCACGATCGCTGCTCCGAGCGCACGCGGTACCAGCGCTACTTCTCCCTGCAGGCGTGGCGCGACGTGCAGCTGCGGCGACTGGCCGGCGGCCATCGGGGGGCGACCCTGGTCGTGATGTCGCGGGACGGGCGCATCGTCGGCCTCGGCAACGTCTTCCCGGACCCGGATGCCGACGCGGAGCTGCCGACCGCGGAGATCGCGCTGCTCGTCGAGGACGCCCACCAGGGGCAGGGCATCGGCCGCGTCCTGCTGCGGCGCATGCTGCAGATCACGCCCCTGATGGGGTTCACCCACGTGGTGGCCCATGTCCTGGCCGACAACCGCGGGATGCTGCACCTGCTGGACGGCACCGGGCTGAGCTGGACGACGCGGGTCCAGGAGGGGGTCGCGGTCATGCGCGCCGAGCTGCCGAGGCCATCAGCGCCGGGCTGAGTCCCCGGCACCAGCCCCGGTGCTGAGCCCCCCGGCCGCGGCGCTCAGCGCCCGACCTCCGCGTCACGAACCTGTTGATCGCGTACATTTCGCCCGAAGGTTCCCCACATCGAAAGGCCACACATGTTCGACTCGATCCTCGAGGTGCTCCTCTGGAGTCTCTGGTTCTTCTTCCTGATCGCCTTCCTGATCCTGCTGTTCCGCATCTTCGGCGACCTGTTCGGCGACAAGGAGACCGGCGGATTCGCCAAGGTCCTGTGGACCCTGTTCCTGATCTTCCTGCCGCTGCTCGGCGCGCTCGTCTACCTGATCGCCCGGGGCAAGGGCATGGGCGAGCGGCAGATGGCGGCGATGGCCGACATGCAGGCACGCCAGGAGCAGTACATCCAGTCGGTCGCCGCGAAGTCGGCCTCCCCCGCCGACCAGATCGCCAGCGCGAAGCAGCTGCTCGACTCCGGCGCGATCTCCCAGGCGGAGTTCGACGCGCTCAAGGCGAAGGCCCTCGGCTGAGCCGAGTCCAGCACGGCGAAGGGCCCGGTGGCGATGGCGCCCCGGGCCCTTCGGCCTGTCTGATCGGTCTAGTGTGCGATGACCTCGCCCTGGATGACCTCGTGCCGGCGGGCGTCACGCGGCTCGGCCTGCGGGACGCCGTCGAGGCCCATGCGCCAGTCGCGGTAGGCCGTGGTCGCGCCCATGGTCGCGGCGACCAACCAGCCCGCGACCGCGATGTCGTCGAGCAGGCCGGGGATGAGGAGCAGCGCCTCGGGGACGAGGTCGATCGGGGAGACCAGGTAGAGCAGCGCGGCGACCATCATGGCCAGGCGCTGCTTGGTCAGGCCGGGGTAGGTCCCGGACAGGGTGTCCCGGACGAGTCCGGGGATGCTGGCGACGCGGGACCCGACCTCGGTCGGGCCCTCCTTCATCGCCGCTGCCGCGGCCGTGGCGATCGCCGCCTTGCGTCGACGTCGGCTCATCGATGCTCCTTCATGGGATCGGCCCCGGAGATGGTGCCGTTCCCCCGGGTTGTTCCCCCCTGGGTGGCGGCCAAACCCGGCTGCCGCAGCCGCTGGGACACCGCGTCCTGTCAGCGGAATCCCGGTGGCCGCGGAGGGTCGCGTACGCTTGCCTCGGTGCGCCGTCGGACGGGTGCGCGGGCGTAGCTCAATGGCAGAGCCCCAGCCTTCCAAGCTGGTCATGCGGGTTCGATTCCCGTCGCCCGCTCCACCGAAAAACGGCCCTGACCTGCATGGATACGGGTCGGGGCTGCTCCGTGGGGGCCTGTGGTTGTGCACAGAATAGTCGGGAATGCCCGTTTCGTGTCCCGAATTGCCGAGAGCACCCTGGCCGGCAAGGTGCCCGCCCGCTACCCGGCCATGGTCCTGGTCGCCGCCCACGGCGGCCTGCGTTTCGGCGACCTCACCGCGCTCACCTGAGCCGACGTCACCATCCTGACCGACGGGCTGCCCAC
>JALOLH010000033.1 GCA_025456065.1 Candidatus Nanopelagicales bacterium | reverse complement strand
TCGTAGACCTCGACCGCGATCCCCGCCGGCCACTCCCCCGGCTGCAGCCCTGCCTTGCGCCACAGCGCGGACAGGAACGCGACCGGCTCGGGCAGCTGCTTCCACACGGCCGGCAGGAACGTGGCGCGGTGGTGCCCGGCGGTGACCACGACGCCGGCACCGGTCGGCACCCGCGCCGCCAGGTCGTCCCAGCCGACGCAGGGGAAGGGCCGCGCCGGGGCGAGGACCGAGACGTCGATGACCAGGTCCCGGGCACGCTCGACGTCCATCGGCGGGAACCGCGGGTCGCGGAACGCCGCGTCGTACGCGTGCTCGACGACGTCCTCGGCGAGCGGCTGGCGGGCCGACAGCGACCCGATGCAGCCCAGCAGGGCCCCGTCCCGGGTGCGCAGCGTGACGAACGCCGCGCCCACCTCGTGCAGGACCGCCGGGCCGGCGGGGAGGTCCGGCCGCACCCGCCGGCCCGCCTCCAGGCTGCCCTCGATGGTGGCGCGGGCCAGGCCCAGCAGCGACGCACGGGCTTCGGCGTCGAGCCGCCCGGCCGGCCCTGCATCGGGGTGCGCGGTGAGCGCGAAGGCCGCATAGCCCACGACCCGGTCCCAGTCCCCGGCGGTGTCCCCGGAGTTGCGGGCGTCCAGCAGCTCGACGTCCCACCCGTGGCGCTCGGCAGCGACCAGCAACCCGCGCAGGGGGTACCGCCCGCAGGCGTCGTGCGGGCCGACGCCCTCGGGCCGGCGGTGCAGCACGGCTCCGATGGTGCGCTCGTCACGGGCGACGGCGGCCTGGTGGTCCAGGTAGTGCGACAGGTCGGTCGAGACCACGACCAGCGTCTCGGGCAGCTCCGCGCAGCGCGCGATCACCGCCGCCACCTCCTCGGGCAGGTCGGCCCCGACGATGAGCGGCACCAGCGTCCAGCCCGGGTCGAGCACGCGCTGGAGGAACGGCAGCTGCACCTCCAGGCTGTGCTCCGGGCCATGGGCCTCGTCGGCGGGCGCGACCGAGTCGAAGTGGTGCTCGAGGTCGGCCATGAGATCCACGTCGAGCGGCACGTCACCCAGCGGCGTCCCCCAGGCACTCGCCGTGCTGGTCCCGATGCCGTCGACCGGGACGAAGTGCGCCGGGCCGAGCAGCACGACGCGGCGGACCTGACCCGGGTCGATCACCGCGTACGCGAAGCCGGCCGTGGGCCCGGAGTAGATGTGCCCGGCGTGCGGGGCGACGACGGCGACCAGCCGCTCGGGCAGCCACGCCGACCCGTCCTCCGCCCGACGCTGCCGGGCCAGTGCCGCATGCGCCGCCGCGAGGTGGCCGTCCACCTCCTCGGCGAGGCGCTCGGCCCGACCGGCGTAGAACTGGCCCGCCACCGCGGGCGGGCGGACGCCACCGGTGACCGGCGCGCCGCGCCCGAGCCACCTCATGGCGCCCTCCGTCCCGGATCGCGGGGTGCCCTGCCGGCGGGACCAGCCGGCCCGCCGGCGACACCCGGTCGCCGGCTCATCGCAGCACCGCGGCGATCGAGACGGGCAGCCGGCGGCGGCCCCAGTCCCCCGGAGGACCGTCGAACACCCCCGCCACCTGGGTGCCGCATGCCGCGCAGCGCCCCGCGCCGTCCAGGCGGTAGGCGCGCAGCTGGTACCAGTCGCGCTCGATGACGGCCGCGCCGCAGCCCGGGCAGGACGTGGTGTCCCCGGCCCGGTCGTGCACGTTGCCGGTGTAGGCGTACCGGACGCCGTTGGCCAGGGCGATCTCGCGGGCGCGGCGCAGCGTGGCGGCTGGTGTCGCCGGCACGTCGCGCATCTTCCAGTCGGGGTGGAACGCGCTGAAGTGCATGGGGACCTCCGGGCCGCAGTGCTCCACCACCCAGCGGGTCATCGCCTGGAGCTCGGCGTCCCCGTCGTTGTGCCCCGGGATGAGCAGCGTCGTGAGCTCCAGCCACGTCTCGGTCCGGGTCGCGACGTACTCGATGGTCTCGAGGACGCGGTCGAGGTCCGCGCCGCAGATGCGGTGGTAGAACTCGCGCGTGAACCCCTTCAGGTCGATGTTGGCCGCATCCATGTGCCGGTAGAACTCGGCTCGCGGCTCGGGCTTGATGTAGCCGGCGGTGACCGCGACCGTGCGGATCCCGCGCTCGGCGCAGGCGATCGCCGTGTCGATGGCGTACTCGGCGAAGATCACCGGGTCGTTGTAGGTGAAGGCCACGCTCGCGCAGCCGAGCCGCTCGGCCGCGGCGGCGATGTCGGCCGGCATGGCCGCGTCGGCGAGGGTGTCGATGTCGCGGGACTTCGAGATGTCCCAGTTCTGGCAGAACTTGCACGTGAGGTTGCAGCCGGCCGTGCCGAACGAGAGCACCGACGAGCCGGGCAGGAAGTGGTTGAGCGGCTTCTTCTCGATGGGGTCGACGCAGTAGCCGGACGACCGGCCGTAGGTCGTCGACACGATGGCGTCACCCTGCCGGGCGCGCACGAAGCACAGGCCGCGCTGGCCCTCGTGCAGCCGGCACTCCCGGGGGCACACGTCGCACTGGACGCGCCCGTCGGGCAGCGCGTGCCACCAGGTCGTCGGATGGGTGGGTTCGGGGATGCCCTGCTCCTGGGCGGAGGTGCTGCCCATGCGACCAGCATCCTCCAGTTGCGGCGCACGCACCAGAGCAGCCGGGCCCCGGATGCCGGCGACGGGCCCCTCGCGCGGCTGCTGGCCCCGGGCGCACCGCGGCCACCCGGCGCACGGCGGCACCCGCCGCACCGCCGCCGATCGGCGCCGGGGAGCGCACCCCGCACCCTCCGCGCAGCGGACGGAGAGGGGCGCGAGCGCCGGCCTACTCCTCCTCGAGGACCGCGACGACGTGGTGGGCGTCCACCGAGTCGCCCACCGCCACCCGGACCTCCGCCACGACCCCGTCCCCGTCGGCCTTGATCCGGTGCTCCATCTTCATCGCCTCGAGCACCACGAGCGTGTCCCCGGCGGCGACGGCGTCCCCGGGCGCGACCAGCACCTGGGTGACCGTCCCCGGCACCGGCGTGACCAAGCCGTGGTCGTGGGCGTGCTCGAGGGCGTCCGGGTACCGGGGCAGCACCCGGAGCACCGTGGTCCGGCCCAGGCCGGTCACGAGCACCCAGTCCCCGGCCCGGCGGACGCGGTACCGGGTCCCCACGCCGTCGAACTCGGCCTGCACGTGCTCGCCGTCGGCAAGGACCCAGGTCACCTCCAGGGTGGCGGGCAGCACCGCCCCGGCATCAGCGGCCGCGTCACCGAGGTCCCCGCCGAGGGTCACCGCGACGGAGCCGTCACGGCGGCGCGCGTAGTGCACCTCCAGCGTGCGGTCGGTGCCGCCGTCGGCGTACGCGAACCGACGCACCTCCGGCACCGCCGGCACGTTGCGCCAGCCGGCCGGGGCCAGCGCGACCCAGGGCTGCCCCGCGCGCTCCTGCTCGGCCAGTCCGAGCGCCGCGGCCACGAGGTGCCGGGCGAGCTCGTCCCGGTCGACCAGGGGGGCGGCCACCGCCGGGTGCTCCTCGAGGTACGCCGTGGTGGTGTCGCCGGCCAGGAAGCCGGGCTCGCGCAGGACCGCGGCCAGGGACTCGCGGTTCGTGGGCACCCCGGCGACCTCGAGGGCCTCGAGGCAGCCGGCCAGCGTCGCCGACGCCTCCGCCCGGGAGACGCCGTGGGCGATCACCTTGGCGAGCATCGGGTCGTAGAAGGCGCTGACCTCGGACCCCGACTCCACGCCGGTCTCCACCCGGACGCCGCGCAGGTCGGGCACCACGAAGCGCTCGATCCGGCCGATGCCGGGCAGGTACCCCCGCGCCGGATCCTCGGCGTACAGGCGCACCTCGATCGCGTGGCCGCTGCGGGTGATGGCCGCCTGGGCCAGCGGCAGCTCCTCCCCGCGCGCGACGCGGATCTGCCACTCGACCAGGTCCAGGCCGGTGACCTCCTCGGTGACCGGGTGCTCCACCTGCAGCCGGGTGTTCATCTCCAGGAAGAAGAACTCCTGCGCGTCCCCCTCGCCGGCGACCATGAACTCCACGGTGCCGGCACCGACGTAGTCGATCGCCCGCGCGGCGGCCACCGCGGCGGCGTACATCCGCTCCAGCGTCACCTCGGTCGCACCCGGCGACGGGGACTCCTCCACGACCTTCTGGTGCCGCCGCTGGATCGAGCACTCGCGCTCGAACAGGTGCACCACGTTGCCGTGGGTGTCGCCGAAGACCTGCACCTCCACGTGCCGGCCGCGCTCGAGGTAGCGCTCCATGAAGACGGTCGGGTCACCGAACGCCGACGCCGCCTCGTTGCGGGCCCCGGAGACCGCCTCGAGCAGCTCGGCCGGGTCGCGGACCAGGCGCATGCCCTTGCCGCCACCGCCGGCCGAGGCCTTCACCAGCAGCGGGAAGCCGACCTGTGCGCCCGCGGCCGTGATCTCCGCATCCGACGCGTCGGCGGCCAGCTCGGCGCCGGGCACCAGCGGCACCCCGGCGGCCGCGACCAGCCGCTTGGCCTCGACCTTGAGGGCCATCGCCCGCATGGAGGCCGGCGTCGGCCCGATCCAGGCCAGGCCCGCCTCCGCCACGGCGAGGGCGAACTCCGGGTTCTCCGAAAGGAAGCCGTACCCGGGGTGGATCGCGTCCGCCCCCGAGCGCCGGGCGGCGTCGAGCACCTTCTCGACCACCAGGTAGGACTCCGCCGAGGTGCGCCCCCCGATGGCCACGGCGAGGTCGGCATCCCGGACGAACGGGGCCCCGGCGTCGGGGTCGGAGTGGATCGCGACCGCCTGCAGGCCCATCGCACGGGCGGTGCGGATGACCCGCCGGGCGATCTCGCCGCGGTTGGCCACGAGGATGCGCCGGATCGGGCGCATGCCCCCACCGGCTGCGTAGTCGAAACGACCAACTGAGTTGGCGGGATCGACTACGCCGACGGACGGCTGGCTGCCCTGCTGCTCCATCACGTCCCTCACATCCGGAAGACGCCGAAGTTCGACGTCCCCTTGACCTCGTTGGAGTGGATCGCCGAGAGCGCGAACCCGAGCACGGTGCGGGAGTCGCGCGGGTCGATGATCCCGTCGTCCCAGACCCGACCCGTCGCGAACAGAGCGGTCGACTCGCGCTCGACCTGGTCCTCGAGGCCCTGGCGCATGGGGGCGAACTGCTCGTCGCTCCACGGGATGCCGAGCTTCTCGGCCTTCTGGCGGGCGACGATCTCCATCACCCCGCCGAGCTGCTTGGGCCCCATCACCGCGATCCGGTGGTTGGGCCAGGTGAAGACGAACCGCGGGTTGAACGCGCGGCCGGCCATCCCGTAGTTCCCCGCCCCGTAGGAGGCCCCCACCATGAGGGTGACGTGCGGCACCGCCGAGTTCGACACCGCGTTGATCAGCTTGGCGCCGTCCTTGATGATGCCGCGCTGCTCGTACCGGGTGCCGACCATGAAGCCGGTCGTGTTCTGCAGGAACAGGATCGGGGTGTCGTGGCGGTTGCACAGCTGGATGAACTGCGCGGACTTCTGCGACTCCTCGCTGAACAGGATGCCGTTGTTGGCGATGATCCCGACCGGGTAGCCGGCGAGCTCGGCCCACCCGGTGACCAGCTGCGAGCCGTACAGGGGCTTGAACTCCTCGAACCGCGAGCCGTCGACGATCCGGGCGATGATCTCGCGGGTGTCGAACGGCACGCGGACGTCGGCGCTGGCGACGCCGAGCAGCTCCTCGGGATCGAGCGCGGGCGCGTCGGGGACCGCGGTGCGCGGTGCGGGCCCCAGCTTGCGCCAGTTCAGGTGCCCGACGATGCCACGTCCGATGCGCAGCGCGTCCAGCTCGTCGTCGGCCAGGTAGTCCGAGAGGCCCGAGACCCGCGAGTGCATCTCCGCGCCACCGAGGTCCTCCTCGACCGCGTCCTCGTTGATCGCCATCTTCACCAGCGGCGGCCCGGCCAGGAACACCTTCGCCGACTTCTTCTGCATGACGATGTAGTCGCTCATGCCGGGCACGTAGGCCCCACCCGCCGTCGACGAGCCGAAGACCAGCGTGATCGTCGGGATGTTCGCCGCGGACATCTGGGTGAGGTTGCGGAAGCTCGCGCCACCTGGCACGAACACCTCCGCCTGGTTCGGCAGGTCCGCGCCGCCGGACTCCGTGAGGTTGATCAGGGGCAGGCGGTTGCGCATCGCGATGTCCATGGCGCGCAACGCCTTGTGCATCGTCATCGGGCTCTGGGCACCACCCTTGACCGTCGGGTCGTTGGCGCTGACCAGGCACTCCACGCCGTTCACCCAGCCGATGCCGGTCACCAGCCCGACGCCGAGCTCGTCCTTGGAGCCCCAGCCGGCCAGCGGCGAGAGCTCCAGGAACGGGCTGTCGGCGTCGAGCAGGGCCGCGATCCGCTCGCGGGGCAGCAGCTTGCCCCGGTCACGGTGGCGCTGGACCGCCTTGGTCGCCTTGGCCGGGTTCGACGAGCCCCCACCCGTGGTCACCGTGGCATGCAGCTGGTCGAGCTCCGCCAGCGAGGCCAGCATGGCCGCACGGTTGGCCCGGAAGGCCTCGGAGCGGGGGTCCACCGACGTCCTCATCACGGGGTGCACGGGAGTTGACGCTAGCGTCAAGTTGACATCAGCGTCAAGTTGCTCCGCGGGGCGGCACGGGAGGCCCGGCGGCGGCATGTGCCACGGGGTGGGCGAAGCCGGCGGTGCTCCCCGGCGAGTCCCGGCGCGCGCCGCAGGACTACCCGGAGGTAACACCGGCCAGTAGCTGGAAGTCGACCTTTCGGACAGGTAAGGCTTGCCTGCAGGCCCGACAACCGCGGGCATGCTGGACGACCTGGAGAACCCGATGTTCGACGTAGACGAGTCCCCGGCCCGCGTGGTCGCCACCCCGGCCGCGACGGCCCACCTGACCGCGCTGGCCGAGCGCCAGGGCGACGTCACGGTCTGGCTCAGCGAGGGCAGCGTCCTCGTGCTGCCCGACGCCCGGCCGCCAGCGGGGTCCGTGCACCTCGGTCGCCTCGACGCGCGCGTGGCCATCGCCGCCGACGGGTCCGAGCGGACCGCCTGGTGGCGCAACCGGGCCCACCTGGACGTGGACCCGGCACGGCACGGCCACCCGGAGGCCGCCGACATGACCTACGCGCTCACCGCCCTCAGCGAGGCCGAGCTGTACGCCGCCGTGGCCGGCGGCCCGCTCCCGCGGTACTGACGGCCTCCCGGCCCTGGCGGCGGCCCCCCGCCGGGCTGGCGCTCCGCCACCGGCGGCCGTCCGGCGGTCGGGCGCTCCGACACCCCCCGCGGCACACCCCGCGCCCGCCGCTCGCTACGGGCGTCGCTGCGTCCCTCGGCTCGAGGTCCAGGGATCCGCGCCTCGGGCGGTCGCGGTCACCGGGGCAGCGCCGGCGCCTCCCACCGCACCCGCGCCGCGTGCCCGATCCGTCGCCGTCGGGGAACCCGACCCTGCCCCGTCGGGTCCCTCGTCGTGGCTGCCGCGGATGACCACGATGCGGTCGCCGGCCTGGAAGACCCGGATGGCCTGCGCGTCGAAGCGGTGGACCACCCCCTCGCGCACGACGGCGAGGACGAGCTCGCCCTCGGCCTGCACGTCGGCGGGCGCCAGTCCGAGCTCCGCGCGGCTGATCGGCCGCTCCACCACCTCGAGCCCGCGACCGGTGTCCATGAGGTCCTCGACCATCTCGCCGACGTTGCCCGACAGCAGCGACAGGCCCATGAGGTTGCCGGCGGACTCGGCGTGGATGATCACGCGGTCGGCCCCGCTCTGGCGCAGCAGGTCGGCAGCCGAGGCCTCACGGGCCGCCGCGACGATCGTGGCGGTCGGGGCCATGGCGCGCACCCGCAGGGTCACCATGATCGCGGTGTCGTCCTGGTCGGCGGCGATGATGACGCGGGAGGCCGAGGGCACACCGGCGTCCCGGAGCACCTGCTCGTTGCGGGCGTCGCCCACCACGCCGACGACGCCGCGCCGGGTCGCGTCCGCCACGCCGTAGCGGTCGTCGGCGATCACCACCACCTCGTCGGGCTCCACGCCGTGGGCGAGCAGCGAGCGCAGCGCCGCCTGGCCCTTGACGCCGAACCCGACCACGACGGTGCGGTCCTTCATGTGCTTCCTCCAGCGGTTGACCCGGGACCGCTGCCGCGCGGCCGCGGTGAGCACCTCGATGGTGGTGCCGACCAGGACGATCAGGAACACGAACCGCAGGGGCGTGATGACGAGGATGTTGATCAGCCGGGCAGTGTCCGAGACGGGCGTGATGTCGCCGTAGCCGGTCGTCGACAGCGTGACGGTGGCGTAGTAGAGCGCGTCGAGGAAGTCCAGCTCGTCGCCCTGGCCGCCGTCCCGGTAGCCGTCACGGTCCCAGTACACGACCAGCGTCGTGATGACGATGCAGGACAGCGCGATGAACACGCGGATGCCCAGCGAGTCCTGCGCGGAGAGCCGCCGCCGGGGGAACACGACGCGCGGTTCGGCGGGATCCTGGTTCTCGAACGGGTGCCCCAGCTCGGCCACGGGGTCGAATCTACGACGCCGGGGGGCCCGGCGCCGGGTGATCGGCCCACCGCGACACCTGCGGCCCCACCGGATCGGTGGGAGCGCCCGGACCGCCCGGGCACGCGGCCGCTCGGACCACGCGGCGCCAGCACCGCACCCTCGAACGACGGCCCCGTCGGATCCCGGCCGGTCGCCCCGGCACCGGGACCTACAACGGTCCGGCGCCGCTGCGGCCGTGCTGGGCAGCGATCCGCCGGGCGAGGTACGGCGAGAACCACCCGTTGTGGCGCATCTGGAAGTCGCGGTCGCGCCAGTCGTCCCCGGTGACCCGGCCGCGGCAGCGCCGCGCGCCGCAGGCGCAGTCGAACTCGTCGTAGGCGCTGCCGTCGCACGTGCCGTAGTCGAAGGTGAGCTCCTCGCCGACCCCGACATCCGCCCGGGCGACCAGGACGGTCTCGCCCAGCAGGCCGCAGTTGGGGTCGCAGGAGTGGTTGATCAGGTCGCCGGGCTCCGGCTGCTCGGTGGCCAGCAGGTAGAGCTCGTCGGCGATCTGGATCGACCGGGAGACACGATCCTCGGCGAAGTCCCCCAGCTGGGCCCGGGTCACCACCCACCCGCCGAACGCGGCCACCTCCTCGCCGGCGAGGATCGGGGCCAGGGCGAAGGCCCCGAACCCGTGCTCGCCGACGGGGCGCACCACGGCCTTGGGCGTCAGCCAGCTGTGCTGCACGCGGGCCTCCTCCCGACGCCCCCCGGGTCCATGGGGGGACAATGCTCGCATGACTGAGCAGCCCTCCCCTGAGCAGCACCCCGGCCACATCGTGATCGTCGGCCCGGACGGACAGCCCGTCGCCCGCGTCGAGGAGCCCACCGAGCCGTCGGTGGCGGACCTGATCGAGCAGCCGGCGAAGGTGATGCGCGTCGGCAGCATGATCAAGCAGCTGCTCGAGGAGGTGCGCTCGGCCCCGCTCGACGAGGCCTCGCGCAACCGGCTGCGCGACATCCACACCCGGTCGATCAAGGAGCTCGAGTCCGGGCTCGCACCGGAGCTGATCGAGGAGCTCGAGCGGCTCTCGCTGCCGTTCGGCGCCGAGGAGACGCCGTCGGACGCCGAGCTGCGGATCGCGCAGGCGCAGCTGGTCGGCTGGCTCGAGGGCCTGTTCCACGGCATCCAGACGGCGCTGTTCGCCCAGCAGATGGCGGCCCGCGCCCAGCTGGAGCAGATGCGTCGCGCCGCCATCACGGCGGAACCGACCGCGCCGCCGATCCCGCCCGACGGTGTGCGCCGCGGGTCCAGCGGGCCGTACCTGTAGCCACCCGGGGCGCATCGCATCGCGGCCCTCGCACGGGGGCGCCGCGTAGGCTTCGGCCCCGTGATCGACCTGCGCCTGCTCCGCGACGACCCCGACCAGTTCCGCGAGTCCCAGGCCGCGCGCGGGGAGGACCCCGAGCTGGTCGACGCACTGCTGGCCGTCGACGAGGAGCGGCGCTCGGCCGGGACGAGGTTCGACCAGTTGCGCAACGAGCAGAAGGCGCTCGGCAAGCAGGTGGCCCGGGCCACGGGCGAGGAGAAGGCGGCGCTGCTGGCACGCGCGAAGGAGCTGGCTGAGGCCGTACGGGCCGCGGACGACGAGCGCGACGCGACCGCGGCGCGCGCCGACGCGCTGGTGCTGGCGATCTCGAACGTCGTGCACCCGGACGCTCCTCGGGGCGGCGAGGACGACTACCGCGTCATCGAGGAGCGCGGCACCATCCGCGACTTCGCGGGCGAGGGCATCACGGTGCGCGACCACCTCGAGCTGGGGGAGGCGCTCGGGGCCATCGACGTGGAGCGCGGGGCCAAGGTCTCCGGTTCCCGCTTCTACTACCTCACCGGCGTCGGGGCGCTGCTCGAACTGGCCCTGGTCAACCTCGCGATGGCCCGCGCGACGGCGAACGGCTACCTGCCGATCATCCCGCCCGCGCTCGTGAAGCCCGCCGCCATGGAGGGCACCGGCTTCCTGGGCCAGGCCGCCGAGAACGTGTACCGGCTCGAGGCCGACGACCTGTACCTGGTCGGGACCGCGGAGGTGCCGCTGGCGGCCTACCACGCCGACGAGATCCTGCCTGCCGACTCGCTGCCGCGCCGGTACGCCGGCTACTCGCCGTGCTTCCGGCGCGAGGCCGGCACGTACGGCAAGGACACCCGCGGGATCTTCCGCGTGCACTGGTTCGACAAGGTCGAGATGTTCGTCTTCGCCGAGCCGGAGCGCGCCGAGGAGGAGCACGCGCGGCTCGTCGCGCACGAGCAGGAGCTGCTGGACGCCCTCGAGCTGCCGTACCGCGTGATCGACGTGGCCACCGGCGACCTCGGCGCCAGCGCCGGGCGCAAGTTCGACTGCGAGGCGTGGATCCCCTCCCAGGGCCGCTACCGCGAGCTGACCTCGACGTCGAACTGCACCACCTTCCAGTCCCGCCGGCTGCGGGTGCGCCAGCGTGACGCGGACGGCACCGTGCGCCCGCTGGCCACCCTGAACGGCACGCTGGTGGCGATCCCCCGGACGATCATCGCCATCCTGGAGAACCACCAACAGGCCGACGGCTCGGTGCGCGTGCCCGCGGCACTCGTGCCGTACCTGGGCCGGGAGGTGCTCGAGCCGATCGCCTGACCCGGGCGGGCACCCGGCAGCCGTGCGAGACTCGACGCATGCGGCGGGCGGCGGCGAGCGCGGACGGGCGCTCGACCCTGTCCTTCGTGGCCGAGCGCCACGACCTGGCCACGGTCGACCCCGATGCCCCCATCCCGGTCCCGGACGGCGTCGCCCTCGTCGGCTCGGACCTCGACGGCACCCTGCTCGACCCGCACATGGCCGTCGGCCCCCGCGCGCTCGCCGCGATCCCGCGCCTCGCCGACGCCGGGGTGCGCCTGGTCTACGTCACCGGGCGCCCGCCGCGCTGGCTTCGGCCCGTCGTGGAGCAGACCGGTCACACCGGCATGGCCGTCTGCGCGAACGGCGCGGTGGTCGTGGACCTCGTCACCGAACGCGTCGTGCGGCACACGGCGATCGAGCAGGAGCTCGCCCTCGAGCTGGTGATGCGCCTGCGCGCCCTGGTGCCCGGCGTGACGTTCGCGGTCGAGCGGATGCTCGCCGGCGCGGCCGAGGCCCACGACCTGGCCGCGCTGAGCGTCGTCGGGTTCGAGCCGGGCTACGACCCGCCCTGGACCCGGCCGGCGGACCTCGAGGTGGCGCCCGTCGAGCTGCTGCTGACCCGCGGCCCCGTGGTGAAGCTGCTCGCCCTGCCCCCGCCCGGGGCGGGGCACGACGCCGACTCGCTGGTCACGCTGGCAGCCGCCGACTTCGCCGACCGGCTGCACATCACCCACTCCGGCGCACGCGCGATGCTGATCGAGATCATGGCCGGCGAGGTCGACAAGGGCGTCGCCCTGCTCGAGGTGGCCGAGCTGCTGGGGATCGATGCGGGCGCGACGATCGGCGTCGGCGACATGCCCAACGACGTCGCCCTGCTCGAAGCGGTGGGCACGGGCTATGCGGTCGCCAACGCCCACCCGGCAGCCCGCGCGGCCGCCGACCACGTGATCCCGAGCAACGCCGAGGACGGCGTGGGCCGGTTGCTCGACGCCGTCCTGGCGGCCCCGCGATGAGCGTCCCCGTGGTCCCGGCCCGCCGCACGGGCTGGGCGCGCCTCGGCCCCATCGGCCCCCCGCTGCTGCTCCTGGCCGTCATGTGGGCCCTCGAGCTGGTCGATGTCGTGCTGCGTGGACGCCTCGACGGCGAGGGCATCGTGGCGCGCAACCCCGACGGCCTGCTCGGGGTGCTGCTGGCCCCCTTCCTGCACGTCGGGTTCGCCCACCTGATGTCGAACTCGGTGCCGCTGCTGGTGATGGGCACGCTGGTCGCCTACGGCGACCGCGGGCGGTTCTGGCCGGTCACGGGCGCGATCGTGGTCCTCGGCGGGTTCGGCACGTGGTTGATCGCGCCCTCGGCGTCGGTCACGATCGGCGCCAGCGGCCTGGTGTTCGGGTACCTGGCGTACCTGCTCGTGGTCGGCGTCCGGACCCGGCACTGGTGGGACCTGTTCGTCGGCGTCGTGGTCCTGCTCACGTACGGCACGCTGCTGCTCGGGGCGCTGCCGTGGGTGGTCCCGGCGAACGTCTCGTGGCAGGCGCACCTGTGCGGCGCCCTGGCCGGCGGCCTGGCCGCGTGGCGCCTGCCGCCCCGGCCCTCGGCCCGACGCTGGTGATGCACCGCCGGCACCCGCGCGTGCGCCCGGGGGCCCCACCCTTCAGCGGCGCCGGCCGCGTTCCGATCCCATGGCCGTGGACCCGCACGTGCCTCCCGACCTCCCCCGTCGCCTCGGCCGCAGCACGGTGTCCTTCGGCCTGGCCGGTCGCCTCGCGCTGACCGTCCTGGCGCTGCTGCCGCCATGGCTCGTCGTGCGCTTCGTGGCGGCCCTGCTCGGGCTCGGCGACGCCGGCGCCTCCGCGGGCAGCCCCCTGCTGGACGTGCCGCTGGCCGCCCTCGGCGTCATGCTGTCGGCCCACGTGCCCCGCTACCTGCGCGACGTCTGGCGGACCAACCCGGACTGGCGCAGGCACGACCACGCGGCGTTCGTCCTGCAGCAGCGCGCCCAGGACGCGCTGGACAAGGAGCGGGCTCCCGCCCGGGGCATCGCGGAGCGCCGTGGAGCCCGGCGCTGGTGAGCGGTCAGGGGGTGCGCCGCAGCGAGCTGGCCGGGTAGGTGCCCAGGATGCTCACCTCGTGGGAGAAGAACCCGAGCTCCTCGAGCGCGAAGGCCAGGCCGCGATCCTCGGGGTGCCCCTCGACGTCGGCGTAGAACTGGGTCGCCGAGAAGTGCCCGTCGAGCATGTAGCTCTCGAGCTTGGTCATGTTCACGCCGTTCGTGGCGAAGCCGCCGAGCGCCTTGTACAGCGCGGCGGGGACGTTGCGGACGCGGAACACCAGGGTGGTGATCATCGGCCCCTCGGCGGGGTCCATGTCCTCGGCCTCACGCGACAGCACGAGGAAGCGGGTCGTGTTGTGGTCGGCGTCCTCGATGTTGCTGGCGAGCACCTCCAGACCGTACGTGCGCGCCGCCAGCTCCGAGGCGATGGCCGCGCGGGTCGGGTCCCCGACCGCGGCCACCTCGCGGGCGGAGCCAGCCGTGTCCGCGGCGACGATGGGCTGCAGCCCGAGGCGGCGGATCGCCCGTCGGCACTGGCCCAGCGCCATCACGTGGCTCTCCACCGTGCGCAGATCCTCGATGCGGGCCCCGGGCACGCCGACCAGCTGGTGGCGGATGGGGAGGAAGTGCTCCCCCACGATCGCCAGGCCGGACACCGGCAGCAGGTGGTAGATGTCCGAGACCCGACCGGCCAGGGAGTTCTCGATCGGGATCATGGCCAGCGGCGCAGTGCCGTCGGCGACGGTGGCGAAGACGTCCTCGAACGTGGCGCACGGCAGCGGCGTGGCGGCCGGGAAGACCTCGTTGATGGCGATCTGGGAGTTGGCCCCGAGCTCACCCTGGAAGGCCACGAGGGTCACGTTCGGCTCCCGTTCGTCACGGTGGGAACCCGGGCCGACGGGCCGGGGTCGGAGTGGGTCGGATCGGTCTCGGGCGGCGCGGGAGGCGCGGGCGGGGGTGCTCCGGCCATCGCCGCGCTGACCGCCTGCTGCTCCTCGACCGAGAGCGGCGCCTCGCCCGCCCCGGCCGAGACGGCCCGCACGTAGGTGCGCACGTCGGACTTGCCGGCCAGCGTGGTGAGGACCAGGCCGGACCCGGTGTCGTCCAGGATCGCGACGCTGTGCGACAGCCGCCCGCCCACGTCGGCGAACGCGTCGTAGCGGACCAGCGCGACGTGGCGCAGGGCGGTGCGGTCGCGGGTCTCGCGGCTGGCTGCGGCGCCGGCCAGCGCGGCGGCGGCTTCGGCAGCGCCGGCGGCGCCCGCCACCGCGCCGCGCAGCACGTCCAGCTGGCCCGTCAGCGCATCGAACTGCGCCTGCAGCGCGTGCAGGCGGTCGTCGGGGACAGGCGCGGGCGGCTCGTCGCGGCCCGAGGTGCGCGACTGCGTGGCCCACCGACGGTTCGCGATCGTGGCCAGGACGATCGCGCCCAGCGAGAGCAGGAGGGCGAGCAGCCCGAGCACGGCGCCGACGACGGGGGACACGGGCGGCAAGGGTAGTTGCCGCCGGCGGCGGTCAACACCGCGACGGGCGGGTGGCGACGGGGCTCACGGCTCGGCGCCCAGCTGGCGCAGGACGGCCGCGGGGCGGTTGGTGATGATCGCGTCGACCGCGAGGGAGCGGCACAGCGCGACGTCGCCCGGCTCGTCGACGGTCCAGGCGTAGACCCGCCGTCCGGCGGTGTGCACCCGTCCCACGTAGCCGGGGTGCAGGCGCAGGATCGCGATGTCGACCCCGGCGATGCCGGCACCGAAGGGCAGCTCGCCCGCGCGCATGCGCAGCGGCACGCGGTCCATCAGGAAGACCCGGGGGAGGCCGGGGGCGAGGGTCCGGAACCGTCGCACGGCCTGGGCCGAGAACGACATGAGCACGACCCTGGGCACGTCGCCGCGTGGCGGCGCGACCAGCCCGAAGTGGCGCAGCTGGTCGACGACCGCCTCCTCGACCCAGCCCGCGTACCGGGTCGGGTGCTTGGTCTCGATGGCCAGGCGGACCGGCCGAGCGGTGCTGGTGACCAGCTCGAGCAGGGTCGGCAGCGTGAGGATCGCCTCCGCCGGGTCCGCCACCGGGGCGGCGTCCTGCCAGTGCGGCCCCCGGCGGGCGGCCCGCCGATCCCGCAGCGGGAGTCGCGACGGTCGGGGCTCCTCCTCGGCCCAGGAGCCGAAGTCCCGCCGGCGCAGGTCGTCCAGGGTCTTGGTGGACACCACGCCCCAGCCGTCGCTCGTGCGGTCGATGCGCCGGTCGTGGACGCAGACCACGTGGCCGTCGGCGGTGAGCCGCACGTCGCACTCGAGGCCCTCCGCGCCCTGCGCGATGGCGAGCTCGTAGGCCGCCAGGGTGTGCTCGGCACGCTCGGCGCTGGCGCCGCGGTGGGCGAACACGAGGGGGCGCACGGGCACGGCGCACAGCATGCACGCGCCTACCGCCCGGAGGCAGCGCGGCGGGCCGGGTCCGGCTGGGAGTCCCGATCAGCCGTCCGCCAGGAGCACACCGGGGTTGAGCAGCCCCTGCGGGTCGACCGTCGCCTTGAGCTGGCGCATCCAGGCCACCTCGGCCGCCGAGCGGGCCAGGTGCAGGTGGGCCGCCTTGAGCCGACCGATCCCGTGCTCGGCGCTGATGCTGCCCCCGAGCTCGGCCACCGCCCCCAGCACCCGCTCGGGGTCGCCGGGGCCCGCCCCGACCAGCTGCACGTGCAGGTTGCCGTCGAGGACGTGCCCGAAGACGCCGGCGCGCGGGACCACCGCGCGCACCCGCTCGACCAGCGCGTCCAGGCGGTCCAGGCGCACGCTCACGTCGAGCTTGTCCACCGGGGGGCCGGGCAGGGTCGCGTACTGCTCGGTCTGGCGCTCACGGATCGCCCAGAGCCCAGCCCTGTCCCGGGCGTCGGTGCCCACCGCCGCCACCAGGTCGGCCACCGGCACGAGCCCGGCGCCGGTCCCGCCGTCGGCGACCTCGAGCAGCACCAGCCAGGCCGCATCGGGCGGCAGCGGGTCGGCGACGCCGAGGGCCTGCACGGCGCGGCGGACACCGGTCGCGTCGACGACCTCCGCGGCGAGCAGCGGTGCTCCGGGACCACCGACGAGCCGCGCGGCGGCCACCGCGTCGGCCAGTCGGGTGACGCCCACCGCCGCGACCGTGCTCGCAGGGGGCGTCGGGTGCAGCGCCAGCTCGACCTCGGTGATCACGCCCAGGGTTCCCTCCGCACCCACCAGCAGCGCGGCGAGCGGGTAGCCGGCGTTGTCCTTGCGCGGACGACCGACGGTCGAGAGGACCCGGCCGTCGGCGAGCACCGCGGTGAGCCCGCGCACCTGCTCGCGCATCATCCCGTGGGCCAGCACCCCGATCCCGCCGGCGTTCGTGGCGGCCATGCCCCCGACGGTGGCCGACTCCCGGGCCGCCAGGTCCACCCCGAACCGCAGCCCGGCCGCCACGGCGTGGGCGGCCAGCCGTGCCGCCGGCACTCCCGCACCCGCCAGCACGGTGCGCTCCACGGCGTCGACCGGGTCGAGGCGGTCCAGTCCGGTGGTCACCAGCAGCAGGGACGGTCGATCCGGCACGGAACCCCCGACCAGCCCGGTGTTGCCGCCCTGCACCTGCACCGGCACCCCGACCGCGCGGGCGGCGCCCAGCACGGCGGCGACCTGGCCGGTGCTGGTGGGACGGACCATCCCGAGCACCGGGCCGCGCCAGCGCCCGGTCCAGTCGATCGCGTGCCCGGCGAGCACCCCGGCGTCGGTGACGACGCGGACGCCGGTCGCGTCGAGCGCCTGGACCAGCCGGGCCGGGATGGCCCCGCCGCCCCGGTCCCCGACCCCGTCCCCGATCCGGTCGTGGTACTGGTCGGGGCCCCGGCGCGGACGCCCCTCGCCGGCTCCCGTCCGACCGTCCCGCTCGGCTGGCTGCACGGCCCCCATCCTGCCGCCACGGCCCCGGCACGACGGGCTCGGGGACGGCTTCCTCCCCCGCTGCACCCACCGCGCGTCACCCGCGGCGGACTGTCAGGATTGCTGCCATGCCCGGCGGGATGCGCCGTGCTGACGAACGAGGAGGAACCCCTTCATGCCCATCGCGTCACGTGAGGTCTACGAGCAGATGCTGGACAACGCCAAGGCGGGCGGCTTCGCCTACCCGGCGGTGAACTGCACCTCGTCCCAGACCATCGTCGCCTGCATGCGCGGCTTCGCGGAGGCCGAGTGCGACGGCATCATCCAGTTCTCCTGGGGTGGCGCGGAGTTCGCCTCGGGCCAGGCCGTCAAGGACATGGTCGCCGGCGCGGTCGCCCTCGCGGAGTTCGCCCACTCGATCGCGAAGCACTACCCGGTCAACATCGCCCTGCACACCGACCACTGCCCGGAGGAGAAGCTCGAGGGCTACATGCGCCCGCTGCTCGAGCTCGGTGCCGAGCGGGTCAAGAGCGGGCAGGTGCCGCTGTTCAACTCGCACATGTGGGACGGCTCGGCCATCGCGCTGGACAAGAACCTGGCGATCGCCGACGAGCTGCTCGACATGTCCATCGCCGCCAACACGATCATGGAGATCGAGATCGGTGCCGTGGGCGGCGAGGAGGACGGCATCTCCGCCTCCCATGACGCCCACCTGTTCTCGACCCCCGCCGACGTCGAGGCCATGATCACCAAGCTCGGCCTCACCGAGCGCGCCCGCTACCTCGTCGCCGCCACCTTCGGCAACGTGCACGGCGTGTACAAGCCCGGCAACGTCGTGCTGACCCCGTCGATCCTGCGCGAGCTGCAGGACAAGGTCGTCGAGATGAAGGGCCTCGAGGCCGGCGCCAAGCCGCTGGACCTGGTCTTCCATGGCGGCTCCGGCTCGCTGCTCTCGGAGATCCACGAGTCGCTGGACTACGGCGTCGTGAAGATGAACATCGACACCGACACCCAGTACGCCTTCACCCGCCCGATCGTCGACCACATGTTCAAGAACTACGACGGCGTGCTCAAGGTCGAGGGCGAGGTCGGGAACAAGAAGGTCTACGACCCGCGCTCGTACGGCAAGGCCGCCGAGGCCGGCATGGCCGCCCGCGTGGTGCAGGCCGCCTCCGACCTGCGCGCGACGGGCACCAAGCTGCAGTAGCCACCACAGACGCAGGGGCGGACCGGGATCCCGGTCCGCCCCTGTCGCCTGCGGAGTCGAATCCGCCAACCCAGTTGCGCGTATCGACTACGCAGGAATGGGGCTGTGGACAGTCGCTGGGCTGCATCGCCGGCCGGCTGCAGGATCGCGACCATGCCGCCGAGGATCAGCGCCGAGGCTCGCGAGCTCCTGCGCCGCCAGCGCGGGCTCATCGCGGCCCGGCAGGCCCTGGCGCTGGGGATCGCCCGGCCGGCACTCCGGCGCGCCTGTGACACCGGTTGGATGCAGGTCACCCCGCACGTCTTCGCCGACCGAGAGGGCGACCTGACGATCGCCCAGCTCCGTGTGGCCGCGGTGCTCGACTGCGGTCCCGCGAGCCTCCTGGCCGGGCGCAGCGCCCTGGCCGAGGCGGGGTGGCGCGGGCAGGACGAGGACGTGGTGGAGGTCATCGCCCCCCGCGGCAGCCGGCACCGGGCCGGCCCTCGACCCCGGTGGCTCCGGGTGCACCGTCCCGAGGACGAGGTGCGGGGTTGGGGATCGCCTGCTCGGGCCCCCATGGGGCGCGCAGCGGTCGACGCGGCGGCCTGGGCGAGGACCGCACGGGAGGCCATGTTCCTGCTCACCAGCGCCGTGCAGCAGCGCCTCGTCACCCCGGAGCAGATCCGCCGTGACCTCGAGGGGCGTTCGCGGGTGCGCAACGCGCCGGTCATCCGGGGGGTCCTCGACTCGCTGGTGGAGGGGGCGACCACGATCGGCGAGGCCGCCTTCCTGCGTGAGTGCCGGCGGCGCGGGCTGCCCATGCCGAGGATGCAGGCGGCACGCCGCGGCGGCCCGGGCCGGCGACGAGTCGTCGACGCCGAGTTCCGCACGCCCGACGGCCGGCTGGTGATCGTCGAGATCGACGGGGTCGGACACCTCGAGGTGGCGACGTGGCAGGACGACCTCATGCGGCACAACGACCTTGTCGCAGACACCGGGGCGATCCTGCTCCGCGTCAGCAACTGGCAGGTGGAGCACGACCCGGGCCCCTTCTTCGACGTGCTCGTGCCGCTGGTCCTGGCTGCGTAGTCGATCCGAGCAACTCAGTTGGCCGGATCGACTACGCAGAACGGCGTTTGGCTATCGTGGGTCGGCACCGCCGTACGGAGGTGCGCAGCAGCGCGTCGTGGGCGCGCCGAGGGGGCGGAGGCCCGACATGCCGGCGATCGTGATCGTGGGCGCCCAGTGGGGCGACGAGGGGAAGGGCAAGGCCACCGACCTGCTCGGCGGCCGCGCCGACTACGTGGTGCGCTACCAGGGCGGCAACAACGCGGGCCACACCGTGGTGATCGGAGACGCGAGGTTCGCGCTGCACCTGCTGCCCAGCGGCATCCTGTCGCCGACCTGCACCCCGGTGATCGGCAACGGCGTCGTGGTCGACCTCGAGGTGCTGTTCCGCGAGATGGACGGCCTGATCGAGCGCGGCGTGGACCCCTCGCGGCTCGTCGTCAGCGCGAACGCGCACATCATCACGCCCTACGGGGTGACCCTGGACAAGGTCACCGAGCGCTTCCTGGGCAAGGCCAAGATCGGCACCACCGGCCGGGGGATCGGTCCGACCTACGGCGACAAGATGGCGCGCGTCGGCATCCGCATCCAGGACCTGCTCGACCCCTCGATCCTCGAGCGCAAGGTCGAGGGCGCGCTGGTGAACAAGAACCAGGTGCTCGTGAAGGTGTTCAACCGCAGGGCGGTGGAGGTCGACCAGGTGGTCGAGCACCTGCTGTCGTTCGCCGAGCGGCTCACCCCGCACATCGCCGACACCGCGCTGCTGCTCAATGCCGCGCTCGACCGCGGCGAGACGGTGGTGCTCGAGGGCGGCCAGGGCACGCTGCTCGACGTCGACCACGGCACCTACCCGTACGTGACCTCCTCGAACCCCACGGCGGGCGGCGCGTGCACCGGCTCGGGCATCGGCCCGACCCGCATCGACCGCGTGCTGGGCATCCTCAAGGCCTACACGACCCGGGTCGGCGAGGGCCCGTTCCCGACCGAGCTGTTCGACGGCGACGGCGAGACGCTGCGCACCATCGGCGGCGAGGTGGGCGTCACCACCGGGCGCGACCGCCGATGCGGCTGGTTCGACGCGCCGATCGCCCGGTACGCCACGCGCGTGAACGGCATGACCGACATCTTCCTCACGAAGCTGGACGTGCTCAGCGCCTTCGACGAGATCCCGGTCTGCGTGGGCTACGACGTCGACGGCTCCAGGGTGGACGAGGTGCCCACGACACAGACGGAGTTCCACCACGCCCGGCCCGTCTACGAGGTCCTCCCCGGGTGGCGCACGGACATCTCCGGCGTCCGCGACTTCGCCGACCTGCCGCCGAGCTGCCAGTCGTACGTGCGCTTCCTCGAGGAGCAGTCGGGGTGCCGGGTCTCGGCCATCGGCGTGGGCCCGGACCGTGACGCCACGCTCGTACGCAACGACCTGCTGCCGTAGGAGGACGCGGCGATGGCCCACCTGTTCGAGCCCCTCGAGCTGCGCGACGTGCGCCTGCGCAACCGGGTGATGGCCTCGCCGATGTGCCAGTACTCGGCAATCGCTGGCGTGCCGCAGCCGTGGCACCTCGTGCACCTCGGCGGCCTGGCCCGTGGGGGTGCCGGCCTGGTGATGGCCGAGGCGACGGCGGTCGTCCCCGAGGGGCGGATCAGCCCCCGCGACACAGGCCTGTGGGACGACGCCCTTGCCGAGGCGTGGGCACCGATCGCGGCGTTCGTGCGGGCGCAGGGCGCGGTGCCCGGCATCCAGCTCGCCCACGCCGGCGACAAGGCATCGACGTGGTGGCCGTGGGCGGGCCAGCGCGGCTCCGTGCCGCACGGGGAGGGAGCCGACGACGGCTGGCAGACCGTCGGCCCGAGCGACACCGGCTACCCGGGGCTGGCCGCGCCCCGCGCGCTGCCCACCGAGGAGCTGCCAGGCCTCGTGGCGGCGTTCGTCGCGGCGGCCCGTCGCGCGCTGGCTGCCGGGTTCGAGGTGATCGAGCTGCACGCCGCGCACGGCTACCTGCTGCACGAGTTCCTCTCGCCGCTGTCGAACGACCGCACCGACGGGTACGGCGGCGACCTGCTCGGCCGGTCACGGCTGCTGCAGGAGGTGGCCGCGGCCGTGCGCGCGGCCTGGCCCGCCGAGCGTCCCCTGCTGGTCCGCATCTCCGCGACCGACTGGGTGGAGGGGGGCCTGACGATCGACGACACGGTCGTGGTCGCCGGGTGGCTGCGCGACCTCGGCGTGGACCTCGTCGACGTGTCGTCTGCGGGGATCAGCGCGGACCAGCAGATCCCCGTCGCACCCGGCTACCAGGTGCCGCTGGCCCGGCGGATCCGGCACGAGGCCGGCGTCCGGACCGCCGCGGTCGGCCTGATCACCGAGCCGGCGCACGCCGAGGCGATCGTGGCCGAGGGCTCGGCCGACCTCGTGGCCCTGGCCCGGGTCCTGCTGCGCGATCCCCAGTGGCCGCTGCGGGCCGCCCACGAGCTCGGCGCCGAGGTCGACTGGCCGCCACAGCTGCGCCGCGGCCGCTGGTAGGACCGGCCCCGGTCGGACCGTTGGGCCCGGCCGCCGGGCGCCGATCGGCCCGCCCCGCCGACCCCTTCGGCCCCACTTCGCGCCGCCGGGGGCCCGCTGGCGGCACCCACCGACCGGCCCGGCACGCGGACCTCCTAGGCTCCACACCGGAACGCTTCGACGAGAGGACCGGTCGTGCGCATCGGAGTGCCCAGGGAGTCCAAGGCGGGCGAGCGGCGGGTCGCCGCCACCCCCAAGACGGTCGAGCAGATCTGCAAGCTCGGCTACGAGGTCGCCATCGAGTCCGGGGCGGGGGCGGGGGCGGCGTTCGCCGACGACGCCTTCGCGGCGGCCGGTGCGCAGGTCGTCGGCCCCGACGTGTGGGACGCCGACATCATCTTCAAGATCAACGCGCCCAGCGAGGAGGAGGTCGGCCGGCTGCGGGCCGGCCAGACGATCGTCAGCCTGCTGGCCCCGGCGCTGAACCCGGGGCTGGTGGAGGACCTGTCCGCGCGCGGCGTCACCGCGCTGGCGATGGATGCCGTGCCGCGCATCTCGCGCGCGCAGTCCCTCGACGTGCTGTCCTCGATGGCGAACATCGGCGGCTACCGCGCCGTGATCGAGGCCGCCAACGAGTTCGGCTCGTTCTTCACCGGCCAGGTCACCGCCGCCGGCAAGGTGCCCCCCGCCAAGGTCCTGGTCATCGGCGCCGGCGTGGCGGGCCTGGCCGCGATCGGGACTGCGAACAGCCTGGGCGCCATCGTGCGCGCCTTCGACGCCCGCCCCGAGGTCGCCGAGCAGGTGGAGTCCATGGGCGCGGAGTTCCTGCGCATCGACGTGGAGGACACCGGGCCCAGCGCCACCGGCTACGCCAAGGAGATGGGCGAGGACTTCAACCGCAAGGCCGCCGAGCTCTACGCCGAGCAGGTCAAGGACGTCGACATCGTCATCACCACCGCGCTGATCCCGGGCCGCCCCGCGCCCCGGCTCATCACCGAGGAGATGGTGGCCACCATGAAGCGCGGCAGCGTCGTGGTGGACATGGCCGCCAGCAACGGCGGCAACGTCGCCGGCAGCCGCGCCGACGAGCGCGTCGTCACCGACAACGGCGTGATCATCCTGGGCTACACCGACCTGCCCGGCCGGCTGCCCACGCAGGCCTCCCAGCTGTTCGGCACCAACCTGGTGAACCTGCTCAAGCTGACCACTCCCGAGAAGGACGGCCAGTTCGTCCTGGACCTCGAGGACGTGGTGCAGCGCGGCATGTCCGTGACCCAGCGGGGCGAGGTCCTCTGGCCGCCGCCCCCGGTGCAGGTCTCGGCCGCCCCGGTGGCGACCGCCGCCGCCCCGATCGAGCCGAAGGTGGCCAAGCCGAAGGACCCCAACCGGAAGTTCTGGCTGGTCGGCGCCGGCGCGGCCGCGTTCCTGCTGATGGCGCCCTTCCTGCCCCAGACGTTCCTGCCGCAGATCACGGTGTTCGCCCTGGCGATCGTCATCGGCTACTACGTGATCGGCAACGTCCACCACGCCCTGCACACCCCGCTGATGTCGGAGACGAACGCGATCTCCGGCGTGATCGTCGTGGGCGCCCTGCTGCAGCTCGGCACCGGGAGCACGCTGATCACCGTGCTCGCCGTGATCGCGGTCCTCATCGCCAGCATCAACGTGTTCGGTGGGTTCATGGTGACCTCCCGGATGCTCAACATGTTCCGGAAGGCCTGAGCCATGGAGCTGACCACCCCCACGCTGGTGACCGCGGCCTACCTGGTCACCGCGCTGCTGTTCATCCTGGCGTTCGCCGGGCTGTCCAAGCACGAGACCGCCAAGCACGGCAACTACTTCGGGATCGCCGGCATGACCGTCGCCATCGTGTCGACCATCGGCCTGGCCATCGACCGCGACGGCATCGAGGTGATCGGCTACATCCTCGCCGCGATGGCGGTGGGCGCCCTGATCGGCATCTGGCGGGCGCGCAGCGTCGAGATGACCGGCATGCCCGAGCTGATCGCCCTGCTGCACTCGTTCGTCGGCGCCGCGGCCGTCCTCGTGGCCTACAACTCCTTCTTCGAGGCCGAGGAGGACCCAGCGGTCAAGGCCCTGTACGAGGCGCTGGGCACCACCGGCATCCACAACGGCGAGGTCTTCCTCGGCGTCTTCATCGGCGCGGTGACCCTCACCGGGTCGATCGTGGCCTTCCTGAAGCTCAGCGCGCGGATGAACTCCGCGCCCCTCGTGCTGCCGGCCCGGCACTGGCTGAACCTCGCCGCCGTGGTGGTCTCGCTCGGGCTCATGGTGTGGTTCGTGATCGATCCCCACCTGCTCCCGCTGGCCATCATGACGGTGATCGCCCTGGCGTTCGGCTGGCACCTGGTCGCCTCGATCGGCGGCGGGGACATGCCCGTGGTCATCTCGATGCTCAACAGCTACTCCGGCTGGGCCGCCGCGGCCACCGGCTTCCTGCTGAACAACAACCTGCTGATCGTGGCCGGAGCGCTCGTCGGCTCCTCCGGTGCGTACCTGTCCTACATCATGTGCATCGGGATGAACCGCTCGTTCATCTCGGTCATCGCCGGCGGGTTCGGCGTGGAGACCGGCACGGTGGCCAGCGACGTCGACTACGGCGAGCACCGCGAGGTCAACGCCGAGGGCGCCGCCGAGCTGCTCACCGACGCGCACGAGGTGATCATCACGCCGGGCTACGGCATGGCCGTGGCGCAGGCGCAGTACCCGGTGGCCGAGCTGACCCGCAGCCTGCGCGAGCGCGGGGTGAACGTCCGGTTCGGCATCCACCCGGTGGCCGGCCGGCTGCCGGGGCACATGAACGTGCTGCTGGCCGAGGCGAAGGTGCCCTACGACATCGTCCTGGAGATGGACGAGATCAACGACGACTTCCCGCAGACCGACGTGGTGCTGGTCATCGGGGCCAACGACACCGTGAACCCCGCGGCGATCGACGAGCCGAACAGCCCGATCGCGGGCATGCCGGTGCTGCACGTGTGGGAGTCCAAGAACGTCATCGTGTTCAAGCGCTCGATGGCCACCGGGTACGCCGGCGTGCAGAACCCGCTGTTCTTCAAGGAGAACACGCAGATGCTGTTCGGCGACGCCAAGGACCGTGTCGAGGACATCGTCCGGGCGATCCAGAGCTCGACCGCCGTGGGGGCTGGCGGGGACCGGGTGGTTCGGCACTAACATCGTCGATCTCCAGCCAGTCCCACGAGGAGATCGCATGCCCGAGCCGACCCCTGCCACGGATCCCGAAGCCGGCGCCCGCGCCTACGCCCTCGATCGGGCGCACGTGTTCCACTCGTGGTCGGCCCAGGGCGCGCTGCAGCCGCTGGTGCTGGCCGGCGGCTCCGGCTCGTACGTGTGGGACTTCGAGGGCACCCGCTACCTGGACTTCTCCAGCCAGCTGGTGAACACCAACATCGGCCACCAGCACCCCAAGGTCGTCGCGGCGATCCAGCAGCAGGCCGCGACGATGGCCACCGTCGCCCCGCAGCACGCCAACCTCACCCGCGGCGAGGCCGCCCGGCTGATCGCCGGGCTGGCGCCGGCCGGGATGGACAAGGTCTTCTTCACCAACGGCGGCGCCGCCGTGCGCATGGCGCGGCTGCACACGGGCCGGCGCAAGGTGCTCAGCTTCTACCGCTCGTACCACGGCAACACCGGCGCGGCGATCGTCGCGACCGGGGACCCCCGGCGCTGGCCCAACGAGTACGCCGACGACCACGTGCACTTCTTCGGGCCGTACCTGTACCGGTCGCACTTCTGGGCGCAGACACCCGAGCAGGAATCGGAGCGCGCGCTGGCCCACCTCGCCGACGTCATCCGCTTCGAGGGCCCGGGCACGATCGCGGCCATCCTCATCGAGACCGTGGTCGGCACCGCCGGCGTGCTCATCCCGCCGCCGGGCTACCTCGAGGGCGTGCGGGCGCTGTGCGACGAGCACGGCATCGTGCTGATCCTCGACGAGGTGATGGCGGGGTTCGGGCGCACGGGGAGGTGGTTCGCGTTCGAGCACTTCGACGTGGTGCCCGACCTCATCACCTGGGCGAAGGGCTCGAACTCCGGGTACGTGCCGGTGGGCGGTGTCGTGATCTCCGACGCGATCGCCGCGACGTTCGACGACCGGGTGTTCCCCGGCGGCCTGACGTACTCGGGGCACCCGCTGGCCGCAGCCTCGATCGTCGCCTCGATCACGGCCATGCGCGAGGAGGGCATCGTCGAGCACGCCGCGCGGATCGGCGAAGCGGTGCTGGGGCCCGGGCTGCACGAGCTCGCCGAGCGCCACCCGGTGATCGGCGAGGTGCGCGGGCTGGGCGTGTTCTGGGCCCTGGACCTGGTCAGCGACCGGGAGACGCGCGCGATGCTGGCCCCGTACGGCGGCACCTCCGAGGCGATGACCGTGCTGGTCACGGAGGCCAAGCGCCGGGGCCTGCTGCCGTTCACGAACTTCAACCGCCTGCACGTCGTGCCGCCGTGCACGGTCTCCGACGCCGAGGCGAAGGAGGGCCTGGCGATCCTCGACGAGGTGCTCGCCGTGGTCGACCGGTACTACGAGGGCTGAACGCGCCCCGCAGCAGCCCGGCCGGCGGGGCGACGACGCACCGGCGCTCGCCTATGGTGCACCGGTGACCGAGGACCCCTTCGCCGCAGCGCTGGATGTCGACGGGCTCGCGGCGGCCCATGCCGCGGAACAGGCCCAGGCCGTCGCCCTGTTCAACCACGCCTGGTCGCTGCTGGACCTGCCGCGGCGCACGACGGCCGAGGACTTCGACCTCATCCACGCCGCCCATGCCTCGCGCTGGCACTGGGGCCGGGTGGGCGGGCCGCAGGAGTGGGCGATCGGCGAGTGGCAGTGCGCCCGCGTCTACGCCGACCTGATCCGCGCCGAGGGGGCGCTGGCCCATGCCCGCCGCTGCCTCGAGCTCTGCGAGGAGCACGCGCTGGACGGCTTCATCGTCGCCTCGGCGCACGAGGCGCTGGCGCGCGCGCACCTGGTCGCCGGCGAGCTGGACGACGCCCGGACGCACCGGGACCGGGCCGCCGCGCTGGCGTTGGCCCTCGACGACCTCGAGGACCGCGCGGTCGTCGAGGGCGACCTGGCCACGCTGCCCCTGGAGCACCGGCCGTAGCGGGAGCGTCCGGCCCGCACGCCCGGTGGGGTCGCTCCTGGCGGCCCGGTGCGGACGCAGTCGGCCCCACGCGCTGCCGGTACCCTCCGGCCCGTGGAGATCCTCATCATCGGCTCCGGGGGCCGCGAGCACGCCCTGGCGCTGGCGCTCGCCGCCGACCCCGCCGTCACCGCGCTGCACGTCGCACCCGGCAACGCCGGCACCGCCGAGGTGGCCACCAACCACGACGTCGCAGCGACCGACCCGGCTGCCGTGACCGCGCTTGCCCAGCGGCTGGGCGTCGACCTGGTCGTCGTCGGGCCCGAGGCCCCGCTCGTGGCCGGGGTCGCCGACGCGGTGCGGTCTGCTGGCATCGACTGCTTCGGCCCCTCGGCCGAGGCGGCCGCACTCGAGGGATCGAAGGCGTTCGCCAAGCAGGTGATGGCCGAGGCCGGCGTGCCGACCGCCATGGCGCACGTGTGCACGACCGTCGACGAGGTGGCCCTGGCCCTGGACCAGTTCGGGGCGCCGTACGTCGTGAAGGACGACGGGCTGGCCGGGGGCAAGGGCGTGGTCGTCACCGAGGACCGGGCGGCGGCGCTCGCCCATGCCGGGGCCTGCCTGGCCCGGCCCGACGGCGCGGTCGTCGTCGAGGAGTTCCTCGACGGGCCTGAGGTCTCGCTGTTCGCGATCACCGACGGCACCACCGCGGTGCCACTCGTGCCCGCGCAGGACTTCAAGCGCGCCGGCGACGGCGACGCCGGACCCAACACGGGCGGGATGGGCGCCTACGCCCCGTTGCCCTGGGCCCCGCCCGGCCTGGTCGACGAGGTCATGGCACGTGTCGTGCAGCCCACGGTCGAGGCGATGCGCCACCGCGGCACGCCGTTCGCCGGCCTGCTCTATGCCGGCCTCGCGGTCACGCGCCGGGGCCTGCGGGTCGTGGAGTTCAACGCCCGGTTCGGCGATCCCGAGACCCAGGTGGTCCTGGCGCTGCTGCGCACCCCGCTCGCGGGCGTCCTGCGTGCGGCCGCCCGGGGCACGCTCGGGCTCCTGCCGCCGCTGGAGTGGCACCCCGGCTCGGCCGTCACGGTGGTGCTCGCGGCGCCCGGGTACCCCGAGGCGCCGGTGACCGGCGGGGTGCTCACCGGCGTGCCCGCCGCGGCCGACGCCGAGACCGGCTGGGATGCCGCGTGGGTCGTCCACGCCGGCACCGCCCGCCACGACGGCGACCTCGTGGCCACCGGGGGCCGGGTGCTGTGCGCCACGGCCCGGGCCGCGGATCTGGAGGGTGCCCGCGAACGGGCCTACGACCTGCTCGAGGGCATCGGCCTGGCCGGCGGGCACCACCGACGGGACATCGGGCTGGCAGCAGCGCAGGGGCGGATCTCGGTGCCCTGAGCCTCCCCGGCCGCGCCCTCCGGTTCGTCGCCCGCACCGATTCGATCCAAGATCGAACCCGGCGACCGCGAGTTGCTCCAAGTTCGAGGCCGCGGCACGGCCTCGGACTTGGAGCGGATCGTGATTCGGGGCGAGCGAGCGGGGCCCCGACGCCGGCGAGCGAGCGGGGCCCCGACGCCGGCGAACGGCCTGGGGCGGGTCGTGCGGGAGAATGCCGCGCGTGAGCATCCCCAACGTCCTGGCCCAGCGCTACGCGAGCGCCCAGATGGCCGCGCTGTGGTCCCCCGAGCACAAGGTGCTCCTCGAGCGCGATCTGTGGATCGCCGTGCTGCGCGCCCAGGCCGATCTCGGCATCGCCGTGCCCGAGGGCACGATCGCGGCGTACGAGGCGGTGCGCGACCACGTCGACCTGGCCTCGATCGCCGCCCGGGAGCGCATCACGCGCCACGACGTGAAGGCCCGCATCGAGGAGTTCTGCGCCCTGGCGGGCACCGAGCACATCCACAAGGGGATGACCAGCCGCGACCTCACGGAGAACGTCGAGCAGATGCAGGTGCGCCAGTCGCTGGCGATCGTCCGCGACAGGATCGTCGCCGCGCTGGCCCGCCTGGGCGCCCTGGCCGCCCGGTACGCCGAGCAGCCGCTGACCGGCCGCAGCCACAACGTGGCCGCCCAGACCACCACGCTCGGCAAACGATGCGCGTCGGCTGCCGAGGAGCTGATCATCGCGTACGCGCGGGTGGAGGACCTCCTCGAGCGCTACCCGCTGCGCGGCATCAAGGGCCCGGTCGGCACCGCCCAGGACATGCTCGACCTGCTCGACGGCGACGCCGAGGCGCTCGCCGAGCTCGAGCGCCGGGTGGCCGCGCACCTGGGCTTCACCGAGGTGCTGGACTCGGTCGGCCAGATCTACCCCCGCAGCCTCGACCACGACGTGCTCTCGGCGTTGGTGCAGGTCGCCGCCGGGCCGTCGAGCCTCGCCACGACGATCCGCCTCATGGCGGGCGATGAGCTGGTCACCGAGGGGTTCAAGGAGGGTCAGGTCGGCTCCTCGGCGATGCCGCACAAGATGAACGCCCGCTCCTGCGAGCGGGTCAACGGCCTCACGGTGGTGCTGCGCGGCTACGCGCTCATGGGCGCGGAGCTCGCCGGCGGGCAGTGGAACGAGGGCGACGTGTCCTGCTCCGTCGTGCGCCGGATCGCCCTGCCCGACGCGTTCCTGGCCGTCGACGGGTTGTTCGAGACGTTCCTCACCGTCCTCGACGAGTTCGGGGCCTTCCCCGCCGTGATCGAGGCCGAGCTGCGCCGGTTCCTGCCCTTCCTGGCCACGACCAAGGTGCTCATGGCCGCAGTCCGCGCCGGGGTGGGCCGCGAGACCGCGCACGAGGTGATCAAGGAGCACGCGGTCGCCGTCGCCCTCGACATGCGCCGCGGGCAGCCCGCCAACGACCTGTTCGACCGGCTCGCCGCCGACGGCCGACTCGGCCTGGACCGCGCCGCGCTCGAGGTGCTGGTCGCCGAGCCGATCACCTTCACTGGGGCGGCGCGCGCCCAGGTTGCCGCGGTGGTCGACCGGATCGAGGTCATCGCCGCGCAGCACCCCGACGCCGTTGCCTACGTACCGGGGACCATCCTGTGAGCGATCCCAGGGCCGCGCCGGCGCTGCCCAACATCCCACCCGCACCGGCGATCCCGGGGTTCACCCACGTCTACTCCGGCAAGGTGCGCGACCTGTACCGGGATGCCGACGGCGCGCTGCTGTTCGTCGCCTCGGACCGGATCTCGGCATTCGACTGGGTGCTGCCCACGACCATCCCGGACAAGGGGGCGATCCTCACCCAGCTCAGCCTGTGGTGGTTCGAGCGCGTCGCCGACCTCGTCGGCAACCACGTACTGTCCACGGACGTCCCAGCGGCGGTCGCCGGGCGCGCGATGCTGTGCCGGCCGCTGGCGATGCTCCCGGTCGAGTGCGTGGCCCGTGGCTACCTCTCGGGGTCCGGCCTGGCCGAGTACCGCGCGTCCGGCGCGGTCTGCGGGGTGCCGCTGCCGGATGGGCTGGTCGACGGCTCGCGCCTGCCGGAGCCGATCTTCACGCCTGCTACCAAGGCCGCGCTCGGCACCCACGACGAGAACGTCGACTTCGCGGCCGTGGTCCGGACGGTGGGGACGGCCGACGCCGAGGCGCTGCGCCGGCTCACGCTGGCGGTCTACGCGAGGGCTGAGGGGATCGCGCGCGAGCGCGGCATCATCCTGGCCGACACCAAGGTCGAGTTCGGGCGACCCGCCGAGGACCTGGCCGCCCCGATCCTGCTCGGCGACGAGGTGCTCACACCCGACTCGTCGCGGTTCTGGCCGGCCGACCAGTGGCAGCCCGGGCGGCCCGGCGGCCAACCGAGCTACGACAAGCAGTTCGTCCGGGACTGGCTGGACTCCCCTGCCTCCGGCTGGGACCGGACCGGGCCCACCCCGCCCCCGCCGCTGCCCGACGACGTCGTCGAGCGGACGCGGGCGCTCTACGTGCACGCCTACGAGCAGCTGACCGCTCGCCGCTGGACCTGAGCCGCTCCCCGATCCGCGGCCCGGCGCTTCGGTCGGCATGGTCCGAGTCCTGCGCGCCGCGGCCCGGCCGCATCGCGACTTCATCCAAGTCCTGGGCGCCGCATCGGGACTTCATCCAAGTTCTGGCCCCGCATCGGGACTTCATCCAAGTTCGGATGCGCCCATCGGCAGCGAACTTGGATCAAGTCGCCGGGCGCCGAAGACGCGGGCGGGACGCACCCCGGGCGCCGGGCGGGCGGGACGCACGCACACGACGGGCGGCCACCCGGAGGTGACCGCCCGTCGTCCGTGCGTCAAGTCGCCGGGCGCCGCGAGACGCGGGCGCGCGCGGCGCCGCAGGGGAGCCCTACAGCCCGAGCTCCTCGAGCGCCGGCAGGCACGCGCGCGCGGCGGCCTTCGCGACCTCGGCGTCGACCGCCGACCTGGCGGCGTGCGCTGCCTGCTTGCAGTCGTCGAGCGTGTGCGCCGCCAGGGCCGCGCGCACGCCCGGCAGGGCACCGGCCGACATCGACAGCGTGTTCACGCCCAGGCCCACGAGCACGCACGCGAGGGCCGGGTCGGCGGCCGCCTCGCCGCACACGCCGGTGGGGATGCCGTTGGCCGCCCCACCCTCGGTGGTCGCGGCGACCAGGTCGAGGATGGCCGGCTGCCAGGCGTCCTGGAGCCGGGCCACCGCACCGATCTGGCGGTCCGCGGCGAACGTGTACTGCGTGAGGTCGTTCGAGCCGATCGAGAAGAACTCGGCGACCGCCCCGAGGTGCTCGGCACGCAGCGCGGCCGCCGGGATCTCGACCATGGTGCCGATCTTCGCCTTGAGTCCGGCCTTCCGGCACGCCTCCCGGAACCACCGGGCCTCGTAGACGTCGGCGACCATCGGCGCCATCACCCACAGCTCGGTGTCCAGGCCCTCGGCCGCACGCGCCAGCGCCGTGAGCTGGGTGTGCATGATGTCCGGCGCCTGCATGCAGATGCGCAGGCCCCGCACGCCCATGGCCGGGTTCGGCTCCTCGCCGAAGGGCAGGAAGGGCAGGGGCTTGTCCGCCCCGGCGTCCAGCGTGCGCACGACGACCTTCTTGCCCGAGAAGCCCTCGAGGACCTGGCGGTACAGGCCGTGCTGCTCGTCCTCGCTGGGCGCGTCGGTGCGGTCGAGGAACAGCAGCTCCGAGCGGAACAGCCCGACGCCCTCGGCCCCGTTCTCCACGGCCTTGGCCACGTCCTCGGGCCCGCCGATGTTCGCCAGCAGGGGGACGGCGTGCCCGTCGGAGGTGGTGCCCGGGGCGTTGCCGACCGCGGCCAGCGCGGCGCGGCGCTTCTCGTCCACGCCGGCGAGCCTGGCGACGAGGTCGTCGGGCGGGTCGACGACGACCTTCCCGTTCGACCCGTCGACGAGCACGCGGGTGCCCGGCGCCAGCTCGCGCACGCCCGGGCAGCCCACGACCGCGGGGATCCCGAGGTTGCGGGCCAGGATCGAGGTGTGCGAGGTGGGCCCGCCCTCCTGGGTGGCGAACGCGAGCACCATCGACTTGTCGATGAGCGCGGTGTCGGCCGGGGCCAGGTCCATCGCGACGAGGATCGACGGCTCGGTGAGCTCCGGGATGCCGGGGGCCGGCACGTCGAGCAGCCGGGCCACGGTCCGGTTGCGGATGTCGTCGAGGTCCGTCACGCGGGCGGCGAAGTACTCGCCGAGCGTGAGCAGCATCTCGCGGGTGATCCCGAAGGCCTCGTACGCCGCCCGCGCGGCATTGGTGCCCGCCTGCGTGCGCTGCTGGATCTGCATCGCGAGGTCGGGGTCGCGGGCCATCATGGCCTGCGCCTCGAGCACGTGCTGCGCCTCGCCGCCGGCCCGCCGGCCACGGTCCTCGAGGTCGGCCGCGACATCCTCGAGGGCGGCGCTGGCAGCCGCGAACTCCTCCTCGGGCGACCCCGCCCCTGGGCCCGTCCTGGGCTCGGGGACGGAGTCGACCACACGCACCACCGGTCCGGCGCCGACGCCGGGGCTGACCCCGACGCCAGTCAGGGTCACCAGGTCAGGCATGGCCGCCCTCGGGCGTCTCGAGGATCTCCTTGAGCGAGGCGAGCAGCTCGTCCGCGCCGTCGCCCTCCGCGGTGACGACCATCTCCTCGCCGGCCTTCGCGCCGAGACCCATCACGCCCAGGATGCTCTTGGCGTTCACGCCGGGCTCGCCCGGGCGACCGATGGTCACGTCGCAGGAGGACTTGGCCGCGGCGCCGACGAACAGCGCCGCAGGACGCGCGTGCAACCCGACGCCGGGGGGCAGGGTCACGGTGATCTCAGCCACGTTCAACACACCTTTCAGTTGGGTGCCCCCCTCGGGGCTGGGTTGTGTGGGCGGTCGTGCCGACCGACGTCAGGCGACCTCGAAGACGGGCTGGCCGGCCTCGACGGGGGTGCCGTCCGCGACCAGCTGGGTGATCTGGGAGGCCTCGGCCTGGATCGCGATGAGCGGGGTGATGACGGGCAGGCCGCCGGCCTCGATCGCGGCCGGGTCCCACTGGATCACGGGCTCGCCGGCGGTCACGGTGTCACCCTTGGCCTTGAGCAGGGTGAAGCCCTCGCCGTTCAGCTTCACGGTCTCCAGGCCCAGGTGGACCAGGATCGAGTAGCCCTCGGCCTCGATGCCCATGGCGTGCGGGAACAGGCTGGCGATGGTGCCCGAGATGGGCGCGACGGCGGTGACCGGCTCGCGCGGGGGGTCGATCGCGAGGCCGGGGCCGAGCATGGCCTCGGCGAACATGGGGTCCGGGACCTCCGAGAGGTTGGCGACCCGACCGGGCATGGGGGACAGGACCTGCAGTGCCACGAGTTTCTCCTAGCCGATGATGTCGTTGATGTCCATGGCCAGGCCGTCGGCCTCGCCACCCACGATGACCTGGAGCACGGATCCGGCCGACAGCACGCCGAACGCCCCTGCGGCCCGCAGCCTCGTCTCGTCGACGAGCGTGGGATCTGCCACCACGGTCCGCAACCGGGTCGCGCAGGCCTCGATCTCCTCGATGTTCCCGGCACCGCCCAGGGCGTCGATGATGTCCTCCGCCTTGCCCATGTCACCTCCGCGCTCCCACCCGGGGGATGCCCCGGCGTGGGGTCAGTCTGCCCGCTCCCCCGCCGTCATGTCCCGACGACGACTGCCGCCCAGCGGCGCGCCCGATCGGCCCGGCGCGGCCCGCCGTCCCGGGGTCGCGAGCAGGGCGTCGATGTCCCCGTGCACCTCGACCCCCGCGCACTCGCCGGTCTCGGCCAGGACGGTGCGGCCCTCGGCGTCGACCAGCCGCACGGCGACCGCGCCGTCGAGCGTCTCGGCCACGCGACGGTGCATCTCGGTGCGCACGGGGGCATGCAGCAGGCCCGTCGTTCGCCCCCCGACGGCGGCCTCGAGGTGCAGGCGGTGCCCGTCCGGGGCGACGAGGGTCCACCGGACGTGGGCGTCGTCGACCTGCAGTGACTCGGTGCGCGCTCGGGTGTAGCTGGTGAACCTGTGCAGGCCAGCGCCCGTCGCGCCCTCGGGGATCCGCAGCCCGACCAGGTCGCCACGGAAGGCCGAGCGCCGCCATGGGATCAGCGCGGTGGAGGCGACCAGGCTCACGCCGCGGGTCGGGAAGTGGTTCGACTGGATCCACACGTAGCCGCGGGGGAAGGCGGTGCCCCAGTCCTTCTCGAGGTAGCCCCGGCCCCCGGCCAGGTCGGTGCGCGTCCCGGCCAGCTCGACGGTGCCCGCGAGGGCGTGGTCGAGGCTGACCACGCCGTGGTAGCACTCCATCGTCGGCACCCAGGCGTACCACCCCATGGCCCCCGGCTCGTGCACCGTGACAGGCCAGGGCGTGACCGGGCCGAACCGCACGTCGGCCCGCAGTCCCGGCAGGTCGACCTGGACTCCCTGCTCGGAGAAGCGGTTGGCGCCGACCCGGACCTCGAAGCGGTGCTCGTCGGCGCGGAACTCGTCGAGCGGGAAGCGGTGGTACGCCGTCTCCCCGGTGACGCCGTCGAGGACCTGCACGAACGCCTCGGCCAGGGTGCCGTCCTCGGAGAGGAAGACCCCGGGGATGACGGCCAGCCGGACCGCACGGTCGGCACTGACGAGCTTGACGTACCAGCCCTCGAAGAACGACCGCCGCGGCCGGGCCCCACGCACGTGCCGGCGCAGCGGACCGTCGCCGTGGAACCCGGCCGGGTGCATGGTCGACGCGGGACTCGGCATGAGGGCCATGCCACCAGCCGGAGGGCACCGCCGCAACCCGGCCCGTCCGGCGCTGCCCCAGCGGCTGGCACACTGGCCGACCGTGAAGGCGAGCCCCGCGGACGAGTCGGCCATGCGCCGGGCACTCGACGAGGCCGTGCTCGCGCTGCCGTCCGCCGACGTCCCGGTCGGGGCGGTGGTGCTCGATGCCGCCGGGGCGCTCGTGGGACGCGGCCACAACCGCCGCGAGGCGGACGGCGACCCCACCGCGCACGCCGAGGTCCTGGCCCTGCGCGCGGCGGCCCGGGAGGTCGGCAGCTGGCGGCTGGCGGGCTGCACCCTGGTGGTGACGCTCGAGCCCTGCACGATGTGCGCCGGCGCGGCGGTCCTGTCCCGGGTCGAGCGCATCGTGTTCGGCGCCTTCGACCCCAAGGCCGGCGCCGTCGGGTCGCTCTGGGACGTCGTGCGCGACCCCCGGCTCAACCACCGCCCGGAGGTCGCGGCCGGGGTGCTCGCCGACGAGTGCGGGGCGCTGCTGCGGGACTTCTTCGCCGCCCATCGGGAGTGAGGCGGACCGCCGGTCGGCAGCGGCCGCGGTGCCGAACTGGGCGCTCACTACGCTGCGCGCATGCGCGTGATGCTCGCCGACCACCCACTGGTCGCCCACAAGCTGACCACCCTGCGCGACGCCCGGACCGACTCCCCCACCTTCCGGCGGCTCGTCGACGAGCTCGTCGCGCTGCTGGCCTACGAGGCCACGCGCGACATCCGGGTCGAGGCCGTCGCGATCGAGACGCCGGTGGCGCCGATGACGGGGCTGCGGATGGCCGCTCCCCGCCCGGTCGTCGTGCCGATCCTGCGGGCGGGGCTGGGGATGCTCGAGGGGATGACCCGGCTGCTGCCGACGGCCGAGATCGGCTTCCTCGGCATGATCCGCGACGAGGTGACGCTCGAGGCGTCCACGTACGCCGACCGCCTGCCGATGGACCTCGCCGGCCGGCAGGTCTTCCTGCTCGACCCGATGCTGGCGACCGGCGGGACGCTCACGATGGCGATCGACCTCGTGCTCGGCCGCGGCGCGCGCGACGTCACGGCGATCTGCCTGCTCGCCGCCCCCGAGGGGATCGCCGCGGTGGACCGCCACGTGGCGGGGCGCCTGCCCACGATCACGCTGGTCACCGCCGCCATCGACGAGCGGCTCAACGAGCACGGCTACATCGTCCCGGGCCTCGGCGACGCCGGCGACCGGCTCTACGGCATCGTCTGACCCTCGCTGGGGCGCGGCCGCCCGAGCGCAGCGCGGCGGCTCGCCAGCCCTTCAGCGCGGTGGCTCGGCTGCCTCGAGGTCCTCCGCGTGCGGCAGGTCCAGCGGTGCGAGCTCCCCGGTCAGGTCCAGCTCGCCGACCTGGCCGTAGACCCACGGCTCGTTGTCGGGGTCGTGGCCGATCGGTGCCCCCGCCGCGACCGGCACCCCGAACTCCTCGAGGCGATGCTCCATGAAGCTCTCCGCGTGCTGGTCGCGCTCCCCGGGCATCGCGCTGAAGGACCCGAGGACGAACGCCTGGACGCCCATCATGCCGCCGGACAGCTGCAGCTGGGTGACCATCCGGTCCAGCCGGTAGACGGGCTCGCCCACGTCCTCCAGCACCATGATCGCGTCGTGCGAGCGCAGCGCGTGCGGCGTGCCGGCCAGTGCCGCGAGCATCGCGAGGTTGCCCCCCACGAAGGGGCCCCGCACCGACCGACGCGGCCCCGCGACGTGCTCGACGCCGGCGGAGAACCCCCGCCCCTCCTGCAGCATGGCGCGCACGCGGTCCCGGGCCCCCTCCGCGGCCGGTTCGCCCAGCGCGGTGATCACCGGCGCGTGGATGCCGAGCAGGCCCTGGCGCACCGGGTTGCGGGGATCCTCGGTGAGGTGGTGCTCGCGGTAGAGGGCCGCGAGGAACGCGGTCGCGTCGGAGAAGCCCAGCAGGGGGCGGTTGGGCACGGCCTGCGGGCTGCGGGTGATCCGGATCAGGTCCTCCAGCAGGTGCATCGAGCCGAACCCGCCCCGGGCGAACCAGATCGCGTCGACCTGCGGATCGGTCATCGCCCAGTGCAGGTCCTGGCGGCGCTCGGCGAGCGTCCCCGCGACGTGCCCGGCCACCTTCAGCACGTGGCGGCCGACCATCGGCCGGTACCCCCACGCGTGCAGGACGTCCAGGCCGCGGCCCAGCCGGTCGGGCTGGACCACGCCAGAGGGCGCGATCACCGCGATGCGACCTCCGGCCGGCAGCAGCGGGCCGGGCAGGTCGGGTTGGCGCAGCAGCATCACGGCCCCCTGGTGTCCGCGCGGAGGGCTCCACGGTAACGCGCGCGGCACCGGCGTCCCGGGACCACGGGGCCGGCGACGGCGACCCAGGGCCGACCGGGCGAGGAGGCGAGGACCCCCCGCGCACCCGTCAGAGCCCGCTTATCCTTGCTGCCTTCCGGCCCTGGGGAGGTTCACAGGATGACGCCGCACGGGGGGTCGCGGCCAAGTCTACGCGCCCCCCAGGGCCACCGGCACCCAGCCGCGGGCCGCCGGCCGCGCCCCGGGGCGGCGCCACGGGATTCGGTGGAGCGCCGGCCTCCCCGTAGAATCCGCGGCGGAGGATTCGCCTAGTGGCCTAGGGCGCACGATTGGAAATCGTGTTGGGGCAACACCCCTCACGGGTTCAAATCCCGTATCCTCCGCCGCGCTGGAGGGGCACCCGTCGGGTGCCCCTCCGCCATCTCCCGGGCACCTCCGGTGGCGAGTCCCCCGACAGCCCGGAAGGATTCCCCAGACGCGGGCCAGCCGGCCCGGAGCATCCGAGGGAAGGACGACAGGCCATGGCAACGACACGGCGCGCATCGACGGTGTGGGACGGCTCGCTCATGGAGGGCTCCGGGAAGGTGACCCTCGAGTCCTCAGGCCTCGGGACCCACCCGGTCACCTGGCCGGCCCGGTCGGCCGAGCCCAACGGAGTGACCAGCCCGGAGGAGCTCATCGCTGCCGCCCACGCCACGTGCTTCTCCATGGCGCTGTCGCACGCCCTCGCGCAGGCCGGCACCCCGCCGACCCAGCTGCGCACCTCGGCCGAGGTCGACTTCCAGCCCGGCACCGGGATCACCGGCATCCGGCTCGCGGTCGCGGGCGAGGTGCCCGGCCTCGACGACGAGGGCTTCCGCAGCGCCGCGGAGTCCGCCAAGGCGAACTGCCCGGTGAGCCAGGCCCTGGCCTCGGTGCCGATCGCGCTCACGGTGGGCTGAGCCCCGTCCCGGGGTCGGGCCCGCCGTCCTCCCGGGAGCGCTGGCTCAGGCGGCCGCTGGCTCAGGCGGCCGTGAGCAGCAGACCGGCCTCCGATCCGGTCGGCGCCACGTCCACCCGCACCGTCGAGCCGTCCCGGAAGTCCCCGGCGAGGATCCCACGGGCCAACGGATCGCCGATCGCCGACTGGATCAGGCGGCGCAGCGGCCGGGCCCCGTAGATCGGGTCGAAGCCGTGGTCGGCCAGCCACTCGCGGGCCGCCGGCTCGACGACCAGCTCGATGCGCCGGTCGGCCAGCCGACCGCCCAGCAGGGCCACCTGCAGGTCGACGATCGAGGCGAGGTCCTCGCGCGTCAGCGACTCGAAGACCACCATCTCGTCGAGCCGGTTGAGGAACTCCGGCTTGAACGAGGTGCGCACCACCGCCAGGACTGCGTTGCGGCGCTGCTCCGGCGTGAGGGTCGGGTCGATCAGTGCCTGGGAGCCGAGGTTGGAGGTGAGGATCAGGATCGCGTTGCGGAAGTCCACCGTGCGGCCCTGGCCGTCGGTGAGCCGGCCGTCGTCGAGCACCTGCAGCAGCACGTCGAACACCTCCGGGTGCGCCTTCTCGACCTCGTCGAGGAGCACCACGGTGTACGGACGGCGGCGCACCGCCTCGGTGAGCTGGCCACCCTCCTCGTAGCCGATGTAGCCGGGGGGCGCGCCGACCAGCCTGGCCACCGAGTGCTTCTCGCCGTACTCGCTCATGTCGATGCGGGTGATCGCCCGCTCGTCGTCGAAGAGGAACTCGGCCAGCGCCTTGGCCAGCTCGGTCTTGCCCACCCCGGTCGGGCCCAGGAACAGGAACGAGCCGGTCGGCCGGTTCGGATCGGCGATGCCGGCCCGGGCCCGGCGCACCGCGTCGGCGACGGCCGCGACCGCGGTGGCCTGGCCGACCACGCGCCGGCCCAGCTCGGACTCCATCCGCAGCAGCTTGGCGGTCTCGCCCTCGAGCAGCCGCCCGGCCGGGATGCCCGTCCAGGCCCCGACGACCTCGGCGACGTCGTCCGGGCCGACCTCCTCACGGACCATGGCCGAGCGGGTGTTCGCCTCGGCGGCCACCTGCTCCAGCTGCGCCTCGAGCGCGGGCAGCTCCCCGTACAGCAGCCGGGCGGCGGTCTCGAAGTCTCCCTCGCGCTGCGCCTTCTCGGCGGCGCCGCGCAGCTCGTCGATCTCGATCTTCAGGTCGCCGACCCGGTCCAGGCCGGCCTTCTCCTGCTCCCAGCGGGCGCGCAGGCCGGCCAGCGTCTCCTCCTTGTCGGCGAGGTCCGCGCGCAGCTTCGCCAGCCGCTCGACCGATGGCTCGTCGGTCTCCTTGCTCAGCGCCAGCTCCTCCATGCGCAGGCGGTCCACCTGGCGCTGCAGCTGGTCGATCTCGACCGGCGAGGAGTCGATCTCCATCCGCAGTCGCGAAGCCGCCTCGTCGACGAGGTCGATCGCCTTGTCCGGCAGGAACCGGCTGGTGATGTAGCGATCGGACAGCGTCGCCGCGGCGACCAGCGCGGCGTCGGCGATGGCCACCTTGTGGTGCGCCTCGTACTTCTCCTTCAGGCCGCGCAGGATGCCGATCGTGTCCTCGACGCTCGGCTCGCCCACGAGCACCTGCTGGAACCGCCGCTCGAGCGCAGGGTCCTTCTCGATGCGCTCGCGGTACTCGTCGAGCGTGGTCGCCCCGACCATCCGCAGCTCCCCGCGGGCCAGCATCGGCTTGAGCATGTTGCCCGCGTCCATGGCGGAGTCCCCGCCGGCGCCCGCGCCGACGACGGTGTGCAGCTCGTCGATGAACGTGACCACCTGGCCGTTCGAGTCGGCGATCTCGGACAGCACGGCCTTGAGCCGCTCCTCGAACTCGCCGCGGTACTTCGCCCCGGCCACCATGCCGGCGAGGTCCAGGGATATGAGGCGCTTGCCCCGCAGCGACTCGGGCACGTCACCGGCGACGATGCGCTGGGCCAGGCCCTCGACGACGGCGGTCTTGCCCACGCCCGGCTCCCCGATGAGCACCGGGTTGTTCTTCGTGCGCCGGCTGAGCACCTGGACCACCCGGCGGATCTCGGCGTCGCGGCCGATGACGGGGTCGACCTTGCCCTCCCGTGCGCGGGCCGTGAGGTCCAGGCCGTACTTCTCGAGGGCCTTGAAGCTGCCCTCGGGATCGGCGGAGTCGACCCGCCGGCCGCCGCGTGCGGCGTCCAGCGCGCGCAGCAGCGCGTCGGGCGAGGCGCCGACGGCCGCGAGCATCGGGCCGGTGGGCGCCTCCGGCGCCGCCAGGCCGATGAGCACGTGCTCGGTGGAGACGAAGCTGTCGCCCCGGGTCCGCGCGAGGTCGCCGGCCGCCTTGAGCACGCGGTACGTGGGCTGGGCGAGGTCGGCGCTGGCGACCGTCGCGCCGGAGGCAGCCGGCAGGGCCGCGACGGCCCGCTCCACCTGGCCGGCGAGCGCGGTCACGTCGACGCCGAGGCCCTCGAGCAGGGCCACGGCGATGCCGTCGCGCTGGCCGAGCAGGGCCCCGAGCACATGGACGGGCTCGACGTGGGCGTTGCCCCGGCCGGCGGCGTCACGGACCGCCGCGGACAGCGCCTCCTGGGTGCGGGTCGTGAACTGGTCAGCCATGTTGGGCTCCTCCTTCTCCCGCCCTGTGTCATGGATTCCGGCGGTTCGATCGACCGATTCCATGACACAACGGGGGCAGGGCGACATCAGCGGGGGTAGGGCAGTGACGGGGGCGGTCACGGGCGGGTGGGCGGTCGGGGGGTCAGCGGCGGCGGTCGGGGCGCCACACGACGAGCGCCGTCGAGCGCTCGCGCTGCTCCAGGGCGTCGAGGCGGCGGCGCATCGACTCCAGCTGCTCCTCGAGCTCGAGGATGCGCATGATGCCGGTGAGGTTCACGCCGTCCGAGGCCAGCCGCTGCACCTCGCGCAGGCGCGCGATGTCGCGCATCGAGTACAGGCGGTTGCGCCCGCCGATCCGGTTCGGCGAGACCAGGCCGAGACGGTCGTACTGGCGCAGGGTCTGCGGGTGCAGGCCGGCCAGGGCGGCGGCCACGGAGATCACGTAGACCGGGGTGTCGTCATCGAAGTCCAGCTCCATGGGTCACCTCCTCAGGCTGGAGCGGTGCGGCCGACGCCCGGGCGGGCCTCGGCCGAGGCGATCAGGGTCGCGCGGGGGTCCGGCTCCCCGGCGGCGGTCGCGTAGGCGTCGAGCGCCGCGCGGGCCGCGTCCGGGAGGTTGCGCGGGACGACCACCTCGATGGTCGCCAGGAGATCCCCCGTCGTGCCGTCGCGCCGTGCGGCCCCGCGGCCCCGCACCCGGAAGGTGCGCCCGTTCGCGGTGCCGGCGGGGATCTTCAGGGTCACCCGGCCGCCGCGCGGCAGGGGGACCGCGACGTCGGCACCGAGTGCCGCCTCGGCGAAGGTGACCGGCACGGTGACCGTGACGTTGTCGCCCGCCCTGGCGAACACCGGGTCCTTGCCCACGTGCACGACGATGAACAGGTCCCCGGGCGGGCCGCCGAACTCCCCGGGCGCCCCCTTGCCCTTCAGCCGGATGCGAGCCCCGTCGCTCACCCCTGCGGGGATCCGGGCGGTGACCGGCCGGGCGGCCTTGGCCCGCCCGGACCCCGAGCAGGTCGGGCACGGGTCGTCCACCACCATGCCGCGGCCACGGCACTCGCGGCACGGCTCGGGCAGCGCGAACCCACCACCGCTGCGCAGCACCTGGCCCTGCCCGTCGCACGTCGGGCACAGCCGCGGGGCGGTGCCCTGCTTGGCACCGGTGCCGTGGCAGGTGCTGCAGGGCTCGTCGGTGGTCAGTCGCAACGAGACCGTGACGCCGTCGAGGGCCTCGACGAACCCGATCGTCGCCTCGCTCTCGATGTCGGCGCCACGGCGCGGGGACCGGGTCGTGGTGCGCGCGGTCGGCCCGCCGCCCCGGTTGAACAGCCCGCCCAGGACGTCACCGAACACCCCACCGAACCCGGTCCCGGCGCCGGCCGGCCCGCCGGCACCGCTGCCCTGCTGGCGCATCTGGGCGAGCAGGTCGTCGAGGTTGATGTTCCCGGTGCCCCCGCCGGCCGACCCGCCCCCGCCGCCGCCCGGGAAGCGGAAGCCTCCGGCTCCGCTGCCGAACAGCGTGCGGGCCTCGTCGTACTCGGCGCGGGTCTTCGGGTCGGACAGCACGTCGTAGGCCTCGGAGACCTCCTTGAAGCGGGCCTCGGCCGCGGCGTTGTCCGGGTTCTTGTCGGGGTGGTGCTTGCGGGCCAGGGTGCGGTAGGCCTTCTTGATCTCGTCGGCCGAGGCGTCCTTCTTCACGCCCAGGACCTTGTAGTAGTCCTTGTCGATCCAGTCCTTCGTGCTCACGGCACCCGCACCTCCCCTCCTGTCCGTCGCTGCTCAGTCCGCGCCGGCCACCGAGACCCGGGCTGCCCGTACGACGCGGCCCCGCAGCTCGTAGCCGGCCTGCAGGACGGTCGCCACGGTGGGCTCGGTCACCCCCTCGCGCTCCTCGCGCATCAGGGCTTCGTGCCGGGTCGGGTCGAACGGCTCGCCGACCGTCCCGAAGGCGCTCAGGCCCAGCCGGCTCACGACGCCCTCCAGGGCCTCGCCGACCGAGCGGAAGCCGCCGACGAGCTCGTCGTGCTCCCGGGCCCGGCCGATGTCGTCCAGGATCGGCAGCAGCTCGGCGAGCACCGACTCGACGGCTCGATCGCGGACCAGCTCCCGGTCGCGCTCCACGCGCTTGCGGTAGTTCTGGTACTCCGCGTGCACCCGCTGCAGGTCCGCGGTCAGGGCCGCCACCTGCGCGGCCGCGCCTCCGGCCTCCCCCGCTGCCGCCGCCGCGTCGGCCTCGGCCGCACGGAACTGTGCCTCGATCGCCTCGGCGTCCAGCGCCTCGGCGAGCAGCGCATCGGCGTCGGGGGACGTCGCGGGCTCGACGACCTCGCCCTCGACGACGTCCTCGGTGGCCCCGTCCCCGGCCGCCTCCGGCGCGGCACCGGCCGCCTCGGCCGGCTCCTCGACCTCGACGACCTCGGCCTCCTGCACCTCGTCGGGCGCGGGCTGCGCCTGCGGGTCGGGCGGTGGCTGCTGGTCAGGGCGGCCGCCCGCCGGGGGGGTCTCCCCGGCGCGCGGCTGGCCCTCGTTGGGGACGGTCACTTCTGCTCACCCTCGTCGACGATCTCGGCATCGATGACGTCGTCGTCGGCACCGCCGTCAGCGGCACCCGTCGGCCCGGCATCGCCGCCGCCGGCCGGGGCCGACTGCTGGGCCTGCGCGTACATGGCCGCCCCGAGAGCCTGCGAGGCGGTGGCGACCTTCTCCGAGGCGTCCTTGATCGCCTCGATGTCGGTCCCCTCCAGCGCCTTCTTCAGCGCGGCGAGCGGCTCGTCGACGTTGGCCTTGGCGTCGGCCGGCACCTTGTCGGCGTTGTCGCGCAGGAACTTCTCCGTCTGGTAGACCAGCGACTCCGCCGTGTTGCGGATCTCGGCCTCCTCGCGGCGCTGGTGGTCCTCGGCGGCGTGCGCCTCGGCGTCGCGCATCATGCGGTCGATGTCGTCCTTCGGCAGCGCCGAGCCGCCGGAGATCGTCATCTTCTGCTCCTT